>NZ_CP081844.1:2827174-3140258 GCF_019803445.1 Caenibius sp. WL
GGGCTATCTCGTCGTCACCAACATGCTGGTCCTGTCCGACAACGAGGGGCTGTCGAAGCGCGATCCGGAACGGTTCCGTCGCCGCTTTGAGGTAGCTCTCGACATGGGCGTAGCAGCAGTTGCAAGGAGCTGTGGCCGCTAGAGCAAGCCCGTAATACCAACTAAGAAAGATTCATTGGCTATCATTTTGGCACTCAAATTAACAGGAGCCATACCCCGTAGACGATGATCTTCGATTACGAAGGCCTCATGCAGAGAGTACGAGATGGCGTAGCACCCGCGTCGATGAGCTCCGAGGGTGAAAGATGAGGCAGGAATCTGCACATGACTGACATCACAGAGCCTGCAGGGATGATCTACCTTGCTGCTGGTATTTTCTCCATGCGTTCCGATCGTTTCTATCGGGCAAAGCGCCGGGCCGCAAAGTTCAGGTCGATCCTTTCTGGATCGACGAAACGCCTGTCATCAGCCGGGAGTTCGCTCACTTCGTCGCGGAGACTGGCTATGTGACGGTGGCCGAAATCGCCCCCGATACCAAGGACTATCTCGATATGCTTGAAGGTATGGACCGACCGGGAGCACTTGTGTTCAAAAGACCCCAGCCCTGTCGACCTGAGCCAGCCGACAAACTGGTGGCAGTTCGCAATCGGCGCAGACTGGTGCAACCCCTTGGGCGACGGCAGCGATCTCGATCTACTGGATTAGTGGGATCACCCGTCGTCTATGTCGCCTAATCTCGCTGACTAACGGCATGCTGTCCATGATGCGAATGTATGCTGGTTTCGCCAACATAGCGGTCATTCTGTGGCTTAGATTAGTCCACCGATACCTGCCGTACATTCATAGCATGTGAATGGCGTGAACTGGGCCGGTGGCGGACTGGCAGCTTAGGGACGTCAAACCCGATAAGCGGACGCTCCTTTTTGGAGCCTGGAAGCCCTCAAGTCGAAGGGTGGGTACCGGGGGTAATGCGTGACGGCGATACAAAGGCACTTGTGCTTTAGTTATCAGCGATCGAATAAGAAGGCCCGGGCGCTTCAGCATCTAGAGCGCGTACCGGAAGGCATGCAAGTTTTCTTACAAAATAGAGATCTTGAAATCGAGGGCGGTGACAGGCTGTGGAGCGTTGGGCTAGGCCGTAGACTCATAAGCCCGCAACCACAGCCGCATTGAGGCGAGTTGGACCATGGCGAGGAAGTTTTCGGCCAGCTTGTCGTAGCGGGTAGCAACCCGGCGGAAGTGCTTCAGCTTGGAGAAGAAGCGTTCGATGAGGTTCCGCTCGCGATAGAGCCAAGTGCTGAAATACGGTTTTGATCGGCGGTTGGACTTGGGCGGGATATTGGCGAACGCGCCCCTTTCGCGGAGAGACGCCCGGATGCGGTCGGCATCATATGCCTTATCGGCCATCACTATCGTTCCGGCACCAACATGGTCGAGCAAACCGTCAGCAGCTTGGCCGTCATGGCTTTGCCCAGCGGTCAGGCTCAGTCGGATCGGGAGACCTTGCCCATCGACGACCGCGTGGATTTTGGTTGAAAGTCCGCCTCGGGAACGACCGAGACAATGATCTCGATCCCCCTTTTTGCGGTCGCGGCCTGTTGGTGCGCGCGAACCGAAGTGCTGTCGATCATCTGGATTTCGCCATCGTGAGCGACGGTGATGGCATCCATCATCCGATCCCACACACCCGCTTTTCGCCATCGCACGAAGCGGTTGTAGCAGGTGGTGCGCGGACCATAGCGTTCGGGAAGGTCGCGCCAAGGAACACCAGAGCGCAGCACCCAGAAGATGCCGTTCAAGACGCGGCGGTCATCGACACGTGGAACGCCTCTTGGTTTGTTGGGCAAAAGTGGCTCGATCACGCGCCACTCGAAATCGGTTAGGTCATATCGGCTCATGCCAATGCTGAATCAGACATCGACCGGCAGTGAAAGCGATTTGCGTACCTCAGTCAGAATGATGCTTTGCGCGATACCGCTCCAGCCAGTGGATGCGGCTTTCGAACGACTTGCAGAGTTGGCTTGTCGGCGCAATTTTCAGACGCGTCCGGTAGCGGTCAATCCCCTCATCCAGTTCGACCAGGCTCAGCTTGGCCAAACCTTCCTCATGATCGATGACGCCGCTGCGCTTGCCCATGCGTTTAGAGCTAAAGGGATGCCCACGCCCGCGCAACTTTTATGGGTTCACGACCTAGTATTTCCGGCGGATTTTCTTTTTGAGGAGGTACGTCGATGAAGCGGAAGCGGTTTTCTACGGAGCAGATCGTAGCGGTGTTGAAGCAGGCAGAATTGGGCTTGCCGGTGGCGGATCTGATCCGCCAGGTGGGGATCACCGAGCAGACATTTTACCGCTGGAAGCGGCAGTATGGGGGGCTGGAATCGGATCAGGTCCGCGAACTCAAACAGGTCGTTGAGGAAAATGCGCGCCTGAAGAAGCTGGTTGCAGAGCTGAGCCTCGATAAGGCGGTGCTGCAGGACGTTCTGTCAAAAAAGTTTCCCGGCCGGCGCTCATGAAGGAAGTTGTAGCCTATGTCGTGTCGTCACACGGCTACAGCGAGCGCCGGGCCTGTCAGGTGACGCGGCAACACCGTTCGACCCAGCGCAAGCCCAGCACGCGAGATCCGCACACCGCGCTACGCCAGCGCATGCACGAGATTGTCGCCACGCGGATCCGCTACGGCTATCGACGCGTGCATGTCATGCTCAGGCGTGAAGGCTGGCAGGTTGGTCGCAACGTCGTCTATCGGCTCTACCGCGAAGAGGGCCTGACGCTGCGAACGAAGCGGCCGCGTCGGCGCAAGATGGTCGTGCACCGGCAGGCACGATGCCAGCCCCAACGTCCCAACGAGGCGTGGAGCCTGGACTTTGTCCATGACCAGTTGAGCAATGGCCAGAAGTTCCGGATGCTGACGGTGGTTGATGTGTTCAGCCGTGAGGCGCTGGCAATCGAGGTGGGCCAGCGGCTGCGCGGTGAGCATGTCGTCGAGGTCCTCAACCGCCTGACGTATCAGCGCGGTGCGCCGAAATACCTGTTTGCGGACAATGGCGCTGAGTTTACCGGTCATCTCGTCGATCTATGGGCGTATCATCATGGCGTTCGGATCGACTTCAGCCGTCCCGGCAAGCCGACGGACAATGCGCATATCGAGACGTTCAACGGGTCGCTGCGCGACGAATGTCTCAACGTTCACTGGTTCGCCTCGCTGGCCGAGGCAAAGCGGCTGATCGAGGCTTGGAGGAGGGACTACAACGTTAGTCGTCCTCACATGGCCCTTTGCAATTTGACGCCGGCGGAATACCTTGCCGGATCAGGATATTGCCTGGCCCCGATCGGGGCCAGGCAAGCCGGAAACTAACCATGGATCTGGACCATCAATCCCAAGCGCTTCAATGGGTTCACGACCTAACTCTGCAACCGGACCACTTTTGCCGTGTCACCTCAACCCCGCAAAGCCTCATCTTGTCAGCAGGTGCGTTTGCGTTGAAACTACCCAATGGAGAGAATGGTTTGCGAGGACGAGGCATCGCCCCGCCCTACGCATGCTCGCTCATTCGAACAATCGGTGCGTTTGCTTTGACGCCACCCACCGGTGCATTTGCTCTAACAGTGCCGCTCGTCATCCAATTCATTTAAGCCCGCCATCCGTATCCATCAGACGATCCCAAAAACGGAAATAGAGACCGAAATTGCGGCTATAAAAGCGATGATGAACCTCGTGATGCGTTGCCGATATTAGCCAGTTGCCAATTTTCCCGCGCACAAGGCTTTGCGGCAGAATTTCCCATCCGGCATGGTTGGCCGCTCCCATAAGCGTCATGATCGCCAACACAGCCCCGACCACCGCGATGTGAAGGGGCAGAACGAACACGATAATTGGCACGAAGATGGCGCCGGTCACCGCTTCGAGGGGATGAAATGCCATCGCCGCCCAAGCGGTTGGCGGTCGGCTTTTGTGGTGCACAGCATGGACTAATTTAAACAGCCGCGGACGGTGCATCAGCCGATGGGTCCAGTAAAACCAGCTGTCATGGAAAAGCAGAACCAAGATGAGGGATAGCGGTATCCACCAAACATCTCTCGGCTGAAGTTCGGTGTAAATCTTCGTCCAGCCATGCGCATGCCAACCCCAAGCGGCGATCGCAGCGGGAACCGCGTAGATGAGTGAACTCACACTCGACCATGCCACTTCATGGCGCATCTGCCGGGACAACCCTTTGTGCAGGCCGGGACGGCGCTTCTCGCCAATCCAAACGAAAACACCGCTGACCACAAGATAGCGCACGAAAATGATCAATGTCATCGTTGAGCAGGCAGCCGCCAATCCAAGCCATGCCGCCGTTGCCATCAGTGTACTCGGCTGACAGCGAACCGCGTCAAATCTCGAAGTGAGGAAGCTTTGGATCCGAAATCTTCCAACGCATCGTGGCAGGCATTTTCCAGTTTGCGCGCTTGTTCCTGCGCCCCTTGAAACCCCAGCAAGGACGTGACGCTACGGCGCCCCGATACGGCATCCTTGCCCACGGCTTTTCCTAGCACCGCGGCATCTCCGCGCTCATCCAGCATGTCGTCGCGAATCTGGAACACGAGGCCAAGATTTTCCGCAAATCGTTTCAGCGTTGCCCGATCCGCGCCACTGCTGTTCCCAAGCATTGCGCCGCCCTCCACCGCGAAACGGATAAGAGCGCCCGTTTTGCGTGCTTCGCACTGGAAAACATCTTCTTTGGTAGGGTTTTGAGGGGGATAGAGGTCCATCATCTGGCCGCCCGCCAAGCCGTCCTGGCCAAGAGCTTGCGCCAAAGCGAGGACGAGATTGGCGCGCACGTCCGCGCTGGGATGCGTGTCCTTTCCAGCGAGAATTTCAAACGCCAGCGCGAGCAGAGCGTCACCGGCAAGGATGGCGGTTGCCTCGTCGAACTTCCGGTGCAGCGCCAGTTTCCCCCGGCGCAAATCATCATCATCCATGCAAGGCAGATCATCGTGCACGAGGGATTGGGCGTGCACGCATTCGATGGCTGCCGCCACCCGGATTGCGTGCTGATAAGCGCCACCGACAAGCTCGCTGACAGCGACGACCAGCGACGAACGAAAGCGTTTCCCGCCCCCCATCGCCGCATAACGCATGGCATCGGCAAGCTGATGGTTCCGCCCCTCGTCCCGCCCAATTGCGCGATTGATCTCTTGCTCCACATCGTTACGGACCTGCGATATCCGCTGGTCGAACTCTACCGGGAACTGCGCGGCGTCCAATCCAGCCAGCGCGACGGGGCGGAAGCGGACCTGCTCACCGCGTCCGGCGCGCGTCTCTATCGCATAGCCCCAAGCTTCCAGTCGGTCGCACACGTCCTTAACGGCGTGGTCGGGCGTGGACGCGGCGGCGGTGATGCCAATTGTGTTGGCCGCGCGAAGTATCGCTTCCTCTGGCAGGGTCGCTGCATCCTGCACAAGCATGGCCTGCGCGCAGCCTGCATCGCGCGCAACCTCCACCAGACGGCGTGCGTTGGATGACGTTGGGTCACCAATTACCAGCACCAGATCGCATTCGCTTGCGAAGCTCGCCAAAGCCTCCTGCCGGTTCGTGGTGGCGTAGCAAATATCGCTCGACCGAGGGCCAGCAACGTCAGCGAAACGCGTATGGATTGCTGCGATCAAACCGGCGGCATCGCGAACGGAAAAGGTTGTCTGAACCGCGTAAGCCACGGCTGTGTTGGATGGCAGTTCCAGCGCCTCCAGATCATCGCATGTCGAAATGACGGAAATCGCCCCTTGTGGCACCTGGCCGAGCGTTCCGACAATTTCGGGATGACCAATATGGCCGATCAGCAGGATGTGCCGCCCCGAATTGTACCAATTTTCCACTTCATGGTGGACTTTGGCCACCAAGGGGCAAATGGCATCCGCAATCCGCAAGTTGCGGACCTGCCCTCTCGTTTTGACGGCACGCGCGCTCCCATGGGCGGAGAGAATTACGATCGCGCCGTCTGGAACCTCGTCCAACTCCTGGACGAAAATCGCCCCCTTGGCTTCCAGATCGCGCACTACATGGGCGTTGTGAACAATGGCGCGGCGCACATAGACGGGGGCACCGAATTTCGTCAGGGCGGTTTCAACCGCATCGATCGCTCGCACAACACCCGCGCAAAATCCGCGCGGCGTTGCGAGAATTACGCGCCGCGCCCCAGCGGCAACTCGGTTAGCAATTTGTCGTCGCCCAGCTTCCATCGCGATTGTCTCGCTTCAACAGTGCCGCATATTCGCCGCGACAGATAGAAAACATTAACGTAGAATCCCGATGTAAAGTTGCAGCAAAATGGAACATTGTCATGCGAAAAGCGTCGAGTGCCATTGTGATCGGCGCGGGCTTCGGTGGGTTGGCGCTGGCAATCCGTTTGCAGAGCGCGGGTATCACAACAACGATTTTCGAAGCGCGCGATAAGCCCGGCGGGCGCGCCTATGTGTGGAACCGGGATGGCTATACTTTTGACGCTGGGCCAACGGTGATCACCGATCCAGCGTGTTTGAAAGAATTATGGGCGCTATCAGGGGATCGCTTAGAGCGGGATGTCGATTTGCTCCCCATCACGCCCTTTTACCGTCTAATCTGGAATGACGGGGTTCGCTTTGACTATTCCAACGATGATGCGGCGCTGAACGCGGAAATCGCCAAGCTCAATCCGGGTGATGTCGACGGCTATGCCCGGTTTCTGGACTATTCATACGGGGTCTACGAACAGGGCTATCTCAAGCTGGGATCGGTGCCCTTCCTCGACTTCGCTCAGATGCTGAAGGCAGCGCCCGCATTGGCGCGTTATCAGGCGTGGCGTTCAGTCTATTCCGTGGTCGCGAGTTATGTGCAGGACGAACATCTGCGCCAGGCGCTGTCCTTTCACACGCTGCTGGTCGGCGGCAACCCGATGCGGACGAGCAGCATCTACGCGCTCATCCACCAATTGGAGAAACTGGGCGGCGTTTGGTACGCAAAGGGCGGCACCAATGCCCTCGTTCAGGGGCTGGTGGCGTTGTTCATCCGGCTGGGGGGTACGTTGAAGCTTAGTGAAAAAGTCTCCCGCATTGATCACGCCAATGGCAGGGTGACAGGCGTTACGCTGGAGTCGGGAACAGCGCATGAGGCCGATCTCGTCGCGAGCAACGGTGATTTGGTTCACAGCTATGGCCTGCTCACCAATTCCGATTACGCGCGCAAAAGACTACGTTCCTTATCGCGCAAGCGCTTTTCGCCCAGCCTTTTCCTGGTGCATTTTGGCTTGAAAGGAAGCTTTCCCGATATCGCGCATCATTCCATTCTGTTTTCCGATCGCTACGCCACGCTGCTCGACGATATTTATGACAAAGGCGCACTCGCACCCGATCCCTCGATCTATCTTCACCACCCCAGCGCGACGGATCCGGGGATGGCGCCCCCCGGTTGCTCCACGTTTTACGCGCTTGCTCCAGTCCCTCATCTTGGGCGGGCTGCGGTCGATTGGGCGGCGGAAGGGCCGCGCTATGAACGCATCGTGCTCGATCGCGTGCGCGACACTCTCATTCCCGATATCTATGAAAGGCTCGATACCAGCTTTCATTACACGCCCGAAGATTTCCGCGATGATCTCGGCGCTCATATGGGCTCCGCGTTCAGCTTGGAGCCAGTGCTCACGCAGAGCGCGTGGTTTCGCGGCCATAATCGCGACGACAAATTCGAGAACCTCTACTTCGTTGGAGCCGGTACGCATCCCGGCGCCGGCATTCCCGGGGTGATTGGCAGCGCCAAGGCGACGGCCAGCCTTATCGTTTAACATGGCGCCCTTGTGCGGTATGGTTCGGATATGTCTTGGTTCGCCATCCTCTGCATTTTCGTTATCACAGTCGTTGGGATGGAAGGGTTTGCCTACGCCATGCACCGCTGGGTCATGCATGGGCCGGGATGGTTCCTTCACGCCAGCCACCATCGCCCCCGCAGGGGAATGATGGAATGGAATGACCTCTATGCAGCCATTTTTGCCCTGCCTTCCATCCTGCTGATTTGGCTGGGCGTGCAGGAAGAATGGGGCAGCGTCTATACCACCGTGGGAGTGGGAATAGCGGCCTATGGCGCCATCTATTTCGGTTTTCACGACTGGATCGTGCACCGCCGCCTGCCGCATCGGATCGTTCCGCATAGCCGCTATTTCAAGCGGATCGTACAAGCCCACCGGTTGCATCACGCTGTCTCAACCAAGCAGGGGACGGTGAGCTTCGGTTTCCTTTGGGCGCCCAAGGTGGCGGATTTGCGTGATCAACTCCGCCGATTGGGGAGCGTCCGATCATCCGAAGTTGATCAGGATTAGCGGGGGCGCTGGAACAGCCCCTCGCGCGATTGCGGGGCATTGCCAAAAACGCCGCGGCCAAGCGCGACGGCCAGTTGTGAGAACTTCTCAGCCGCGCGTGTCGAAACCCGCTGATCCCAAGCCTTCGACCCCAATCGCACGACTTTTTGTCCGATTGCGCCATAAACCCCGTCCGCCATCAACACGGCCAGACGCGAGCGGAAGGGCAGCTTCAGGGCCCCAATCCGGGCTGACCGATGGTAGGGCTGCGAGATGCCAATAAGCCTCGCCGCGAGCACCGCCACTATCTCGCGATTTTCCGGTTCGCTGATTGCTGCTAAATCGAGGCTGTGTTCGCGCAGCCATTCGTCAGGCAAATAATACCGCCCCACTTGCGCATCGGGAATTATGTCGCGGGCAATATTGGACAGTTGGAAGGCAATTCCCAGGTCACAAGCCCGGTCCAGCGTATCCTCATCGCCTGGCGGAACCCCCATCACGATGGCCATCATGCAACCAACGCTGCCTGCCACATGGTAGCAATATTGCAGCAAATCCTGCTCGCTTGCTGCACGCCATTGGGAGGCGTCTAGCGCAAACCCAGCCAGATGATCCTCTATCAAACCCCGACTGACATTCGTCTCGCGCACGACATGGCGCAGCGCTTCAAACGGTGGTGGAACAGCCTCGTCGCTGTCGAGCGCGCGTGCCGTCATCTCCTGCAGGAAGGCGTGGGCGCGGTCAGGATCAGCGTTGTTGCCTGCGTCATGGCCAAGGGTCTGCCCATCGGTTAGATCGTCCGCAGCTCGGCACCAGGCGTAAAGCATCCAGCACCGCTCTCGCACATCGGGAGCAAACAACGCGCTCGCTGCGGCAAAACTTTGCGAACCCACGCTGATCGTTTCCTTGGAAAACCGTACAATCTCGGCGCGCGAGCTCATGGGCGGACCATGGCCTTGAGGGCAGCCGACATCACGACCGGCGGTTTGCCGGTCAGAATTCGAGCCTTGTCCAGAGCCGTAAGCGTTCCGGCGTAAAAACGGGCGATTGTCGATCGTGGTAAGCGATAGAAATGCTCAAAAATGCGATACCGCTCCTCATCCCCGGCAGCGTAGAACATCATCCGGTTGAGCGCACGATAGAAGCGCATGTTGTGCCAGTGACGAAGGAAGCGGGAGCGGGTCCATTGCGCAAGGGCCGGGCCATCATATTCGCCCCCCAATCGCGCAAATTCTTGCGCCATCTGCAAAGCCAGTCCTATGGAATAGCCGGTGGTCGCGTGAAAAAAACCGCCAGTCAGGCCCAATCGGGCAATGGGATCATCCTTCGGCCAGAAAAGATCGGGTTTTCCTGATATGACGATGGGAAGCACGCCGCTTTCCCGCCGCAGTTCTTTGCCATCAAGCCCAGCCTCCTCCGCAATGGCGTGCGCCCGCGCGACGACCTCGTTTTCATCGAGAGTAGGGTCGAGGGTGTAATAGGTGTCCTCCACCAGTACCCGTTGCGGTGCGAGGGGCAGGATATAGGCAAACCGATAGCCACCGATCTGATCAACCGTGGCGTCCATAACGATCGCGCATTCGGGGTCCGGCGAGGTGGATGCCAGCTCGACGCCGACAAACTTCTGCCACCCCAGCGTAAGACCCGGCATTGGGCCTTGCGGACCACGCGCATCGATTACCGCGCGCGCCAGCAGCGTTTCGCCACCCTCCAGTTCCACGCTGTCGCCCGTCAAGTTGGCGACCTTGGCACCCGTTCTCCATTTGCCGGGCGGGAGATGCATGCGGATCACACGGTCGAGCGCCGCCGACTGTACGGTGTTATAGGGAATATCGATCCGCCGCTCCCGCCCCGGAAAATGAACCCGGTGGGTTGGCCATGTCCGCGGCCGGAGCAATTGAACCATCTCCACCGAACCAGGCGGCACATCGCTGGAGAAGAAAGACCAGGTGTGATCGCCTCCAAAAGTTGGCCCGCTCTCAAGCAGAAGGATCGGCACTTCAGGCCGTGAATGATGCAGTGCCAAGGCGGCTAACGATCCACCCAGGCCACCCCCTACAATGACAATCGGATCAGGACAGCCCATGCTCAAATCGTAGCAGACGCGATTGATGAGGCAAGCTCGGCAGGAGGACGCGCGAGGAAAGCTGGCGTGCCGGAATAGGCTCGTGTACGATCACAACCTATGGTTCACCGTTTTGCCGCAGTTATTGCGCTTGTGTTTAGCCTTGGCTCCATCGCGGCCGACGCGAATGAGTCCAATCTTCAGATTGATCTGAATGTGGTCAACGTCGCATCCAGTAAGGGATTAATCCGGGTTGCGGTATGCCCGCGTGGCTCCGGCTTCCCGGAATGCACTGGTCCGGGCGCGCGGACCTATTCCTTCAATGCGGCAAAAGGGACCACTCCGGCGGTTATAATGCTCAGCGAGCCTGGCGATTACGCCATCAGCGTGTTTCACGATAGGAATTCGAATAACCAGCTCGATACATTCGCCGGCATCCCCAAAGAGGGTTATGGGTTTTCAAAAAATCCAGGATTTAAACCCCGAGCCCCACGCTTTGAGGAAGCGCAAGTTAACTTAACGCGTAATGCAAACCTCGAAATACGACTTCAATACATTTTCTAGGGTCAGGACTTCTGTGGTCGCCGCCCGTGATGCAAGAGGGTTCTGACCTTCTGAAGTCTGAATAGCCCCTAGTTTTCTAGACGCCTTCTGCTTTCAAAATCTGTTGCCGTTCGAACTGGGCGATCCGGCTATTTTACGCTTGGAAGGAGCGAAGAATGGCACGGAAGAACTACACTGCGGAGCAGATCATCGGGATGCTTCGCAAGGCCGAGGTCCGGCTTTCGCAGGGAGAGAAGACCGGATCGCTATGCAGTGGTCTGGGAATATCGGAGCAGAGTTATTACCGCTGGCGACGTGAGTATGGCGGGCTGAAGGTGTGGTCCACCGGCGCATATCCGGTCGGACAATGGCGCGGAGTTTACGGCCACCGCGGTGCGAGAATGGCTTGGTCGGATCGGCGTGAAGACACTCTACATAGAGCCGGGATCCCCTTGGGAGAATGGCTACAATGAGAGCTTTAACGGGAAGCTTCGCGATGAACTTCTCAATGGGGAGAACTTCTACACGATGCGCGAGGCTGCTCTATAGCTGCATCACCCCATCTTGGCTGATGGGATTACGGCCCACCTGCCCGTGAAGTTGGGCGACAGGTTCTCCCGCCGCATGTGTCACTCCCCGTTCTTCTGAGGGTGCTGTCAGTCCGATGCGAACTGCTCTCCGTTTGGCAGATTCCGGTCTTTGAGTACGCGTGCTCAGGCCATGAGGTTTTGCCACTCAGCCAGAGCAGCTGAGCGGCGGGCCTTATAGGTTTCTCTATCGACGAGATGGCGTTCTTGATTGAAGTGATTGTGGAGGTTGGCATGAACCGAAGCAAACTTCTGTAACGACTTCATCTGTCGAAACCTCAGCATCGCCCGCTCTCGTCGCCGGAACGGCAGGTGGCTGTTCTCCACCCGGTTGTTCACATAGCGGCCGACCTCCTGCTTCTGTTCGCAGCCCAAGTCCTGCATCGCAGCCTTGTAGGAACGAAGCCCATCGGTGGTGATGGTCTCCACTGACCCGTGGCGCTTGAGCGTCCTCTTCATGAAACGCAGGGCTGCAGCCTTGTCCCGGGTTTTGGTGACGTAGCTCTCGAGAATCTCGCCCTCGTGATCGACGGCGCGCCACAGGTAATGCATCTCGCCGTTGATCCGCACATAGGCCTCATCAAGATGCCATCTCCAATGGCGGAAGCCCCGCATCCGGCTGATCCGCTGCCGGCGGATATCAGCTGCAAACAGCGGACCGAACCGGTTCCACCAGAGACGCACGGTTTCATGACACAGGTCGATGCCACGCTCGAACAGCAGATCTTCCACGTTCCGCAGCGACAGTGGAAACCTAACATACATCATGACCACGAGGCGGATCACCTCGGGTGACGAGTGGAAGTACCGGAACGGATTGGCTGGTTTGCGAGTACGGGGCATCGCCCCGCCCTACCCGGCAACTATCGTTCAGCCAATCGGTGCAATCCCTTTGACAGCGCCCTTCTGACAGCCCCAAGCGATACGCTAATGGCGTTTGGCCATCTCTGCCTCAACGGCATGAATGAAATATTCACCGAATTGACGTGTAGACACATAATTTTGCTCATGGTTGCCAAGATCGTGCCCGCCGCCGAAGCGCAGCTTTAATCGCGTGAGAATCTCCGGATCATCATCCGCGAGATCGCAGACTAGTGCCTGTAATATGCGCTCGTGGGCCAGCACTCTCCGCTCTAATCTCGTCACTTCACTTGGCTGCGCGTTCGCCCCCTCAAGAACTTGATTCGCTTCATCAGCCGCTTTCTGCGTAGCAGTAGCAACGGAATTTCGGATGTTCTTCTGATATTCTTCCAATGAAGATGAAAATGCGGAGAAAGAGCCTGATTTTCTAGAGTAGCCGCTTGTCATATACGCCTCCGCAGAGCGGGAGCATTCAACTCTCAGTCGCACCGTGCTCAGGAGATAGGGCGATGGGTTGGATATGGGATGCATGGCGCAGCAATCAAGGTGCGGTGGGATACTTGGAGGACCCCGTTGCTATGACGGCGAAGCAAAATAACTCGGCCCCCTTATCCGCTTTCATGCGTTTTCTCAGTGGAGGGGTTTCAAGGAGACTGTCGTGAACAACGACCCCAAAAATGTGCCCACTCCAGATCCCCAAAAGGATGCTCAACAGAAACGCCAGCAGGAACAACAGCAACCCAATAAGCCGGGGCAACAGGCAGATGAGCCAAAGCAGAGCCCGCAACCCAAGTAAGATCACTGAAATAGGAAGGGGCGGCCAGAGCGCCCTTTTTCCTTTGGCCGCAATGAAGCCTCTGGCAGCTTGGTAAACCTGAGTTTAAGCCATGGAAACAGGTAATAAGATTTGTCCCCATTGCGCCGCTCCAGTTAATCATAGAGCGGTAATGTGTGATCAGTGTGGTTACAATTTCGCCACAGGCTTGGAAGCTACTCGCCACAGTTATTCTGTTTCGCCCAAGATGAACCGCTTCGGATGCCTGAAGCTTGTCGGAACCGCTGCTATGGTGATCGGCCTGATTGGGCTGGTCGCTCATTATTTTGGGCTCTCTATCGCGCTATGGTGATAGCTGCTCGATAGCAGTGCATATCTCCTTCAATATTAATCCCGGAATAAGGAGGGGTTCGAAATTTTAATTCTGAAGCATAGTATTTTAATTTAATAATATTAAAGTCGATCTTTCTCTTAGGAGGATAGGCGTTCATTTTCCCTTCTCAGGTATATGATTTCAGCGACCATGCGGGGAATAAAAGTTTCGGCAACTGTGGCCGTTTGTCCTTTCGCCCGAATAGCAGCGTTAAGATTTAACAGGAGTTCTCCATCTATCCGTTCCATGGGAAGCCTCAGTCGTAAGATTTGAAATGTTTATCCCCAATCCCTTGGGGGGTGCATTACGCACCTTCGCAAGCAAGGCCTCCGCTCGATCTTGACGGGGTTAAGGGCATATTTGCAGGTTTGCTCCCTTAACTGAGCCAAGGCTCTGATGTGAATGTGACGGTCAGTTCGTTTTCGAACGGGATGCACAGCTTTTCAGCATCCTGTGCCGAGCCGTTCAGCCAGATATCGAAATCGGCCGTCTCCAGGACAACTGGCATGCCATCGCGCAGTGCCCCGGACCTGTCGGATATGCTGGTCATAACCATTGCATAAACCGGCCCCCATTCGTCGCTGTCACGCCAAACTCCAGCACAAGCGAACATAGGGCGATCTGCAATCGCAATCCATTTCTGGATGATTTGGCCGTGAAGGACGTCGGTGATTGCGAAAGCATCGAGCGGGATGAGGCATCGCCGCTTGGCGAAGCGCTCGCGCCACAATGCACTGTCAAGCTGCTTTTTCGACACATTGTTGACAGCCATCAGCAATCGGGTGCCGTCTTCATCGGCCGCCGCTATTGGCATCCCCCACGTCATCGAGCGCACCTTGCCATTGGCAATGACCAGACCGGGCGCACCAGGATACACTCTTTCGCCCGCATTGCTCTCCGCTTCGGTCGCGACATGAAATGCATGGGCCACCTCTGTGACGCTGCTGGCCAACCGATACAGATTGCAAGTCGATGCCTTTATTGCCGGGCTCGCGCGCTTTTTGAGAGGAAGGTCGTTACCTTTTATCGGCAGGTTGACGCGAAGGAACGGGCCGAGATGGCCCCCTTCATTTTCCCATCTTTCGCTTTCCTTCGCAAGCAAGGCGATATCCTCAGCCGTTGAATGGAAAGCTGAAAAGCGTTTGCGGCTGAATAGTGCCGGCGCGGGCATCGGACATCTCCTTTGGAGCGGGAGTGTCTTACTCTCAGTCGCATCCTGCTCGGGTATGCCAATGCGATCGATCAAATATGGGGGCGCTGGTTGTAAATTCAAGGTAAGATCGCGGGAGAAGGCTTGTATTTCCCGTTGTGCACCCCATATCTATATATCGCCTGTTACCCTGCACATAATGGCGACTGAGAGACCGTAGCGCTCCCGCAGTTAGGAGAGCCATCATGGACCTCAATCAATTGCTGTATCATCATCAAGTTGCGCTTATTCGTGCGGTGCAAGCCCGTTCCCTTGGCGCCCCGAAAAGCCGTTTCGACTTGGTTGCACATTATGCCAGGAATATCCGGGCATACCGCAGGAAACATGGGTTGACCCAGTACTAGCCTGAACATTGTTTTTCAGGTTCAGGCGGTTTCCTCAAGACATGGAGAGGATCATGGCCGAGGCCGCATCCAATCACCCCCAGAATGAAAAGCCGCATTATACGAGCCAGGAACGGCAAACGCTTGCGCTGGAAATGATCGCGGATGAGTTGCTGCTGATTTGCGGTCAGCTTGAGATAATCGCAGCTCGTGGAACCAAAGTACCTAATAGGGCCAGTGAACCGCCCCTAAACGATGCGAGCGAAGTGCCGCACGAGAGCGAAAACGGCATTATCCGAGGCGCCATCGAGACTTTTTCAGTCGGCTCTTACCGTTATACCAATTTGGAAGATGCGAGGGCGCAACTACGACGCTCGCATAGGTCTACTCAACGAGAAATACAGCATCTCCTGGACCGCAAGCTCGGCTAATTATTGCTCGGCCACTAACAGGACAAGACCAATCCTACTCATCACACAAAGAGGTGATATACGCCTTCTCGGTGCTAATTTCCATCTTTGAGCGCGGTACTCGCTCTCACTGTTGATTTCCACTGAGAGCTGACCCGGGAGGGGCACAAATTTCCACTGAGAAGTGACCCATGTTTTGACCTTGCCCCTGACTAACTTGTCGGGGGATCCAGGAGTGATCGACATGGAGTTACTGAGTGTAATCCGACGCTGGTATTTCCGGCAGCACCTCCCGATCCGTGAGATTGAACGACACACGGGATTGTCGCGCAACACGATCCGCAAGTACCTACGCACGGATACGGTCGATCCGAAGTTCAGGGTTCCCGATCGGCCGAGCAAGCTGGATCCGTTTGCCGAGAAGCTGTCAGCCTGGCTTCGGATTGAGACCGGCAAGTCGCGCAAGCAGCGACGCACAGCCAAGCAGATGCACGCCGATCTTGTGGCCTTGGGATACGACGGTTCCTACAACCGCGTTGCGGCCTTTGCGCGGGCCTGGAAGGCCGACCGCCAGCGCGACGCCCAGACCAGCGGACGCGGGACTTTCGTGCCGCTGGTGTTCCAGCCCGGCGAAGCCTTCCAGTTCGACTGGAGCGAGGACTGGGCGATGATCGCCGGCAGGCAGACCAAGCTGCAGGCTGCACATACGAAGCTGTCGCACAGCAGAGCCTTCATCGTCCGCGCCTAAGCTTGATCAAAATCTGGCGCGTTGTTCGCCCAGCTCGGCCCGCCTTCGAGCAATCGGCGGTCGGCGGTTACAACGTAGTGGTCGTTCGGCACATCATAGGCCAGAAGCGAAAATGGAATGGGATAGTAGCTTTTCCCCATGCCGAGAAAACCGCCGAGGCTGAGGATAGCATAAGCGGTATTTCCTGATCGCTTGTCCACCATGATTGCTTCGACATGGCCAAGCTTGTCGCCATCGCGGGATCGCACATCTAGCCCACTAGTTTTGGCGGTCAGTAGCAGTGATGTCTTTTGCGGTGCGTCAGTCATCTCTCAGTTCTCCAGCCTGCTAAAGGCCTCCTGATCACTCAATGGTGAACTGCGTGCTTCGTTCCTTGTTTTGCGGCTGGGTGAACGATCAACTGGAGGGGCAGCCGACGTTTTTGCGCGACTCAGGCGCAATCCTGATTCTAGTAACATCAGGTTACTGGCTGCCGGTGAACAAACGAAAGCTCTCACGCAACGAGAGTCGACCGGCTTGAAGGTAGCTAGCTACTGTTAAGCTCACCCGGCCCATGGAAGTTTATTAGGCCAACATCCGCCAAGCCAATCTTGTTTGCATTTGTGAGCGGCCGCGAAGTAGAACCGTTTTACGGATCACCCAAGTCAGCTTCGATTGATGTTGTCTCGCCGGTCAACTTGTCAACAGAAAGACGGCTAATCCGAGAATCGAGCTGCGCTTGTATTTCGCTTATTAATGCCCAACTATGTTTTATCGGTGGCAACGCGCAGTAGGCGTCATCGGCTGAGAGACATGCGAGTTCCCGCTTACGAGGAGTTTTGCCATGTCACAACATCTGATTTCCCAAACCACCCCCGACAGTTGGGAAAACGAAGGCGGCGGCCTGTCCTCGTCCAACTTCGAGTTCGTTCGCCTTCCCCGCTTCCCCACCGAACTGTACGTCGTCGGCGGTCGTGTATGTGCAAACCTTACGGACGCCGTTGCGCAAGAACCTCGGCTGCTTGGGCGTGGCAGGCTGTGACACCCCGTGACAGCCAAGCTCCGAGCTACTTCGCAGTGTTGACGCCGTTCGCTGCCTTGGCCCTGCTGATCTGGTGTATGGTCAACTAGGCTTTCCTCGCTTGCGAGGTTACCCAAAAAACGGCCAACAGGCCCACGATAGCCGATGCGAGCGAAGCAAGAAGAATCCCCAACTTCGCCGCAGCCAGCAGTGTTGGCGGGTAAGCTAGGTTTGCAATGAAAAAGGACATCGTGAAGCCGATCCCGGTCAGAAAGGCACCGGCCGTAAGGAACGACCAGCTCAGACCTGCTCCGAGCCTTGCAAGGCCGGAGCGTAGCGCCAGCCAACTGAAGAGTAGAACCCCGATCGGTTTGCCGAACACCAACGCGACAAAGATCGCAACGGAGATAGGCTGAAAATCGGACGCCGAAAACGCGACCCCCGCGTTGGCCAATGCGAAGAGGGGCATGATTGCGAACCCCACCCAGGGGTGCAGCATCATTTCCAGTCGCTCCAACGGCGATAGTGACTCACTGATCGCCCTACCCGCTTCCACGAGCTCGCGGCGATCCGATGTATCGCCACTCCACTCATGATCACGTGGATCGAGGACGTTCCCAAGGATGGCGCGTAGACGCGGCACCCCCACCCAGATGCGCGTCGGCGCCATCAGCCCGAGAATGACCCCGGCAATCGTCGCGTGGAAACCGGAGGAATCGAGACACAGCCACAAAGCGCTTCCGAGAAGGAAATATATCGGCATGCTCCTGATGCCGAACCGGGCGGCGATGGCGATCAAACCCAAGACGAGGAGCGCAAGGGCGATCACGGCGAAATTCCAAGCGTCCCCGTATCCGATCGCCACGACCAGTATCGCCCCGATATCATCGAAGATTGCCAAGGCTATAAGGAACAGGCGCAGGCTATGTGGAACGCGCGAACCAAAGAGCGCAAGCGCTCCGATGACGAACGCCGTATCGGTGGCCATTACCGTGCCCCAGCCATGCGCGCCGGGTTCTCCGGCCAGGACCGTAATGTAGATTGAGATGGGAACTATCATGCCGCCGAGCGCAGCTGCGAAGGGAAGTGCTGCCGTTCGGAGGTTTCGTAGCTCCCCGAGAGCAAACTCGCGCTTCATCTCGAGGGACACCACGAAGAAGAAGAAGGTCATCAATCCGTCGTTGATCCAGTGCCCCGTTGAACGAGTGAAGTCTAACGAGCCAAGCTGCAGGCCGATTTGCATCTCCCAGAACGCCAGGAAGCACGCAGACCAGGCAGTATTTGCCACGGTTAGTGCGGCTATTGTGGCAACCAGCAACATGCCCCCTGCCGCCGCCTCCACCTTGAGGAATTGCGCGAAGGGCTTTGTAATCCGGTCGGCGAACTCATGCGGAAGACCTGGGCTTGCAGGATCGATCATCTCACCCTCTTCATATTGCGGCCTAATGGGTGGTCACGTTTAGACCTCCAGCCGAAACGGTATATCTGCACACCGCAGCATGGGACATAATCCTAACGTGCGAAGCCGTAGATCGGGCCATATCCCGTACGCACCGCATCCCGTGCATGAATCGCCGCAGGACTTTTTCGTGCTATGCCGGGCGCCCATGCCCACTGTTGGGAATACCCAAAGCTTGGCGCGAGGCGCATTCCTGCCAACTAGTCCCACGAACATCTCGGACATTCGCGGGACTTGGTCACTCGGCCGAAAGGAGCCGTTCGTTCATAGTCAAAGCTACCGCTATGAATAGTGATTTACGCGCCGGAATCTGAAAGGACAGCTTTTATCCGGTGTCGAATAGATGCCGGGCTTACGCGTCAGTCGTGCTATAATGCGCAAGCAAGGCCCTATCTCCTGGAAAGAGGGACTCGCTTGCGATTATCCGGACACAGCTTTTCTCCCCGCAAGCTTTCCGGCTTCCCCGGAAAGGGGGCTGACTATGAACCCGTCCATCCTCCCCGACGTTGCGCACAGCTTGGCGCTAGCGATCCTTGCTTCGTCCGCCGCACCTGCGTTGCTTCTCGACGGGGCCCTGAACGTCATCGCAGGCAGCGCCTCCTTTTATCGTACTTTCGGCCTGAAGCCGCAGAATACGGACGGACGTCCCCTGTTCAAACTTGGCGCAGGAGAATGGGATATACCCCAGCTTCGTTCGCTGCTGAGCGCTACGCTCTCGGGCCATGCGAAGATCGAGGCTTATGAGATGGACCTCAAGGGGGATGCCTCACCCCGACGCCTCATCCTCAATGCCGAGAAGTTGAACTATGGCGATGCCAGCCACGTCCGCCTGCTCCTGACAATTTCCGACGTCACCGAGGCCCGCATCAGCGAGAAGCTCAAGGACGACCTGCTGCGCGAAAAGGCGATCCTCCTCCAGGAGCTTCAACACCGCGTCGCCAATAGTCTTCAGATCATCGCGAGCGTGCTTATGCAAAGTGCGCGACGGGTGCAGTCCGAGGAAACCCGAAGCCATCTTCAAGATGCGCACAATCGGGTCATGTCGATCGCCACCCTCCAGCAGCAGCTCACGGCATCAAGGCTCGGCGATGTCGAGCTACGCAGCTATTTTACCCAGTTGTGCGAGAGCCTTGGCGCATCGATGATCCACGATCATGATCAGGTATCGATCACGGTAACCGCCGATGGCAGCAGTGTAAATGCCGATATCTCGGTCAGTCTCGGACTAATTGTCACCGAACTGGTGATCAACGCGCTCAAACACGCATTTCCGGGCAATCGCGGCGGCAGGATTCTCGTCGATTATTGTTCGCATGAAACCGACTGGGCGTTGTCAGTCAGTGACAACGGCGTTGGCACGCCTGAGGCGTTAGCCGACGCCAAGCCGGGCCTGGGAACGAGCATTGTCGAAGCCCTTGCCCGCCAGCTCAACGCAAACGTTGAAACGAAGGGAGGGAACCCGGGAACGACGGTCTCGGTGAGGCATGCGACATCTTCCGCAGATCGAGGCTGGCAATCAAGTTCGAACAGATGTGGACAAGAAACCGCAGCATCGCCCACTCTCGTCACCGGAAGGGCAGATGGCTGTTCTCCATCCGGTTGTTCGCATAGCGGCCAACCCCCTGCTTCTGTTCGCAGCCGAGATCCTTCATCCCAGCCTTGTAGGAACGAAGCCCGTTGGGTGATGGTCTCCACCGTTCCGTGGCGCTTAAGTGTCTTCTTCATAAACCGCAGAGCCGCAGCTTTGTCCCGGGTCTTCGTGACGTAGCTCTCGAAGATTTCTCCCTCGTGATCGACCGCGCGCCAGAGATATACCATCTCGCCGTTCAGTTGACATACATCTCGTCGAGATGCCATTTCCAATGGCGGAAGCCCCGCATCCGACTGACCCGCTGCTGGCGGACATCGGCAGCGAACAGCTCGCGACAGAATTCCTGATCTTCACACATGCGTGCACGAAGCCCGCACCTGCCGTGGAAGTCCATATCCAGCTTTTTGGATCTCGCCGGCACATTCCATTCGACTTGTTCGCTAAAGCAAGCATTGGTGCGTTCAGAACAGTGGAACCCCGAAGGGGAACCACTGTTCTGACCGGCGCAACCGGCGGGGCTTTGGGTGGTGGAAGCAGCACAGAGCTGCTTCGCAATGGAGAACCACCCGATGACCCGGAAAACCAGCACCACGCCCCGGACTACCCCTTCCGCCAGACGGCCGCGCAGGATGGCGCGTGAACCCAAAACCATGCCGACCCTCGAGGACCCGGTCGATCATGCCGAGCCTGCTGACGAGACCGAGGGAACTGCGCCTCCTCCCCCTGCCCCCAGCAAGACCACCCACCTTGTCATGCTGCTCCAGCGCCCGAGGTAGTGCACGCCGTCCACTGCATGAACAGCGACGCCCGGCGCGGCGCGGTAGCGTGCCTCGACCGGTCCTGACCAGGCCGGGCGCTCGCCGGTGGGCGTGGACGGAACCGGCCGATCAGGGGCTTTCCAGATCGCACCGCCGCGCACCGCTTCGATCAGCACATCGGCGGCATGGTCGAGATCGGAATAATGCAGGTGCGGCTACCCACCGACTTAGTGTGTAAGGACAGAAATTTCTCGGGCGAGCTCAATGAAGGCCTTGAAAGCGGCAGAAGGATTTCGCCGGCTAGGGTAATAGAGGCACAGCGGATTGAGCGGCGGGGTCCAGTCTTCCAGAAGCTGGATCAGGCGGCCCGAGGCGAGATCGTCACGAACATCGTGCTCCATGAAAAAGCCGATGCCAACACCTTCAAGGGCCGCGATCCGGGACAGGCTTGCTTCATCGAGCGTGATCGGGCCCTGCACATCAATCTGTAGCGGCTCGCCATTCTTCTCGAAATGCCATCGATAGGGTGCGCCATTGGGCAGGCGGATGCAGAGGCATATGTGGCCGAGAAGATCCGACGGCACGCGCGGCCGGTTTTTGCCCTTAAGATATGATGGAGAAGCCACGACGGAGAAGCGTCGAGCGGGCCCCAGCGGTAACGCGATCATGTCACTCGGAACGAGGTCGGCGCTTCGGACCCCCAGATCGAAGCCGTCCGCCACGACATCGACCAGCCGCCCTTCGGTTACCAAGTCGATATGGACCTGCGGATAGCGACGGAGGAACTCCAGAATGAGTGGAGAGAATATCTCCCGCGCGGCGGTTGCGAAGGCGTTGATGCGCAAGGTTCCGGACGGGGTTTCCTGCTGGGATCTCACCGCCTCCATCGCCTCGTGGATCGTCCCCAATGCCGGCCCCACTCGCTCGACAAAGGATCGCCCGGCATCGGTCAGCGACACACTGCGGGTCGTGCGATTGAAGAGCCGGACGCCAAGCTGCCGCTCCAGTTTGCCGATGGCATTGCTCAACGCGGTGGTCGACATACCGAGCTCCAGCGCCGCAGCGCGAAAGGAGCCTCTCCGCACAATGGCGAGCACCGCTTCAAGCTCGATGAAACCCTGTCTGATCATTGTCCCGCTAATCGCAATGCAACATGCTTCTTTATCCCGATTATCGCCAGCCGCGTCCATCCCTATGTCAGTCGGCGACAATGGCGGGTGCCCATGCTCCCGTTGGTCGGCAACCTAAGGAGAGAACAATGGCCATCGATCTACCGAACCCGATAGCTGCCTATTTCGAGGCTGACAGACAGAAGGGTGCCGAAGCGATCGCCCGGTGTTTCACCGAACATGCGGTGGTCAAGGATGAGGGCCGTACTTACACAAGCCGCGAGGCGATCCGGCGATGGAAAGCAGACTCCGCCAATAAATATAGCTATGCGGCTGAAACGGTGGCCATCGGACACGATAATGGCCGGATCGTAGTAACCAGACATCTCGTGGGCGACTTCCCCGGCAGCCCAGTGGACCTACGTTACTTCTTCGTTCTACAGAGTGACGAGATCGCCGAACTGGAGATCGTCCCATGACCGGTTTTCTCACGCTGGAGGGAAAGCGGGTGCTGATAACCTCCGGCACGCGGGGAGCGGGCGCGGCCACGGTGAACCTGTTTCGCCAACTCGGCGCTGAGGTTCTGACAACCGCCCGGACGAAGCCTGACGCGCTCCCGGAAGAGCTCTTCGTTGCTGCTGACCTGACGACCGCCGCAGGCTGTTCAGTGCTGGCCAGCGCTACCAGGGAGCGGCTCGGTCATGTGGACGTCATCGTCCACATGCTTGGCGGTTCGAGCGCACCGGCCGGCGGCTTCTCTGCGTTGCGCGACGCCGAGTGGTTGAAGGAGCTGAACCTGAACCTGATGCCGGCCGTCCGCCTCGATCGCGACCTCGTGCCGGACATGGTGTCGCGCGGCAGCGGCGTCGTCGTCCATGTGACCTCGATCCAGCGTGTGCTGCCTCTGCCGGAAGCGACGACAGCCTATGCCGCTGCCAAGGCCGCCTTGTCGACCTACAGCAAGAGCCTGTCGAAGGAAGTCTCGTCCCGCGGCGTTCGCGTCGTGCGCATATCGCCTGGCTGGATAGAAACCGAAGCATCCGTGCAACTCGCCAGCCGGCTGGCCTCGGAGGCGGGCACCGGTCTGGAAGACGGCAAGCGCATGATTATGGCATCGCTCGGCGGCATTCCGATCGGCCGCCCTTCAACACCCGAGGAAGTTGCGAACCTGATCGCATTCCTGGCGTCCGATTTGGCCGGCAGCATCACCGGGACCGAATACGTGATCGACGGGGGAACCGTGCCAACTGCTTGATCGGAATTTTCCACCGACAAAGCGGGCGTTCCGAGCCTCTTTTCACCTCTTTGGAAGCAGCCGTTTGTCAATGGAGAACCGATGGTCGGACTGCTTTCCTGGCGGCCTGTTCCCTCACGGATTATGGCGAGGCGATTTCGCCTGCTCCTTCATCTCCGCGTAGGCGATGTCATGGGCCTGGGGCGCGAGCGAGAGGAGGTATTGGCTGGCATCGCTGTAGGTCAGAAAGGGTCTTCCATCTGCGATGATCGGAACGGAACGCCCGTTGTAGATCCGGCGCAAGAGCCGCCTTTGCGCTCTTTCTAACGATGGAGCGTCTTCTTTCGTGACTGTCATTTCCCATCCTGTAGACGGCAAGGTGCCAACTCGCCATTTCAATCTCGCGCACCGTACGTACGATCAGTCCACACGAAGGGAAT
Organism: Caenibius sp. WL; assembly: GCF_019803445.1. Taxonomy (NCBI): domain Bacteria; kingdom Pseudomonadati; phylum Pseudomonadota; class Alphaproteobacteria; order Sphingomonadales; family Erythrobacteraceae; genus Caenibius; species Caenibius sp. WL. The sequence goes on from NZ_CP081844.1 coordinate 2,850,964, forward strand.
ACAAAGATTATGTCATCTGGAATGCAGGATCTTTCCGAGCACTTCGCCCATTGCATTCAGGTGTTCGGCGGCACCACCGCTTCCTCGCGGCGACTCGGTATTGACGAACGTGCCCTCAGGCGCTTCATGAACGGCGAACGGCCTATCAGCGCCCAGCTAATGCAGGATACAGCGCAGGCCTTGCGGGCCCTCATCGCGGAAGCCACGGCAGCAGAAGCGCACATCGTCACCGCCTCGGGCATGGAACCGAACAAATCTTAAGTTCAGCCGCCTTCAGGGTACGGTGTGCCCACACGGCCTCTCGCCAACAAACCAGACACACCTGTAATTCACGTGCAGGTCTGAACTTTCCATTCGTTCATCCGGCCGGCGACGGACAAGTCGGCTGCTTGTTGCCGAACGGTTGCGACCATCTGAAGCAGACAGGGATGTACCGCATCGAGGCGGGTGTTCGTGGCAAATCAGCTGTGCTGGCGAATGCCTTGCTTGGAGTGACGGTGTGGTATGCGGATATCGCTCGCTATATGCTGGCAGCGCAAGATCAGGCAATTTCAGGCAGACCATATGGCCCGCAAGCATTCCAAACACGAATCCTATTCAGACCTGCGTCGTGAGGAGGATGAGGTTCCGGCGCAGGAAGTGCTTTGCTGGCTCTGTGGCCGGCCGGTTGGCAAGACCGTGGTTTGACGCCATCCCGTGCCCAAGAGCCGCGGTGGGCGCGATGTCGTGCCTATGCACCCGATTTGCCAACAGACACTGATTGCCAATTTCACCAATTCCGAACTGCAGCGCCATGGGATAGATGTGGAGGGCCTTCTGGCCAACCCCGCCGTGCGCAAATTCGTCGATTGGGTGGTCAACAAAGACCCCGATTTCACCGCGGCCACGGCTAAGAAGCGACGTTGGTCGGCGATTGCACTCTTCGCGGGATAGACTTTCTCAACGGGGCGCCAGCTTGCCCAAAGGGGGCGATTAGTGAATGCGGCATGTCCTGCCATCACATCTGGCGCTGAAGCTTCACCAAGGTTTCATCGAGGTTCGAAAGAAAGCGTGAACGATCGGCTGCACTGAAAGGGGGAGGTCCACCAATAACATCGCCACCAGCGCGCAAGTCAGCCATAATAGCCCTCATCGCGATCGAGTTGCCAATCGAAGATGTCGTGAAGGGTTTTCCGTTCGGGGCAATCACTCTTCCACCGAGCTTCAGACACCGATCCGCGAGCAGGATATCCGCAGTGATAACGATGGTTGCCGGGCCCGTATGCTCGACGATCCAATCGTCCGCGGCATCGAAAGCTTCGCTTACAACCTTGCGCGAGATGAGCGGGTCATGCGGTATGCGGATCGGGCTGTTGCTTATGACAATGACCGGGATCTTGTATCGAGCGGAAACGCGATAGGCTTCATTTTTCACTGGGCAGGCATCGGCATCGATCAGGATCTGAATCATACTGCTTCATAGCGTGATCATACACAAATGACGAACCACCCGTTCCGCAATAGCCCTAGAGCGAAAGTGTGCTACTGCCTCCGTGCTAACGTCGCCGTGGACGGATATCGGGCCGCCTCAACTCTTCCCCTTGTCCCTTGATAGCTTCGCACAGCCGGGAGCATCGTTCGGTGCATGCCCGTCACCCATTTCGACGCTCTCGATACGCTCGAGTAGTAGTGCGCGAGGTACGCTATATGAGCGGACATGAATTGATCGGCAGCGCCATGGTGCCCGATGGGATCGAAGTGCGCTTGGTGCGCAGCGAAGACGACTATGCGATCATGCTGGAAGACAATGAGTTGATGAGCACCGACCTGCATGCTTCAGAGCAGGCGTTGGCGACACTGACTTGCGAACGCCTGGCCGGGCGCGCTGCCCCCCAATTGCTCATCGGCGGTTACGGCATGGGGTTTACGTTGCGCGCCGCTCTGGGGGCGCTTGGCGACGATGCCAGTGTGACAGTAGCGGAGATCGTGCCCGAAATCATAGAATGGGCCCGGGGGCCGATGCGCGAACTGACTGCCGATTGTCTTGACGATGCGCGTGTGGTCCTCGTCATGGATGATGTGGCCATGCTGATTGATGCAGCACAACAGGGATATGACGCGATCCTGCTCGATGTCGACAACGGCCCCAGCGGATTAACCCGTCAGTTGAACGATGGCCTTTATTCCCGGACCGGGTTGCAAGCCGCTATGGCGGCCCTCCGGCAAAATGGACTCCTCGCGATCTGGTCGGCAGAGCCCGATCCAGATTTTGTCACGCACCTGGAGAAGGTCGGCTTCAAAGTGGAGGAAGTGCACGCAAACGCCTTGCCCGACTGTGAGGGAGGGCACCACGTCATCTGGTTTGCCGAAAAGCTATAGCTATTGACCTGCCCCCTGATTTTCCTCCACGTTTGATTAGAGTTCGGCGCTGATTGCACTGCTACCCAACCTTGGACCACTCGGACCTGGAGTTTTCGCCTTGCTCAGGTCCGGTGGGCTAGTCGCACCGGCTGAGTTTGCCAGCAAGATCGGAGGGATATTCTCGATCGCGCTGTGCGGTCGCTCTTCGTTGTAGTGTTTACGCCAAGCCTCCAGCTTTTCGCAAGCATCCTGCAGCGACAGGAACTAGTGCGCGTTCAGGCATTGACCCGACGCTTGGGCGTCTTGTTCCGCAGCTGCAGACCTAACTCCCTGTCAAGACGATAGACCTTCTTCATGTTCACGACCCAACCGTCCCGACTTAGGATGCCCGTCTTTTTCGCTGCCGGAAGGGACGAACTGAGGCTCGAATGATAAGCGCCATAACTGCATCCCCGTTCACAGAACGAGCGCACCTGACAGGCCGCCCTGCCCAGCTCCACATGATGCGGCTGCGCTTTCGATAGGTTGGCCACGCGGCCGGGGATGACCTTGCGGCCAGGAAATTTCGCTTCCACTGCCCGCTTGAAAAGCTGTTCTCCATCGTTGAGCGCGAACGGCGGCAGAAACTCGCCATCGGGTAATTGCGGCAGGCCCTCCTGCGAGCCGGATACGCCAATAAACCGCTCGATGTGATCGTACCACGGAGCGAGATCATCATAACGGATCGGCCAATCCACCCCATGGCCGTCCTTGGCATTCGCTTCAAAATCCATCGGCGACAGCCTGTAAGTCTGACTCCCCCACATCAACGAGCGACCGCCTACATGATTGCCCCTGATCCAGGAGAAAGGCTTGTCTTCGGGCGTCGAATAAGGATGCTCACTATCCTTCACCCAGAAATCCTTGTTGGCACTGAAGGACTTGGTGAAGGAGAATCTTCGGCTTCGGCGTGCGATATCCGATCTCACTTTGGACAAGCTGATCCTGCAGGAAGCTGCCCGGGGAAACTTCTGAGCCCCGCGCACCGAAGGCGCTGTATCGACCACATCAGAACGATGATGCCGGTGTCCGAGCGGCGACTCTGCCGCGTGCTCGGGCAGCACCGATCGACACAGCGCAAGGCGCCCCGTGGGGCAGATGACGAAGCGGCTCTCACCGAGGATATCATTGCGCTGGCGCGGCAATATGGCCGTTATGGCTATCGCCGGGTAACGGCGTTGCTGCGTGATGCGGGGTGGCATGTGAACCGCAAGCGTGTCGAGCGCATCTGGCGCCGCGAGGGGCTAAAGGTGCCGCAGCGGCAGCCAAAGCGTGGACAGCTCTGGCTCAATGATGGATCGTGTATCCGGCTGCGGCCGGAATATCCTGGGCACGTCTGGTCCTACGACTTCGTCGAGGGCCGCACCCATGACGGTCGCAAATACCGGATCCTGTCGATCATCGACGAGGCGAGCCGGGAGTGCATGGCGTTGCCGGTAGCGCGCAAGCTCAGGAGCGATGACGTGCTTGCGGCGTTGGCCGAGCTGTTCGTCACGCGCGGCCCCCCAGCGCATATAAGGTCGGACAATGGCCCGGAGTTTATCGCGACCGCCGTGCAGGAATGGCTGGCGAAGGTCGGCGTGAAGACGCTGTATATCACGCCCGGACGCCATGGGAGAATGGCTATTGCGAAAGCTTTAACGGATCGTTGCGTGATGAACTGCTCAACGGCGAGATTTTCTACTCGCTCGCCGAGGCCCGCATCCTGATCGAAGCGTGGCGACGACACTACAACACCGTCCGGCCGCACAGCTCGCTCGGGTATCGACCGCCGGCGATGGAGGCGTCAATGCACTAACAATCCGCCCGGGCCACTCGGTAGGGGCCGGTCAGTCTTGCGAAGCATAGGATGGGACTCTGCCAGCATTCGATCAGTATTCGAACGAGAGTTCCAATCCATAAGTTCGCGACTGGTCAAAAAAGGCGCTGGATGTGCCGGTATTGAACTGCGCAATATAATATTCCTTGTCCGCCAGGTTGCGCCCGAAAGTGGAGAGGCGCCATTTCCCACCCCCGATAGGTATATCACTCAGCGTCAGGTGTGCATCCAGGAGACCATACTTTTCAGACTTTGACCGGGGGTCCGAAGTCGATGTGGGCGTCAGACCCTGATAATAATAACAATAATCGAGATTAGCGCCCAACTGACTGATGGCCATCGGCGGAAACTGGTATTCAACCTTTGCGCTGATCGTTTGCGGCGCCATGTCGATGAAGCGGAAGCGCAGCGATAGCGGAAAGCGCACATAAAGCATCACCGCCATCCGGATGACCTCTGGCGAGGAGTGGAAATACCTGAATGGATTGGCCGGTTTGCGAGGGCGAGGCATCGCCCCGCCCTACGCATCCCCCCTCATTCCAGCAATCGGTACAATCCTTCTGACAGTGCCAGGGTAAAACATCCTAATGAAGAAGGTGACAATAATTGATGCCGGCCCGGGCGGGATATGTGCTGGGATCAAGCTGACATGCGCCTACCCTACCCCGCAACCATCGCTCAGCCAATCGGTGCAATCCCTTTGACAGCACTCTCAAATTGATTTGAGATAAGCGCTGCTACGCGCGACGGCTTTTACCGGTCCATCGGAGAAAGGCGGTTCTTGTTCGATATAAAAGCTGCGGACGCCGGCTATCCATGCGGCCTTGAGAATTTCGGGCCAATTCAGATCGCCCGATCCCACTTCTGCCGGGTGTTGCTGAAACGCATAATTCGGAACGGGGTTTCGCTTGATATCCTTCACATGCATCTGCGTAAAACGGCCAGGATACCTACGTAGCCATTCAACAGGGTCATGGCCTGCGGCCGCTATCCAGCCTGCATCCATTTCGAATGTGACGAGATCGGGATCACTTTGGGCGAGCAAAATTTCCATACCTGTCGTCTTGCCAAGAGGGGCAAATTCTACGTTGTGATTGTGATAGCCCAAACGCAAACCGTGTTTGCGCAACTGGGCACCAAGGCCGTTCAGGAAATCGGAAAAATGCTCATACGTATCGGTCGAGAGCACACCTCCGCCTTTCTTCGCCAACGTCACAATGTCAATTTTCTCTCCCCAGCGATTGCCATCCTCGAACTGAATGATTGGCAGAACGATCTGGGTCACCCCCAATTCACCAGCATATGCGGTAATCTCTTCGATATTCCCGAAAGTGAGCCCCGAGACCTGGGGGACGAGCGAAGCAACAGGCACATGCAATCCTGTTGCCCGCAAGCCCGCGGCATTCAGGCTCTGCCGCATCTGTTTTGCTGATCGCCCATGAAACGACGCGATTTCAACAACCTCGATACCCAGTTCCGCTACCTTCTGCAGCGTCCCGTCGAAGTCGCGTTTGAGGTCCCCATCCAGCGTGTAAAGCTGCAACCCGAGAGGGGTTCCGCGTGAACTGAAGAAACGGCGGGTGGACGCCGCAGCGGCACTGGCCAATGTTCCCCCCGCTAATGACGCGAGCCCGGCACAAAGCAGGTTTCGGCGATTTACCATCATCTGGATCAGACCTTTCCTTCTTTGAGGAATTCGGCAGCATGGTGTGCAGCACGCGCAGAAAGAGCCATGTAAGTCAGCGAAGGGTTCTGGCAGCCACTTGAAGCCATCGCCGCCCCATCGGTAATAAAGAGATTGGGAACATCGTGCGCCTGATTGAAAGCGTTGAGCACTGACGTCTTGGGATTCTTGCCCATGCGGGCTGTTCCCATCTCGTGAATGCCCAGCCCAGGAGCCCCCGGAACCGCATTCGTGGCCATTATCTGTCCGCCGGCAGCTTCCACCATCGCTTTTCCATCGGCGACCATCTGTGCGGCCATTTTGCGCTCGTTTTCGCCGATCGCGCATTCGATATGCACGATGGGTATGCCCCATTTATCCTTGCGTGTGGGGTGCAGAGTCACCCGATTATCGGGATTGGGCAACATCTCGCCAAAACCGGTGATAAACACCACCCAGGGTCCAACGTGGCTCGTGCGTGCTTTCAATTCCGCACCAATTCCGGGCATACCCAAGGCAGTCGCACGCCAGCCTGCATGCATCACGCCGCCTTGATACCCATAACCACGCAGGAAACCGCCCGGCTCGCTGACATTGCGGAAGCGCGGAATATACAACCCATTCGGACGGCGGCCGAATGAAGTGGTATTCGGACCATCTGGCAGAATGCCCGCAGCCAGCAGGCCATAGAGATGGTCCATCAGATTGCGGCCGACCATATCCGAGCTGTTGGCCAGGCCATTGGGAAAAGCGTCAGACGCGGAGTTTAGCAGGATCTGCGCGGTCCCTATAGTCGAAGCATTGCAGAAGATGATTTTCGCCTCGTAAGTGCGCCTCTCCTTCGTATTGGCATCGATCACCCGCACGCCCGTGGCTTTTCCCGTCTGCGGATCGTGGACGATCGAATGAACGATTGCATCCGCCACCAGCGTGAGATTGCCGGTTTTCTTCGCTGCCGGAAGGGACGAACTGAGGCTCGAATGATATGCGCCATAGCTGCATCCCCGTTCACAGAACGAGCGCACCTGACAGGTCGCCCTGCCCAGCTCCACATGATGCGGCTGCGCTTTCGATAGGTTGGCCACGCGGCCGGGGATGACCTTGCGGCCAGGAAATTTCGCTTCCACTGCCCGCTTGAAAAGCTGTTCTCCATCGTTGAGCGCAAACGGCGGCAGAAACTCGCCATCGGGTAATTGCGGCAGGCCCTCCTGCGAGCCGGATACGCCGATAAACCGCTCGATGTGATCGTACCACGGAGCGAGATCATCATAACGGATCGGCCAATCCACCCCATGGCCGTCCTTGGCATTCGCTTCAAAATCCATCGGCGACAGCCTGTAAGTCTGGCGCCCCCACATCAACGAGCGACCGCCTACATGATTGCCCCTGATCCAGGAGAAAGGCTTGTCTTCGGGCGTCGAATAGGGATGCTCGCTATCCTTCACCCAGAAATCCTTGTTGGCACTGCTCATGGCATAGCACTGGCTCTGGATCGGATAGTCCCGCTTCACTTCATTTTCTGGAATCATGCCGGCATTGGGAAGCTCCCACGGTTGCATCCAGTCAGTATAGTCCTCTCCCGGTTCCAGATTGCGGCCCCGTTCCAGCACCAGCGTCTTCAATCCACGCTCGCACAGTTCCTTGGCCACGATTCCGCCGCTCATCCCCGAACCAATTACGATGGCATCAAACATCCGCCTATTCCTTTCAGATCGGTGAGACGCCGCCTTGGGCACGCGTTTCGGGAGTGATGGGAACAGACGGCTTCCAGGCGCCCGGATCATGTTCCCATTCGAGATCGTTGGTCAGAGCGGACTCCGACAGGTAGAACAGCACCACAATCAGTTCCTTGAGCTTGGCATAGCCAGGGTCGGTCACCGGCGGGCCAAACGAGAAGATTCCACCGGATGGCGCTTGTTTTTGCGGGGCAGGTTTCAGTGCCGCCGCATCATGCCTGGCGAGCAACGCGTTCCTCTTTTCGGCAGGCAGGGAGGCAAAGCCATTGGTGCCCCCCAGGCGATCGATCGCCTCCATCGCAGCAGCAAGCTCCTTGCGCCTGTCGGCCGAGGCCCAATCCGAATACAATGCATCCAGCGCTTTCGGCACACCCGCCATGACAGCACCGGGTGTATCGGTCTGCGGTATGATGGTATCGGCGATGGCAGTGGCGAGCTTCAGTTGCTCTCCCGTCAGTTTTGAGGCGGTTGAAGTCGGGCCTGTCAACGCATCGCAGGCGCTTAACGCAACGCTCGCTCCCGCCAGTACCAACGCGCGCTGCATCAGCGAGCGCCGGTTCATCAATCCGAGATCATTCATGCATCATCTCCCACCGATTTCCTTCGTTTTATCGTACCGCGCCGAGGGCGTTGATCGCGGAGCCTCAACCGCCGCCCCACGTCTTGCGGATCAGCCTGTAGCCTTCGGAATAGACCTGTTGCGGATCGGGAAAGCAGTCCCGCCACACGCGCGTCGCCGCGGCGAGTTCGGGTACTCCTCGCCCAAAAGCCTCGATGGTCAGCCAGCCATCGAAACCCAGGATTCTCAGTTCCTCTATCGTTTCACGGATCTTCGCGTGTCCGCTCCCGGGCGTTCCGCGATCGTTTTCCGAAATATGGACATGGGCAAGCCGGCCCGCGCGATAAAGTGCGCGCAACGCCGCGATGGGGTCCTTCTCCTCGATATGCGCATGGAAGGTGTCGTAAAGGATACCGAACCTCTCCGATCCCACCCGATCGGCATAGGCGATCGCCTGTTCACAGGTGTTGAGCAAATGCGCCTCGAAGCGGTTAAGCGGCTCAAGCGCGGATGCGATACCGGCCGCATCGAGCAGAGGCTGGATCTGGCGATGGACATGCGCGCAGCGTTCGAGTTCGGCTTCGCTGGGCCTATCGCCGGTAAAGACGCCTAGTGGCTGGAACCAAGGGCCCGCCAGAACCTGTCCGCCCAAAGCTACTGCACAATCCACGGTTCGCCGCAGATGATCGAAAGCCCGCGCCCGGTCGGCGGCATGCGGCGAAATCGGGCTATGCGCCTGATCCGGGATGATCGCGGCAACAGTACGTTCAAGGCCGATATCGTCCAGCATTTTCCCGAGGAGGCGATAATGCCCCTCGTCCGCCACCTGAAAGACAGGCACTTCGACACCATCGAACCCTGTGTCTTTCAGAGCCTGCAGGATATGTCTGTGTTCTTCGGTGACGTGACCGGTCCAAAGCAACAGATTCATACCGACCTTCATGTGCAGGCTCCTTCGCTCACGGCCTGCCTCGGCGCTCAACGAACCAAACCACGCCGAAGATCGCGAACAGCACGACCGGCACGATCGAGATGGCCTGAAAGGATTGTTCAGCAGCGAAGGCCAGGACCCGCTGCAGTTCCGGCCCCGGAGGTAGCGCCGCAAAGGCGGTTTCGCCCCCGGCGGCTTCGAGCTTCGCCCGATCGTAAATCTTGCCGATCTCGGGCAGCACGAAATAGATCGCCATGGCCCCCGCGAAACCGACGATACCGATGCCCCAAGGGCCGCTGCGCGGATAACGCCGTGCCACAGCCGCCAGCATGGTCGGCCACATGAAGCAGACGCCCAGCGCCCACAGCGTCGCGGCGACCAGCGCGGCAAGCGGCGTGACCGCCACGCTCAGCAAGTAGAGACCCATGGCCGCCGGAAGCGTGCAGAGCCACAGCAGCCCCATGTCCGAGAAGCGATGTTCGAGAGCCCCCGCGAAATGGCGCATGACGAACATGATCGCCGAGACATAGACCAGTACGAGGATGCCCGGCATTCCGACGGTCTGCGTCAGCGAGATATCGACCCACGATCCGGGTGCGAGTTCCGCCGAAGCGGTCAGGAACATCATCGCGAAGAATATCCAGAAGGTCGGCCGCTTGAACGGCTCCGCCAGCATATCCTTGATAGGAACGCCCAGAGCGGTGCTTTCCGTCTGGGGAAAGTCCTGCGTCAGCGCCCACGCACCGAACACCACAGCAGGCACCATGATCAACGCGATCAAGGCCCGCCAATCCAGGCCAAGGCTTTCGAAGAACAGCAGGCTGGCGAGGCCCCCGATCACGATCCCCGCCGGCCACCAGGCGTGCAGGCGATTGAGCTGGCCCGTCTTGTCATCCGGATAGAGCGCCGCCGTAACCGGATTGATCGTCGCTTCGGTGGCCCCCCAACCGAAGCCGCAGACAATCATCCCCAGCGTGAGCATGCCATAGACTGACGAAATCCCGATCATCGCAGGCGAAGCCAGGATCAGAAGCGGTCCGGCAATAAAGCAGGCAGAGGCGAACAGAATCGTTCGCTTGGCCCCGATCACGTCCAGCAAGGGGCTGATTGCGAGCAAGGACAAAGCAAAGCCGAGAAAGGAATTGCCCAGAGCCAACGCAATCATCTCCCCGGAATGCAAGGGAGCCGCCTGATCGAGCAGCGCGGCCTTGATCGCGCCGGACGCCCCCGTTCGGATCGAAAACGACAGGGCCGCTGTAAACAACGCAAGCACGCAGATCCAGAAAAGCGATCTTGGGTTTGGGCGGCCTGTGCTCATTATTCCTCTCCCTTGCGCCGCTATCGCGTTGTTCCGAGAATCTGCCCGATCAGGGTCTCGTCCACGCCGGATGCCGCGAAATCGTCGAACGCCTTATCGGCTTTGCGGATCATATGGCGGGCTATGAATGGAGCGCCTTCGGCCGCCCCCTGTTCCGGGTGCTTGAGCACGCATTCCCATTCGAGAACCGCCCAACCGTCATAACCGTATTGCGTCAGCTTCGAGATAATCGCCCCGAAATCGATCTGCCCGTCGCCCAGCGAACGAAATCGTCCCGGACGGTCGACCCAATCGGCATAGGAACCGTAGACCCCTGCACGCCCGTTGGGGCGGAACTCAGCATCCTTCACATGGAAGGCGCGAATCCGCTCGTGATAGATGTCGATGAAAGCGAGGTAGTCGAGCTGCTGCAGCACAAAATGCGAAGGGTCGTAGAGGATGTTCGCGCGCGGATGCTGGCCCACCGCATCGAGGAAGCGTTCGAAAGTCACCCCGTCATGCAGATCTTCCCCCGCATGCAGTTCGTAGCAGAGATCGACGCCGTTCTCCTCGAACGCATCGAGGATCGGTCTCCACCGCCGGCCTAGTTCGGCAAAGCCTTCCGCCACCAGGCCAGCCGGACGTTGCGGCCATGGATAGACCATGTGCCACATTAGCGCCCCGGAGAAGGTCGCATGGGACGTACAGCCGAACCTGCGGCTGGCCACGGCGGCCAGATTGAGTTGGTCGATCGCCCATTCCTGCCGCGCCGCCGGATTGCCGCGATACGCGCTAGGAGCAAAACCGTCGAACAGCCTGTCATAAGCCGGGTTAACCGCGACCAGCTGCCCTTGAAGATGTGTTGACAATTCAGTTACTTCCACGCCGTTGGCTGCGCAGATACCCTTGATCTCGTCGACATAGTCCTGACTTTCCGCCGCTCTGGCGAGATCGATCAGTCGGCTATCCGTTGTCGGGATCTGCACGCCCTTGTACCCGAGACTGGCGGCCCATTTGGTAATCGCATCGAGCGAATTGAACGGGCTCTCGTCGCTCACGAACTGCGCAAGGAAGATGGCGGGGCCTTTCATCGCAAAGCCCCCTCACCGGGATCAACGTCGACCCAGACCGCTCCCCGCTCGCTGGATGCCACGCAAGCATCGATAAATGCCATCCCGGCCAGTGCATCGGCCAAGGTCGCATAACCTGCCTCACCCGCCTGAGCAGCGCCGCGGATATGTTGGCCGAAGGCGCGGTAGATGTTGGCAAACGCTTCCAGATACCCTTCCGGATGCCCACCCGGCGTCCGTTGCAAGGCGGAAAGCCCCACAGGCAGATAGGTCCGGTCGGCCCCCGCGTGCCAGATTTCATCGGGGCGCGCCCTGCGCTTGACCGTCAGCCTGTTGGGGTCTTCCTGCCGCCAGTGAAGGCCCGCATCGTCACAATAGATCGCGATGGCAAGGTCGTTCATATCGCCGACACAGACCTGACTGGCAATCAGCGTGCCCCTGCCCCCTCCGCTCAGGCGAAACAGGGCCGCGCCATCATCGTCGATCACCCGCCCGGGAAGCATGGTCAATTCGGCACAAATAGAGGCGATCCGCTCGCCCGTGATGAATTCCACCAGATTGGCGGCATGGGTGCCGATATCACCAAATGCCCCGGCTGGGCCTGCCTGTACCGGATCCATCCGCCATTGCGCCTGCTTGTTTTCTCCGGCATCGGAAATGTGGGCGAGCCAATCCTGCGTGTATTTCACCGCAACGCGGCGCACCGCCCCGACTTTGCCCCCCACGATCATGTCACGCGCCAGCTTCACCATCGGATAAGCGGCGTAAGTATGCGTGATCGCGATCAAGCGGCCGGTCCGGTCGGCCGTTTCAGCAATGGCAATGGCATCCGCCATGGTAGCCGCCAGCGGCTTGTCGAGGATGACATCAAACCCGGCCTCCATCGCAGCGATGGCTGGCGGCGCATGCATGTGGTTCGGAGTTACGATGGCAACGGCTTCGATCCGCTCGTTTACAGGAAGAGAGATTTCCCGCTCGAACATCTCGGACCACGAACTGTAATTGCGGTTGGCAGGGAGGCCGATATCCTCACCCGACGCCCTGGCCTTGTCCGGGGTGGAGGAAAGCGCGCCGGCCACCAGTTGCCAGTTACCTGCGATGGCCGCTGCCGTTCGATGCACCCCACCGATAAAGGCGCCACGGCCACCACCGATCATACCGTAACGGATGGGGTTCATGCGATCAGTTCCCCGCCTTTGCCGGATTGGCGGGTGGGGCCGGCGTTTCGCATCCATCGCCTTTGAGCCGCAATGCCCATTCCGTGGCCCCTAGCAGCATGGCCTGATATTGCGGTTCGGCATAGGCTTCGGGCCGATGCCCCAATGCCGAATAGAGCGCCCGGCCCTTGCCCTGGCAGTGCCACCACACCATCGGGTGATCCTTGCCCATGGATACGTCCTGGCCGAACAATCCCTTGGGCTCATACGTGCTTTCATCGATGCTAACGAGGATGTGATAGCCCTTCTCACGCGGTGACTTGTCGAAAGCGTACCATTCATCGCTGCGTATCCACTCAGGCTTCATGCCTGCCGTGGCCGGATGATTGGTATCTTCGATCCGCAAGGTCGCCTGGGGGAATTGGGGGTTCATCGTATGGCCGATGAACTGTGCGCCGATCAGCTCGTTCACATACCATTTCCAGTCATAGGAATGATCGCCACCGGCCCCATGCACAGCAACGAATCCGCCGCCATTCTCGATATATGCCTTCAACGCAGAGCGCTGTTCGGGCGTGAAGACATCGCCGCTGACATTGTTGAACACCACCGCATCGAAGCGTTTGAGGATATCGGGTGAAAAAGTTGCACCGTTCTCGGTCTGGAAATGGCCCCATCCCTGCTTCCTGGCGATGCTCGCGAACAGCGCATTGCCTGCCGCCACGGCCGCATCATCACGGTATCCGTTCGTCTTGGAAAAGATGAGAATTGCCGGGCGATTGATGGCAGCAGGCATTTTCGGCGGTGTCGTTTCATAAACTTTGACCCCGCCAAGCAGCACCCTTTGGATGGTATCCCAATTGACTGCGGCTGTGATCGCGATCAGCGCCAGCAGACCTGCAAGTATCCAGAGGATTATACGTCCAACTTTGGCCATTTCGCTTCCTTCAATCTCTGCAACTACGTTCTGCGCTCAAGGACCGGCTTGATCACATTGTCGATGATCAGGCCGGTCATCAGGAACCGCAGCATTCTTGCTGCTACCGTCTCAGGGCCAGCTCCACTTTCCGTTCAGAACTTGTAGCTGGCAGTAAGGCCCGCTTCCCGCGGGTTCATCGTATTGACCAAGCGATAACCTGAATCGTAAGCTACATCCGCTGATGTCGCCTGAACGAAATTGCCCAGCGCGGTATTGGTGATCCGCTTCTGATTGAGAACGTTCTTGACGAACACATTGAACTCCCATCCCGCATCCTCGCTGCGAATGCCGGCATAGAGATTCAGCAGGGTGCGCGATGGATACTTGAAGTCCGCCCGGTCCGAATAAAAGCCCGGCCGATAGCTTACGATCCCGCGAACGAATGGAACGATATTGCCCATCGGGAACCGCAGTTCGGTATTCGCCGAAAGATTGAAATCCGGCATTTCAGCCAAGCGGCTATTGGAGATGCAATAGCTCACATTGCCATCGCCCTGCACGGTCGGGGTACCGTTCTGGTTTGGTATGCCGGAGCCATCGAAGTCATTACAGGGGAGCCGCGCACCACTGTACCGCGCATGAGCATAGGAGGCATTGATGCCGACATCCCAATCCTTGGTGATCCGGCCATTAACCTCTGCCTCGACGCCTTTGATCTTGGCATCCCCGTTATAGTTCGCAGACAGAAAACCGCTGCCGCTCGGGTCCAGGGCAGACTCCCAATAAATACTGTTGAAGCGGTTTATGAACCCGTTGAGCTTTTGATAGAAGGCTGCGACCGAGAAATCGATCCGCCGGTCAGCCAGAGACCCCTTGAAGCCCACTTCATAAGAATCTGTCTTCTCTCCTTTGGCTTGCAGGATATCGCTGCTGAGCCCCGCTTGGGTAATGACCCCAGTGGTGCCCGCCCGGAATGAATGCCCATACGCCGCATAGACATTGAGAGTGGGTGAGATTTCATACGTGATATTGAGCCCGCCCGTGATCGGCTTGTCGACGAGCTTCTGCAAATCAGGTGAAATGATTTCATAGGGCGGCACGATCACCTGCGATGGGTAATTCGCCAGAACATTGGGCCCGAGGGCAAGCCCCAGTTGTGTCGTGTGGATCGACTTTATGATCGAGTAGCGTATGCCGCCTTCGATTTTCAGCGGACCCGATTTGTAGCGCAAATTGGCATTGAACGACCACGTGGTGCGATCGATCGGCACCGTGACTATGGTATGGATCGGCAGATAGGGGAGATCGCCAATAACATCGGGCGAACTTGCCACCGAGACAGGGAAGAAGAAGCTGTCTCCAGGCTGCCGGACAACCGTAGTTCCAGTTTGCTTGGTGTAGAATGCACCGAGCCCCCAACCTAGACCTTCGTCGTTGTTCGAAGTCAGGCGCAGTTCGCCCGTCCAGACCTTGTAAGGACTCTTGACGTAAGAGTCCGCGATGTAGTTGGGGACAGCGTTGCCATCGTCGTTATCGCGATGCGTATTCAGCACCGAATATTGGTAGGCACCGATAAAAGCGAGCGTTGCCGGCCCCATATCCCAGTCGACATTGAGATTGACGAGATGGGACTTGTTATCGTTAACAAACTCGCCCTCGGACACAGCGCGATAATCGCTTGCGGCAAGCGGGGGGCCGGAACTTTCACTGGTATCCGGCACAAACCGTGATCCACCGCAATACGATGGCGCGAAATAGCAACCGACAAGATACGAAGGGTGATTTCCTGTCCCCACTACCTGTTGATACTGGCGGTTTCTAGCATGCAGGTACTGATAGGTCAGGTAAGCCGTGAGAGTGTCGGTCGGCTGCATTCCCAGCGTGGCCCGAAAGCTTTCGGTACGGCCCTTCGAATATTGGTCGCCACGATTGACATTGCGAACCTGATTGATCCGGTTGCCATCGATCAACCCAGCCACCCGGATAGCGAATTTTTCAGACAGTGGCACCGAAACCCCGCCCTGCAGGTTGTAGCCATCGCGTAGGGTCACAGTCCCTTGGACATAGCCTTCGGCCTTGTCGAAACTTGGGCGGCGAGTCGTGATCGTGATCGAGCCCGCAGGCGCGGAAAGACCGCGCAACAGCCCCTGCGGGCCACGCAGCACTTCGATCTGCTGAATATCGTAGATCGCCGTATACACCGTTTGCGCATCGGCTGGCGCCTCGTTGTAATATACGCGCACCGCGGGGCTGGTATTCGAGTCCGGGTCAAAGGACACGCCGCGCAAAGTGGTGGTGTTGTTGCGGCCGGAGTTGTTGGTCAGCTCAAGCCCCGGCGCGAGCTGCTGAACCCCTGACACATCGAGAATATTGAGCTTTTCAAGCTGCTCCCCAGTGGCAACGTTGACCGACATCGGAACGTCACGCAACGCCTCGTTCCGGCGCGTCGCGGTAACGATAATTTCACCGGACAGCTCAGCAGGCCGCACTTCCTCAGCCGCTTCTTGCGCCCATGCCACGTCCGCACCACCGGCAGCCAGAACAGCCGCCAAAACCGTATAGCTGACCCCACTCAGACACCGCCCCATCCCATCTCTCCCTTGGAAATCGCATTGAATTTATTTATTTTTTCCAAGCACCTCACAGGCTGACAGCCTGCAGAGCACCTTCTTCTGCCGCAAAAGCATCATATCGGCAGGATAAGGGGTATCGATTTATGAAACGGATTACAATATATAAATATTCTTAATTTTCAGTAAGATAAAGGTATATACTGAAGTATAAGTATTGGCTATGAAAGCGATTGCTATATTGGCATCCATACAGCGGGCTGGCTTGAAACCTCCCCGCTTGCGCTGGCGGAAAAAGGACCGTTGAAGGTTTTCATTCCAGCGATTGCCCGATGGCAGTGCTCAGCTAGAATGAGAGACCAATCCGAATTGTTGCGCCTCAGGGAAGGAACGCCGCCTCATGATCACCATCGCCGATGTAGCCCGTGCGGCAGGCGTATCGACGGCAACGGTCTCCCGAACCTTGAGCAACCCCAACGCAGTGAGCGAACGCCGCCGCAATGCCGTCCTCCAAGCTGTCGAGGCGCTAGGGTATTCGCCCAATTTTGCAGCCAAAAACCTTCGCACCACGCGTTCGCAACGCATTATTCTAACCGTGCCTGACATCTCGAATCCGTTCTATTCGGCGGTCATTCGCGGCGCCGAAGAAGCAGCCCAGACCGCCGGCTATTCCATTCTCATCGGCGACACGCGCCACGATTCTGAGCGTGAGGAATATTACGCCAAAATGCTGGCGCGCAGAGAGGCCGATGGCATGATCTTCCTCGGACACCGCCTCTCCCCCACCGCCGCCAGGATTGTCGCCAAGCAGGGCGCACAGGCGCCGGTAGTCAATGGCTGCGAATACGAACCGGCCCTAAACGTCTCCAGCGTCCATATCGCCAATGCCGTAGCTGCGGCCGAAGCCATGCAGCACCTCTACAACCTCGGTCATCGTCGCATCGGAGTGATTACTGGCCCGCTGCATAGCCCGCTGAGCCGCGATCGCCTGAATGGCGTTCAGGGCGCCGCCATGGGGCGCGGCCTGCTGCAAGATATTGTGGTGCGCACCGGTGATTTTTCGCTCAGTTCCGGAGAAGCCCTGACAAGATCGCTCCTTGACGAAACACCACAACCCACAGCCATATTCTGCTTCAGCGACGAAATGGCTTTTGGTGCCATCGTCGCCTTGCGAGAGCGCGGGCTTAGTTGCCCTGGCGACGTTTCGGTTGTGGGCTTTGACGATATCCGTCTCGCCGGCGCTTACTATCCCGCGCTTACGACAATTCGCCAACCCAAGGAAATGATCGGGCAAAAGACGGTGGAGATCATGCTGGACATCCTCTCCAACGACAAGCAGCATAGCACCGCGATCACTCTACCCCATGAACTAATCGTCCGGGAAAGCACCCGTCTCGCCGCTGCATAAAGGCTGTTGCGCGCAAATCGCGTCTCACATGATACGCAGCCCCTGTCCGAAATATGTATCCATATTTCGGACATATCAGCCTTCACCTAGCACAAAGCGAGTTGCTCTAAGCAAACCAACCATCATCCGGCACATACCGGCACATTGATGAACCGGAAACTGGAAATCAGCATCGACTGGTAAACGTCACGACTGGAAAGTCACGCGGCGAGAGCCAGCCATTCCACGGGATCAGGCGTCCTTGTCCGTTTGCAAATCCACACTGGGAAGACCCGTTACGGTGCGAAAAGGATTCGAACTCAAATGATGGTTTGGACTAACCCTCGGAAAAAATAATGAAATTTTTCCCGTACCGTACCGGGAGAAAGTTCACGCCCAAAATGGCCCTTTTTCCTTCCAAACCGTACCGAGAGAGAAAAAAATGCAGCTTCTGACTCGATGGGTCAGAAGAATTTTTCTATTAAAAACAGGGACTACGTGGCGGTGCTGTCAGTCGAATGCGAACTGCTCTCCGTTCGGCAGAATCCGGTCTTTGAGAGGGAAGCATCAGGCCATGAGGGTTTGCCACTCAGCTAAGGCAGCTGAGCGGCGGGCTTTGTAAGTCTGTCTGTCGACGAGATGACGCTCCTGGCTGAAATGGTTGTGAACGTTGGCATGGACCGAGGCGAACTTCTGTAGCGACTTCATCTGTCGAAATCTCAGCATCGCCCGCTCTCGTCGCCGGAAGGGCAAATGGCTGTTCTCCACCCGGTTGTTCGCATAGCGGCCGATCTCCTGCTTCTGTTCGCAGCCGAGGTCCTTCATCCCAGCCTTGTAGGAACGAAGCCCGTCGGTAGTGATGGTCTCCACTGTCCCGTGACGCTTGAGCGTCCTCTTCATGAAACGCAGAGCCGCAGCTTTGTCCCGGGTCTTCGTGACGTAGCTCTCGAGGATCTCTCCCTCGTGATCGACGGCCCGCCAGAGATACACCATCTCACCGTTCAGCTTCACGTACATCTCATCGAGGTGCCATTTCCAATGGCGGAAGCCCCGCATCCGGCTGACCCGCTGCTTGCGGATATCGGCAGCGAACAGCGGGCCGAACCGGTTCCACCACAGCCTCACGGTTTCATGAAAAAGATCGATGCCACGTTCGAATAGCAGGTCTTCCACATTCCGCAGCGACAGTGGAAAGCGCACGTGGAGCATCACCACCATCCGGATGACCTCTGGCGAGGAATGGAAATACCGGAACGGATTGGCTGGTTTGCGAGGACGGGGCATCGCCCCGCCCTACCCATTCAAGCACTCGGTGCAATCCCGCTGACAGAACCCCCGATCTCATTGAAAGCCCCTTTCTCCAGCCTATATTGGAAGCGCGGGCCGGGCCCCTCTGGCGATCGTTAGGATCGTGATGTCGGACCGCATCGGGGTTTCTCGATGTCGGCTCGACCTGTTCCATGGGTAAGCAGCATCGATACCTCGCGTGATCCCAACGGGAGCTTATCTGATGGTGCATTCGACAGATGATCTCAGTTCCTGGTCTCCGGTTGGCATCGAACACCGCCAAAGGAGATTTAAGCAATGACAGGTCCAGCTGTGGGTATGCCGTGCCCGGTATGTAAGACTCCACTCGCCATGAGTGATCGGCAGGGGGTAGAAATCGATTATTGCCCGCAATGCCGTGGGGTTTGGCTTGATCGCGGCGAACTTGACAAGATTATCGAGCGTAGCATGGCCAACGACACCCGATCCCAGGCGGCGGCACCATCGCAGACATATGTACAAAGTGCTCCGTCAAATTCCTGGGGACACCAAAGCGGGCATCACAAGGGATACCCCAAGCGGCGAAAATCCTTCCTGGAGGAACTGTTCGACTAGCAAATGGAGCTACAAGCAGCCGGTCCACTTTGCCCTTGGACAACCCCACCGAAATGGGCCGACTGCTTCTGGCTATAGATATGTCCTTGCCCGTGGTCGCAGTGACGTGAAGACCGTTCCAGCCTTCTGATTGATAAATTTGCGCACACGGTACACCGCTGGACCCGTACACCGGTGGTAATCATGCTCCAAGAATTCGAAGGCCTAGATTTCGATCTGGCTTCCCAGTTCAATCACGCGATTAGTGGGTAACTTGAAAGACTCCATCGCACTTTCCGCATTACGGACCATTCCGGCAAACAGCTTCTCTCGCCAAATGGCCATGCCAGGCCGCCGGGAGGCGATGAGCGTCTGGCGTGAGAGAAAATAGCTTGTATCCATCGGGGTGAACGGGCCGCCTGCCCTCTCCTCGAGCAGAAGTTCGGCAGGGATATCGACTTCATCCATAAAGCCGTATCGCAGCACTATGCGATAAAAACCCTCACCCAGTTCCTCAACCTCACGGCGTTTCTCCTGCGACACGTGCGGCACGCCTTCCGTTCTCATCGTGAGGAAGACGACCCGCTCGTGCAGGATATGGTTGTGCTTCAGGTTGTGCAGCAGGCCAATCGGAATTCCGTCTGCGTTGGCCGAGAGAAACACTGCTGTCCCCGGCACACGCCCGGCTCTTGCTATCGATTTGAGGAAGATGTCGGTCGGTAATGCCCCTTCCTGCAGGCGCGCATGCATCAGGCGCCGCCCCGTTGCCCATGTGGTAAGCATCGTAAAGACCACCCCTGCCACAAGCAGCGGAAACCATCCGCCATCGGGAATCTTGGTCACGTTTGATGCGAAGTAGAGGCCATCAATGATCAGGAACAGTAAGGTCACCGCCCCGGCCAGAAGCGGATGCCATTTCCAGACGGTAAAAGTCAGCACACCGAGCATACAGGCGGTAATGAACATCGTCCCTGTTACAGCGATGCCATAGGCGGCTGCCAGATTGCTGGAGTTCTTGAAGCCGATCACCAGCATGATCACCATGACAAGCAGGCCCCAGTTGATCACGGGCACATAAATCTGGCCTGCCGCCTTCGCGCTGGTGTGGACGATACGCAAACGCGGGAGGAAGCCCAGTTGCACTGCCTGCCGTGAAACGGAATAGGCTCCCGAAATTACGGCCTGACTGGCAATGATAGTCGCCATCGTGGCTAGTGCGACCAGCGGCAAACGGGCCCATTCCGGGGCCAGCAGAAAAAACGGATTGGCTGCTGCACCGGGATTTTCAATCAGAAGCGCCGACTGGCCCAGATAGTTGATGAGCAAGCAGGGGAAAGCGATATAAAGCCAGGAGATCATGATCGCTTTGCGCCCAAAATGGCCCATGTCAGCGTAAAGCGCTTCCGCCCCTGTAACGGCAAGCACAACCGAGCCCAGCGCAAGGAATGCGAGTGCGGGATCGATCAGGAAAAATTCTAGCGCAAAATGGGGGCTAAGCGCCCACAAAACCTCAGGCGCTCTTGCGATCCCCGCCAGCCCCATCACCGCAAGAGCGAGGAAATAGATGATCATTATTGGGCCGAACAGCTTGCCCATCGCAGCCGTTCCCCGAGATTGAATTGCGAACAGTCCGACCAGAATTCCCACGGAGATGGGAAGAACCCAATCAGCCAAACCTTCGTTCACGATGGTCAGCCCCTCGACGGCGGACAGCACCGAGATAGCCGGTGTAATGATGGCATCGCCGTAGAACAACGCGGCCGCGATGAGTCCGAGCATAGCGATTAACGGGCTCCAGCGACTTTCACCCAGCTTCCGCCCGAGCAACGCGAGAAGAGCAAGGCTACCGCCCTCCCCCTTGTTGTCTGCACGCAAAATCATGAAGACATATTTGACCGTGACGACAAGCGTCATTGTCCAGAAGATTAGCGATAGCACCCCGAAGACATGTGCATGATCGACCGTCAAAGGATGATGACCGACGAAGCTTTCCTTCAGGGCATAAAGCGGGGAAGTACCAATATCACCGAACACCACGCCCAAGGCCCCCACAGTCAGGGCGGATAGGCTTTCAGGATGATGATTTTGCTCGGTTTGATCGCTCATGCCGCGTACATAATCTCAGGCTATCTGATGCGCCATCGGCTTTACGGATTCTTTCTTTCTTTCAGTCACTCGCTAGCTCTTATCTGGTGCCTGTTGTATGCCGACAGAGCGGTCATTCGCGGCGTTAAAGCGACTTCATGGAGGATGGAATCCTGGCGATTCTGCCTTTGGCCGACAGTGCAAAACTGTAGCTATCCGCTGTAATCAGCGGCTAAACGGTGGGCATGACTGCCTCCGACCTCGAACAATTGCTCATCGCCCGCCTCATTCGGGAGAGAGGCGGTACTTCGCAGACATGGCAGCGGGCGCTTGGCAAGGTGATCGTACGCGATACGGCGACGCATGCCCATTACAATTGGGATCTCAGTCTAAGCGGCACCGATGCCCTGCGTGCCGCAATCGAGCGTCTGCTCGACGAGGTGCGACTTGAACATTCGATCGTGGCAGCTGGTTAAACACCCCAAGGCCTACAGCCCCGCAACCAAACGGGGCGCGGTTGGTTGTATCTTTCAGGTGAGGTCGGGGTGATTCTGGCACTGGAAATCGCCTTTGCCCGGCCCTTCGCCTCGATGGTTCCCGCCGCGCAGAGCCTCACGCTCGAACTGCTCGCGGTTGCCACGATACGAAGCAGTCGTCCCGCCCCTAATGCCGCGGCCATTTGAAGCTCGGTCATCACAGGAATTTCAGGCCGAAGTCCTGTTCCACGGCAGGTGGCGAAGTAACCGCGCCATCCCGCACCAGCCGGTCACGCCGGCAAAAATCAACCCTGCCCCCACGAACGCAGACAGCAGGATAAAGGCCGGATCGACCAGCCAGCCGAGCGACACGCCGAACAGAATCAGAGTCCCGGCGGCAAGCTGGACCTGCCGCATGATTTCCAGAGGTTGATGGCGGTCGACAATGGTTTCGAGACCGCAGGCGCGCCAGCCGTCAATGCCGCCTTCCAGCAGATAGCAGGGCGCATCGCCCACCGCCGCTTGCAGCAGGGCCGTGTTGTCCCTTGTCCGCATGCCCGACCGGCAATGGAAGATCACCGGCCCGGCAGGGAGCGGCTGGTTCGCGATCTGTGCAAGCGGTCGGTTAAGCGCACCCGCGATAGCCTCACGCGTATGTTCATCGGCGTCACGGATGTCGATCAAGGTCGCGCCCTTGCTCAGCACTGCTTTTGCATCCGCCGGGGACAATGTGGGAATGGCCATGGGCCTTACTCCTTGCAGTAAAGTTGGTAGAGGGTGGAAAGCAGCGTCTCGGCGCGCGGATCGGAGATACGATACCACAGCGTCTGGCTCTCACGCCGGAACGATACCAGCCCTTCCTCACGCATCTTTGCCAGATGCTGAGACAGCGCCGACTGGGATAGACCAACATCGTTGGCGAGGTCCGTAACCGACCGCTCGCCATGTTCGACCAACTTGCAGAGCATCATCAGGCGGCGGCGATTGCCAATCGCTTTCAACATATCCGCAACCTCACCAGCTTTCGCCTCGAACGTGCCGAGATCTATCGGGGGTTTAATCATGAGGCAATCCTAACATTAGACGTTGCTAATATAGGAGACACCTATATATTAGCAAGTGCTAATGGAGACTAATATGAATCCCGGCCCCATGATCGAAGCTTTCTTCGACGAACCCACCAACACGATCAGCTATCTGGTGGCTGATCCGGCAACGCGCGCGGCTGCGGTGATCGACCCGGTGCTGGATTTCGATGCAGCCAGCGGCGAAGCCGATGCTCGCTCAGCGATTCGAATTCTCGACGCCGCCCGGACAAAGGGTTGGCGTATCGTCATGGTGCTGGAAACCCATGCCCATGCCGACCACCTCTCAGCCGCGCGTTTTATCAAGGCGCGCACGGGTGCGTGGATCGGCATAGGCGAACATATTCGCACCGTGCAGCGCATCTTTCGGCCCGTTTTTGCGATGGATGATCTGGCAACCGACGGTTCGGACTTCGATCGGCTGTTCGCGGATGGTGAACAATTCACATTGGGCGAACTGGCGATTGAGGTGATGCACGTTCCCGGCCACACCCCGGCCGACGTGGCCTATCGGATCAGCGATGCCGTGTTTGTGGGCGATACCCTATTCATGCCCGATTATGGCACGGCGCGGGCGGATTTCCCCGGCGGTGATGCTCGGGCACTTTACCATTCGATCCGCCGGGTGCTGAGCTGGCCCGATGAAACCCGTCTGTTCATGTGCCATGACTACAAGGCTCCGGGCCGCAACGACTATCGCTGGGAAACCACGGTCGGCGAGGAGCGACGCAGCAGTGTCCATGTTCATGATGGGGTGAGCGAGGCAGAATTCGTCGCCATGCGTGAAGCGCGCGACGCGGCTCTCTCCGCGCCGAAGCTGCTGCTGCCCTCGATCCAGGTCAACGTGCGTGCCGGACGTTTCCCGCCGGCGGAAGCCAATGGAGTGCGCTATCTCCGACTGCCCGTTCGACTTGCCTCGACCATGGAAGGGAGCATGGCGTGAGGATCGCGCCACGTACGAATGCCATGAAGGCGACGCTCACCGATCAAGCGGGCGCTGGCCACCCGATTGGGCTTGCCAAAGCGGCCCTTGGTTCAAAAGGCATCCAGAAAATTGGGGCTATTCGCAGGCTAGGCATAGACTAACAAATGCCCATGACGATAGCGCCGCAACCATGAGTGTTATAGCGACCATCATGAATTCGTCGACGGGCTTGGCCATCCAGAAGA
Source organism: Caenibius sp. WL (assembly GCF_019803445.1). Taxonomy (NCBI): domain Bacteria; kingdom Pseudomonadati; phylum Pseudomonadota; class Alphaproteobacteria; order Sphingomonadales; family Erythrobacteraceae; genus Caenibius; species Caenibius sp. WL. The sequence goes on from NZ_CP081844.1 coordinate 2,875,127, forward strand.
TGAAGTTCGAGCGCATGCCCAAACCGTGGGTGACGTTCCATCTGGAAACAGGCGAACAGGTTACAGCCGACCGCGTCCATGTCGGCAAACCGGCTCCTGGCAAGTTCATCACTCCAGTGGAAGTCTGGGTAACACCCAAGGAATGAACACCCATTCATGAAGCGCCAACATCACGATTGTTCCGGGCCCTCAACACGTTCCCTGGAACCAGCCGTACATTCATCCTGCCATGGAACCTGACGGACGGCAGCTTTCGAAACCCTGAAATGGTCTAAATGGCAGAGGAGTCGGGATAAGCCGACTGTCAGCTATCGACTGGGCTGCCCTTGAACCGGCCATTCGCCGTGGATTTTATTGCTCTCATAGGGCTGCGGTGCAATAGGTCTGCGTGGGTGTTCGTTTCCCTCTTGAGAAGCGGGCAGGGTCTTGCGCTGGTCGGGCCGCCAGCGATGATCCCTTTCGCCCGGACACTCTCAGTGAAGCTTAAAGTTCATTCCCGACCAAGTGCTATCCGCAAGTTTCTCGAAGCACAGTCCTCTGCTGGGCTGGTGCTAATGGCGGCGGCTATCGTCGCCCTTCTCATCGCCAATTCCCCCCTTGGGCCGGGCTATGAAGCGATGCTTCATGGTTATATCGGCCCGCTCTCATTAGCTCATTGGATTAACGACGGTCTTATGGCCGTGTTCTTCCTTCTCGTGGGGCTGGAAATAAAGCGCGAGATGCTGGACGGTCAGCTTTCGACGTGGCCCAGACGCATTTTATCTGGCGTCGCTGCCTTGGGGGGCATGATCGTACCCGCGTTGATCTATCTCGCTTTCAATCGTGGTCCAACTCAAGCCGGATGGGCAATACCAGCAGCAACGGATATTGCATTTGCACTTGGTGTGATCGCGTTGCTCGGCGACCGCGTTCCCGCATCGTTGCGTGTTTTTCTCGCAGCCCTTGCGATCATTGATGATCTCGGGGCTGTCGTGATCATAGCAATTTTTTACACGGAAGCACTGTCTTTGCCGAACCTCGGCGGAGCAGTGATCGCGCTCGCCTTGCTGTTTGCACTGAACCGAGGCGGAGTGAAGCAGCTTTCACCTTATCTAGCCATCGGGTTGATACTGTGGGTACTACTCTTGCGATCTGGGGTTCATGCCACACTGGCAGGCGTCATGCTTGCCTTGACCATCCCGATTGAGCGCACGCCCACTCAACCTGACGCAGCCTCCCAAAGCCCCCTGCACCGGTTGGAACATGTTCTGCATCGCCCGGTGGCCTTCATCGTGCTTCCGATCTTTGGTTTGGCCAACGCTGCAGTCCCCCTACTCGGCCTCCCGCTAGGCACATTCGTTGCTCCTGTTACGGTGGGCGTCGCACTCGGCCTACTATTGGGTAAAGTCGTAGGAGTGTTCGGCTTCGCAACGTTAGCTGTTCAACTGAAGCTTGCTGATATACCAGCACAGGCGAGCCGGTTTCAGCTTCTGGGGGTAGCGCTGTTGTGCGGGATCGGGTTTACAATGAGTATCTTTATTACGTTATTGGCTTTCCCAACGAGCCCACTCCTACAGTCTGAGGCAAAGATTGGCGTACTGATTGGCTCTCTGGCATCCGGCCTGCTGGGTTATATAATTCTGCGCTTCGCGAACTCTGAACGAACGACCGAGCCCTTAAAGTAAAAGAACGGGCTTCACCGCTTCATTGGCGTAACTGCTCATCTGCCTTTACACACGACTGCGATGGCAAATCTATTCGAAGCCCCCTAACACTAGCTTTGCAGCGAAGTGAGGGACCTGAGGGTGAACAGCGAAGAGTCCGAAATCGATACCCGGTTCAAGCGACTGAAGCTGAAACTGATGCGATGGCGCGTGCGTGTCGCCCGCGTTGTCTTGCTACCCGAACTCTCGCCCAAAGACGCTTTCGAACTGCGCCACAAGGTGATGGATGAAGGCGCGCTGACACAGGGCTACATCCTAATGTGCGCGCTGTCTGCGGGCATCGCCACCCTGGGGCTCCTGCAATCATCCACCGCGGTGGTGATCGGAGCGATGCTGATTTCTCCCTTGATGAGCCCGATCGCCGCACTCGGTTTCGGGTTCGCCTCGCTGGACGGGCAGCGCATCCGCGATGCCATACGTGTCGTCATCGTAGGGGCCTTGATCGGCATTTTCACCGGCATGCTGTTGACCTGGCTCAGTCCGATCCGGAACGCTACGCCCGAAATCCTCGCCCGAACCGAGCCGACCCTGCTTGACCTCGGGGTCGCCCTCCTGTCGGGTATCGCAGGCGGATATGCCACCGTGCGTGGGCAGGGCGGAACCGCCATCGGTGTAGCCATCGCCACCGCCCTGATGCCGCCGCTGGCCACTGTGGGATACGGGCTCGGCGTGTTCCAGCCTGTGTTCGCACTGGGCGCGTTCCTGCTCTTCCTGACCAACCTATCCGCCATCGCTTTCGCTTTCGCACTGGTTGCAAGGCTGAGCGGCGCGGCGCGGCCGTTCCGCAATGTGGAATGGAAACCGCACTACGTGGCCGCCGGACTGGCGGCGTTTCTGGTCCTGGCGACACCTCTCGCGCTCACTCTGGTGCGTGTCACACATGAAGCATCGCTGCGTCTTGCTGCAAGAAACGCCATCCTGAACACAATCGACCACAGCGGTGTGAGCATCGCGCAACTTGACGTGAGTTGGTCCTTGACAGGTGATCCTCATGTCAGTGCCGTTGTTGTGACCCCGCAGTACGAGGCCAATGCGGAAAATGCTCTGCGCGAGCGATTGGCTCGAATCGAAGGGAACAAGATCCAGGTCAATCTGCAGCAGATCCTCGCGGCGGATTTCCCTTCGCAAACACGGGCAATGATCGATGCGGCAATGGAACGCACGGTCACGGGGATCGCAGCCGATGTGCCCCCCTTCGAACGGGTGAGGACGAGTATCGGGCTGCCGACGCGTGGCATCTGGACCAACAGAGCCGAGCGCGTCATCAATATCGAGCCACTGGCTGCACCGGGCTGGACCTTTGCCGATTATCGGGACGCGGAGCGCCGGGCCAATGCCGCGTCCGCTGGTTGGGCAGTGCGCTTGCTCCCACCCGTAAGTGCCCAGTTGCGTGTCCCGCTTTCGGGCACCACTCCGTCCGGAGCCGAAGGCGAAATCTCGCTGGGCGATGCGGTCTGGGCACTGCAGCGCTGGGGGATGACGGAGGTCGGCATAGCCTCGTCGGACGATCAGGACGGTCGGGCCTTGACCAATTCCCTGCGTGCTGAAGGGATTGCCTCGCACCCGCTTGAGAATGCTACGGCACCGACCGGAATGGCCTTGATCCAAGTGGTAGGCCCGCCACCTTCCAGACAGAGAGAAGGGACGCCGCCGACTTGATTATGCGTCTTGAGCGGGAGCCTGCTCGCCCGCTATCAGGGCGAACTTTTGTGACGTGTGTCATCCGCGCAGCACCAGAACATCTCGGCCGGAGGCTGAATATCCAGTTGGCTTGACGTGGCGCGTGCGAGCAACGAACCTATTTGGTGATAAACCTCTTTCCTACACGGAACAAAAAGTGAATATGGAGGCTTCCTTATGAGTCGGAGGAACCCATGCTTATCATCGATGCTGGTCTGATTTGCGCATTCGCGGCGCTGATCACCGCGATTTCCTCGCTGGTTTGGTCGTTGCGGCGCAAATCATGAGAACTGTTCTGCTGTGCCGAGCCACACGGTAAGGGGCTAGCTTGCTGAGCTAGCCGGATTCTGGTGAAGTGCGTGATTGACGTCTGCGAGGATCGCCCACATTCTTTCCCATGGATCGAATACGAGGACCAGATGGCGAGAGACTGGGAAGACCGGATCAACCCTCCGAGCAAAGCTGAAGAACGTCTTATGCGCCTGGAGTTTGGGTTGCTTCTCCTGGGCTGGTTCGCTGCGGGAGCTTTTGTCGTTACGGTGCTGTTGAAATAGCGAGAGCCCGGCTGAGCATTGCACTATGCCGTGAGCCCGAGTGTCTGACATCAAAGGCTTGCCCGCTCTCCTGTTAGCTCTGCAAGGTGTGCTGCGCTGCAGGCCTGAGTTTGCTAAAAACGGCAAGTGCTCAACCGTGCCGATGTAGTTTGATTCGGCCGAAAATGAGGTGACTATGCGGTTGATTGGTCCCGCCTCTCTTGCTCTCATGATTGCTCTTTCCGCATCAGCGGGCGTGCCGGCATCAGCCAGGTCCGGCTCTACCTGGCTTAATGATCTCGTGGGCGCGCGAGCCGGCCAGGCCGAAGCGGAGTTACAAAGACGGGGCTATCGTAATGTGCGCGGTGAGAAAGGTGACGATCGCAGCTATGCCTATTGGTGGAGCGAAGATCGCAACCAGTGCGTATCGATCGCGACAGCGAATGGCCGCTATGAATCCATCACTCCGACGACCGCGCCGGATTGCCGCATGTCACAAGACGATCGCGGTCGATCGGATCGCTATTTGGGCGATGTCCGCCGCTCGCGCCACCATATGCCGGCACGAGGCATCAGCGATTTCACTGAACTTCAGTCCATTTGCAGAGCGGAAGCATCGGGAAGATTTGATCGGCGCCCAAGCGATTTGACAGTGAATGCCCCTATCAGCCAGCGTAATGGTGCGATCGTGCAAGGCTGGTTCAATGAAGGGCGCCGCTCCAAGTTTTTCACTTGCCGCTTCGATGAGGATGGCCGATTTGTCAGTGTGCTCTGACGCGTGGACGCGCATACGAGTGTATTGCTTTTCGCATCCGGTCATCGATAGATGAGCCATGAAGTTTTCTCCTGGAAAGTCAGCGCTCTCATTCCTCTTTTCCGTTTACTTCGCCTTTCCGGCCGAAGCATCCGCAACTCCGCAATGCCTGACCGATGAAATGATCGAGGAAGCGATCGGAGAACAGGTGCGCACCAGCACTCTTATCGTAAAAACACGAGGACTTCCCGAACTGCCGCTCTGTTCCGGTCTGACCCTGGCACAACATATCCAGCGCATGCGCGCCGCAGCCTTTCCGGAAGAACAGCAACGTGTCGAAGATCTGCGAGCCATGGTGCTCGAAAGAGAGCAAGCCGCTAAAGCGACAGCAGCGGCTGAAGCAGCTGCACAAACCGCAGCCCTGTCGCGCTCATCGATAATTGAGGACGCGCCGATCAACCGGTTCTTCGATCAGCCCGCGCCTGCCACAACGCACAAAAGGCGTAAGCCTGCAGCAGCCCGGGCCTCTCCTCCCCGATCATCGCCCAGGCGGTCATCAAGTTCGCGGTCCCACTATCCCAATTGCGGTGCAGTCCGTGCAGCCGGTGCAGCACCGATCCGTCGCGGACAGCCGGGCTACGCGCGCCATCTCGATCGCGATGGTGACGGTATCGCCTGTGAATAGAAGATAAATTCCGAGGACAAGCCAGCTTTCCTCGCCCATGCGCCGTCATTGCATAAGCGTCATGACTGGAAAGTCACACGGCGAGAGCCAGCCATTCCACGGGATCAGGCGTCCTTGTGCGTTTGCAAATCCACACCGGGAAGACCTGTTACGCCCCATCCCTGTTCAGAGCCTCGATCGCCGTTGCCAGGACCTCGATCCGCTCGCCCAGTTCTCGCGACTTCTCAGCCCAGCTGCATATTATATGAGGATCGGATGATCCGGCCTGACCATCGGCTGCAATGGTCGCGGCATCTTCGGCGGCAATCGTGATGAGGGTAAACAGCCGACCGATCAACTGACGACGGAATTCCTGGTCTTCGCACATGGGCACACGAAGCCCGCACCTGCCGCGGAAGTCCATATCCAGCTTTTGGATCTCGCCAGCACATTCCATTCGACTTGTTCGCCAAAGCGAGCATTGGGTGCATTCAGAACAGCGGAACCCCGAAGAGGAACCACTGCCCTGACCGGCGCAACCGGCAGGGCTTTGGGTGGTGGAAGCAGCACAGGGCTGCTTCGCAATGGAGAACCACCCGATGCCCCGGAAAACCAGCACCACGCCCCGAACTGCCCTTTCCGCCAGGCGGCCGCGCAGGATGGCGCGTGAACCCAAAGCCATGCCGGCCCTCGAGGGCCCGGTCGATCATGCCGAGCCTGCTGACGGGGCCGAGGGATCTGCGCCTCCTCCCCCTGCCCCCAGCAAGACCGCACACCTTGTCATGCTGCTCCAGCGCCCGGAAGGCGCCACCCTTGTTGAGCTGATGGAAGCCACCGGCTGGCTGGCCCATACCACCCGGGCAGCGTTGACCGGGCTGCGCAGGAAAGGTCATGTGATTGCTCGCGGCAAGCGCGATGACGTAACCTGCTACTCGATCATCGAGACGGCCTGATGCCGGGAGATGTGAGCGGGCAACTGGCCGGGATGAAACACCTGTCTCCCGCACAGGTGCGCGAAGCCTGGCGCACAGTGACCGGCAAGCCCCTCCCCCTTGTCAGTCCTGCCCTGCTGCGCCTCGCCCTCGCCTGGGAGATCCAGGCCGGGGTCCTTGGCGGCCATTCCCGGGCTACTCAGCAAACGCTCGCCCAGTTAGCGACCGGAAAGACCCGCACCCGCGGGACCTCGCCCGGTATGCGGTTGATGCGCGAATGGAACGGTATCCTGCATGTCGTCACTATCGACGAGGAGGGAGCTATTCGCTGGCAGGAGAAGGAATGGCGATCGCTTAGCGAAGTGGCCCGGGCAATCACCGGGACCCGCTGGTCGGGGCCTGCCTTCTTCGGATTAAAGCAGAAGGTCGCAGCATGAAGAGCGTACGCTGTGCGATCTATACCCGCAAGTCGAGCGAGGAAGGCCTCGAACAGGGGTTCAACTCGCTCGATGCCCAGCGCGAGGCCTGTGCCGCCTATATCCTCAGCCAGGCCAGCGAAGGCTGGCAGCTGATCCCCGAGTACTATGATGATGGCGGGCTGTCGGGCGGAACGCTGGAGCGCCCTGCCCTGCAGCGCCTGCTGGGCGATGTCGCTGACGGGAAAATCGATATCATCGTCGTCTACAAGGTCGACCGGCTGACCCGCTCGCTGCTCGACTTTGCCCGTCTCGTCGAAGCCTTCGATGCGGCCAACGTCAGCTTTGTCTCGATCACCCAGTCCTTCAACACCACCACCAGCATGGGGCGCCTGACGCTCAACATGCTTCTGTCCTTCGCCCAGTTCGAACGCGAAGTGACCGCCGAGCGCATTCGGGACAAGATTGCCGCCTCCAAAGCCAGAGGTATGTGGATGGGCGGCGTGCCCCCGCTGGGCTACCGGCCCGATGGCCGCACTCTCGCCATCGTCGAAGAGCATGCTGTCCTGATCCGTGAGATCTATGCCCGCTATCTCAGGCTCGGCAATGTCCGGCTGCTCGCCGACACCCTGATCCAGGACAAGATTGCCGTTCCCCGCAGGGCGACCCGCAGAGGAAGAGCTTACGGTGGTGGTTCCTTCTCCCGTGGTCAGCTTTATACGATCCTGCGCAATCCCATTTATGCAGGCGACATTGCGCATAAGGACAAGCGTTATCCCGGCAACCATCCCGCGATCATCAGCCGGGACATATGGGACAGGGTCCAGCAGCAGCTGGCACACAACGTCAAAGGTCTCCGGCAGACCCGTCAGGCCAATGCCAGCTTGCTGGCAGGCTTGTTGTTCGACGAGACGGGTGAACCGCTGATCGCGGTGCACACGACCAGAGGCAAACAGCGCTATCGCTACTATGTCAGCAAAGCGCAGCAGCATGGCACAGCCAGTCCGGACACACCGGCCATCCGCCTGCCTGCCCGCGAGATCGAGCAGGTTATCCGGCAAGAACTGTCTTCGCTCCTGGCCGATCCGTTTGTCCTGGTCGAGCGTTGCCGGTTCACTCTCACGCCCGAGATGTTCGCCACCCTGACCGCGCGGTGTGCCGACCTTTCAACTCAGGCCCAGACATGGCCCCATGCCGTGGTCAGCCAGATCATCAGCCGGATCGTTCTTCATCCCGGCCGGATCGAACTGCTCCTTGTCCCATCGGGACTTGCCAAGCTGCTGGAGCTTCCAGCAAGCCCGACGGCGCCAGCGGCGCTTCCCCATATCGCTGCTGTTCGCCTCAAGCGGACCGGTCACACCGTGCGGCTTATCCAGGATGATGGCATGGCGGCCTCGGCCGCCACTCCCGATCCCACGCTTGTTCGCCTGCTACTCAAGGCACAGCGCTGGTGGGCGGAGCTCGCCACAGGCCAGTGCGATATCACCAGGCTCTCCCGGCGGGAGAATGTCAGCGCTTCCTATATGACCCGCGTTGTCCGCCTTGCTTTTCTGGCGCCCAAAATAGTCGATGCGATCCTTTCCGGGCGGACGCTCGCTACCGTTGATGGCGCCTCCCTCCTGGCTACGGGCGCCATCACCACCGACTGGGACAGGCAACATGCAAAGTTCCTGCCCGCACCGGACGGCCAGTCCCTTCAGGCGCGCAAAAAAAGATCGTCTCTCTGATGCCGGCAAGGGATCTGTTGCTTCATCCCAGGCATTCTTCTACCGGCGTCCCTGTCGAAGGCGGGCGCACGCCAGTCAATGCCGACTCATCCAGATATTCGACAAAAATCAGACCATATGGCGGAACTGAAGCAGCATGACTGTTTTGGATTTCTCGCAATGAAAGGACATAGTGGTGGCAGACAACGAGCAGGATCGGGAAACTTTGATTGTTCTAACATCCGATATTGTGGCGGCTCATGTGAGCAACAACAATGTCGGCGTTGAAGAGGTCTCGAGCCTCATTGCGAATGTCTATGCCGCGCTTTCAGGTCTTTCGACCGAACCGGCTGCCCAAGCCGCTGCGAAGGAACCCGCGGTCCCGATCCGCGCTTCGGTGCGCCCCGACCATGTCACCTGCCTTGAGTGCGGTAAGAAGATGACAATGCTCAAACGTCACCTGAGCACCGACCACAACCTCACCGTGAACGAGTATCGTCAGCGCTGGGGTCTTTCTTCCAACCATCCCGTGGTCGCTCCCAATTATGCGGCGCGGCGGGCTGACCTGGCCAAAAAGATCGGGCTGGGTCGCAAGCCGGGCGAACAAACCAAAGCTAAAGCACCCAAAAGCAGTGCCGGCGCGCCCACACCTGTGCCAGCCGACACGAAAAGCGCAAAGCGCCAGGGGCTGATCAGGAAGCTGAACAAGAACGCGGAAAAAGCGCCGGCGCAATCAGATTAATCGGATCAGGGGGAGACATTCGTCCCTCACGTTCCGGCTTCGCTAGTGCCAACGGATGCTCATGGCATTCTGAAAATGCCATGAGCGCATTTGCTGGCCAGAACCGGCCTTGTGCCTGACCGGACCCGCCAACTTCTCCACGGTCGCATTGTGCAGTGTATAACCTCATTGGAAGCGATAGCTGCTGGCGACGTAATGGCTACAGTGGTGATTCAACGGATAGGGACTTCGGGCTGAAATCCTATGAAGCAAGTAGCCGCAGCGATCGCGCTGAACAGGGGTAAAGTACTGGTCGCACGGCGCGCTCCAGGCGAAAACCTCGCCGGTTATTGGGAGTTTCCCGGCGGAAAATTGGAAGATGGCGAGAGTCCCCATGTCTGCATCATTCGCGAACTGCAGGAGGAGTTGAACCTCGCCGCGGAAGCTGGCGAAATTTTGGCTGAGTCCGTCTACGAATATCCCGGAGGCTCGATCAACCTCATAGGTGTTTCAGTCAAGCTCCTCAGCGATGAGATTCAGTTATCGGTTCATGACCAAATCGACTGGGTCGCGCCTTCTGCCTTGCTCAGCATCAATTTGGCTCCCGCCGACATTGCTATCGCTGAAGAACTAGTCCGGCGCTATGGCTGATTTCATGGCTGATTTCGTAGCGCCCACCCTTGGAGAAGAGCTCGACAATGAGCAGTTGTGCGAACTGTTCGGTTGTGGTCCCCAAGGCGGGATGCGCCGGTCGCACAAGACAAACACGCTCACTTTGATCTCGAACCATGTAGAATCGATCTACGATGATCGCTGGATTGATGGCGTCCTGCATTATACCGGAATGGGTCAGACCGGACACCAGTCTTTGTCGTTCATGCAGAACAAGACGCTAGCTGAAAGCCCTGTCAATGGTGTTGCCATCCACCTCTTCGAAGTGCACCAGCCGCAAACTTACACATATGTCGGCGAAGTGAGCTTGTCTGGAGTTCCGTACCAAGAAGTCCAGAACGATGTGCGTGGTGATCAGCGGAACGTCTGGGTGTTTCCGCTTGCGACCAAGAGTGGGATTGTACCACCAATCCCAGCCCGAACAGTCGAAGCGCTCGAAGAACGAAAGACGAGGTTCGCACGCCGGATGACCGACCAGGAAATCCAGCACAAAGCCAAGCTAAGCGGCCGTTCCGTGGTGGGTTCACAGACCACCATCACTACGCGATACCAGCGCAGTGTATGGGTTGCAGAGCATGCCAAGCGTAGGGCGAATGGCTTGTGTGAGCTCTGCCGCACTCCAGCCCCGTTTTCTGACAAAGGTGGACTGCCATACCTCGAGACACACCACATCCAATGGTTAGCTCGCGGTGGTGCAGATACTATTGAAAATACGGTCGCGCTTTGCCCGAACTGCCACAAGAAGATGCACGTGTTGGATCTTCAACAGGACATTCTGCGATTGCGGGAGTCTGCGTCTGGGCGCGAGGTGGCCTAATCCGCCAACAAAGCTGACACTTCGGCTGCAGCCTGCGCATCTTGATACCAGTCATTCATGAGGGCCAGGAAGCCTGACCTGTGTGAGCCGGGGACCTGTCCAGGTAGGCGCAAGCCCGCCCTTTGCGCTCAGTTCGTGAGGCATTAGAGTTGCGGCATGCACCAGACAGTCGAAATAGTCGTGAATGACCGAATGCAGCGGGGCTATCGCTATACCCGTTCTGTGGCCATCGGACAGGCTTTCGATCCCGCATTTCTTCCGGAGCTCACGCCTGCCGAAATGCTGAGTCTGGGGGTTTTTTGTGGTAAATACATGACCGACTGTAGAGCTGAGTTCCCAGCAGATTGGTTTGAGGGTGCGAAGCTGGCCCCTGATCGTCCTGATTGTTCATTGAACTACTTTGGGGTGCGCGCGAGCGTTCCCCTCCGTGTTTGGATCGACAAGGGCTGGATATACCCAGAAGACCCGCGCGGATGGTTTCAATGGTACTGTCGATACTATTCGGGACGCAGGCTGCCACAAGAGGATGCTCGTCAGATCGCGCGCTGGAAAGCTTTCAAACGTCATGCCGCACAAATCGTAAAACATTGCAATCCGGGAGATCCTTTTTGCCGCCCGAGGCAACGGCAAGCTCTCCTCCAATGGGCTTATGACAGCCGGATTCTCTAACCGATTGCTTCCTTGTGATTACCGCTATCGCCAACATAGCTGCCTGACCAGACGGGGTGTAGATGCTGGATAAGAGCACTTAGGCCGTAGTGCGATAGCTCATTCCGTCGGTGGGATCCTCGGATGAGATACATTGAAGGCATATTGCGCTCTGCTGCGTAGCTCGCCAAACTAATCTGAATAAACACGGGAGGGGCTTAATGTGGGATTGAAAGGCGTTAACAGGATCATGATTGCGGTGCATGATCTTGAGCGGAGCAAGAAACTATACGAGGAATTACTCGGTGCGACTTTTCTGGATGCCAACTGGACGGGTGAACCGTTCGGTATTCATGTCGCTATCGCATGGGATGCGGGCATAGAGCTATGCGCACCTATGCCCGGGCGGGAAAGGGACAGTGTGATATCGGGGTTTCTAGCCACTCGGGGTGAAGGCATTATGAGTGTATTTTTTGGAGTTAGTGATGGTGAGGCAGCACTCGAACGCAGCGCTGCTGCTGGCTACACTTGCTCGCACACCCTTGATTATACTCAGGCCGAAATTGACGAACATCTCGGAGGGCTCTTTAGCCGATACCAAGAGTTTAATATTGATACCGGACAACGCTGTGGCTTTGCCGTAAGTTTGGCGCGCATTGAGGAGAAGGCTTCCCAGATGGCTTGATACGACCTGAGGGACAGCGGCGGCCGAGTATTTGGCGCGCGGTCTATGCATGATCCCGAGCTAAGTGGCGTTCTAGTCTAACGTGGGGATCGGCGTATTTTTTGATAGGCTGCTTACACCCGCATGCGCAAGCCAACATCCGCTTCCCCAGCAAAGTTGCCACAAACTAGCCGGCAACAATCCTCCACGCGTCACGGGCATCTGCTCGCCGGAGTACGACACCGAAGGGAAGATCAACAAACGGTCGAAGAGAGGGCTCCCAGGCAAGAACTTCTTGGAGCACACAAACCTGCGTGTTTTGAGCCTCTCCACCACCGCTAGGATGGACACTAAACTGCCAGCCGCTATCCATTTCCTCGACCGGTTCTAATCGCTCGGCGTGTACCAATGGCTTGTCCGCCACGATGGACACGATTGCGGCCAGATTGAGATTTGCCTGCTCGCTCATGCTTTACAGATTGCAGATTGGCGTCCTTCCAGCAATGTCGGCTTTGTTGGCGTGCTCAACCGATAAGGGCGGACGATCCCAAAATGCGCTTCTGACGATCAACTCGAAAAATCGACCTTTCGTTCAGATGACGATCCAACCCTAGGGGGATAATCGGGGCCCTGACGCGCAGTTGGCGTGATGGCCGTAATCTCTGGGCACAGAGCGGTCATCTGCTGCGTAACGAACTCACCGACACATATTCGCCTGCTGCCGTCCCATCTTACCCGTGACCAACTCCCGATGCCCGAGAGGAGGATCGACACGGCACGGTCAAGCCGCACCCTTGACCCATGCCAGCGCTTCGTCACGCTGCCCGGGCTCAAAGACACGGTAGCTGATATGCGGCAGGATCGCGCTTTCGATGCGTGTGAGGACACGGATCCAGGCCTGATCGGCGACGACCGCGACGCGCCCGAATTGACCGAGCTTACCCAGTAGCGGAGTCGCGCGGGCGACATGCGTTGCAAGACCTGCGATCTCGATCCCGTCGATCGAGTTGGTCTCGGCATAGACATGGACCTTGCTATTGGCCGCCATCATCACCTCGAGCCGCTTCATGATGTCCTTGAGGTCTTCGCCGGTGATCTTGCCATCGATCCGGACCGCCAACACGTTGTCCAGTGTTTCGATCATTTTATACATATCGGACCTTCCAGTTACGCTCACCAGTATCGTGGCAACCGCGAACAGATCGAGCGTGAGACTCTGCGCGGCGGGAACGATCAAAGCGAAGGGGCAGGCAAAGGCGATCGCCAATGCCAGTGCCCCCCTGACCGCGCCTGAAGATACAACCAACCGCGCCCCGTCTGGTTGCGGGGCTGTAGGCCTTGGGGTGTTTAACCAGCTGCCACGATCGAATGTTCAAGTCGCACCTCGTCGAGCAGACGCTCGATTGCGGCGCGCTGCGCATCGGTGCCGCTTAGACTGACATCCCAATTGCAATGGGCATGCGTCGCCATATCGCGCACGATCACCTTGCCAAGCGCCCGCTGCCATGTCTGCGAAGTACCGCCTCTCTCCCGAATGAGGCGGGCGATAAGTAACTGTTCGAGGTCGGAGGCAGTCATGCCCACCGCTTAGCCGCTGTTGGCGGCGAAGCAAGCAGAGGTTTGCGCGCCAGCCTGATGAATCAACGACGGGTTTCGAGGATCAGCAACGGAGCAGCAAACGTCCGTTATGTTGGCGAAAGGTCTCGTGGGCACACCGTACCTGAACGCGGCCCAACTTAAGATTTGTTCGGTCCCATGCCCGAGGCGGTGGCGATATGTGCTTCTGCTGCCGTCGCTTCCGCGATGAGGGCCCGCAAAGCCTGCGCTGTATCCTGCATTAGCTGGACGCTGATGGGCCGTTCGCCGTTCATGAAGCGCCTGAGGGCACGTTCGTCAATGCCGAGCCGTCGCGAGGAAGCGGTGGTGCCGCCGAACACCTGAATGCAATGGGCGAAGTGCTCGGAAAGATCCTGCATTCCAGATGACATAATCTTTGTATTCCCTTCGTGTGGACTGATCGTACGTACGGTGCGCGAGATTGAAATGGCGAGTTGGCGCCTTGCCGTCTACAGGATGGGAAATGACAGTCACGAAAGAAGATGCTCCATCGTTAGAAAGAGCGCAAAGGCGGCTCTTGCGCCGGATCTACAACGGGCGTTCCGTTCCGATCATCGCAGATGGAAGACCCTTTCTGACCTACAGCGATGCCAGCCAATACCTCCTCTCGCTCGCGCCCCAGGCCCGTGACATCGCCTACGTCGAGATGAAGGAGCAGGCGAAATCGCCTCGCCATAATCCGTGAGGGAATAGGCCGCCACGAAAGCAGTCCGACCATCGGCGCTCCATTGACAAACGGCTGCTTTCAAAAAGGTAAAAAAAGAGGCTCGAAACGCCCGCTTTGTCGGCGTTAATCATCTACATCAGCCAACCAAGATGGCATATCCCGCTTGGTATGAAGCACGCGCCAGACATCCACATGGGTCTCGAATTCAAGGTAGAAAACAAGCCATGGGAATCCTTTCAGCCCTATGGTCCTCAACCCCGGTAAGTTCAGCTCGTGAGACCACCGCGGAGACCCTGCCGCCGGCATTTCCCCGATGAAGGTATAGGCCTGTTCAAGGGCATCAATGAAGCCGAAAGCCACATCCGTGTCGGCTTCGTCCGCGTAATACTCGACCGCAAGGTCTACATCCTCCCGCGCTTTGGCGCGCGGTATGACCGGTTTTGCAGTCACGAGCCTGTGCGTTGCGTCACACGGTCACGAAGGCCTTGGAAATATCCGGCATCGACCGGCGCGGTGGCTGCAGAACTGGCGCCGTCCAAAAGTATTTCGCGAAGGCGTTGAATGTCCTGATCCTTGCGGATCAACTCCCGCACATACTCGCTGCTCGTACCGTAACCTCGCACGTTGACCTGCTGGTCCACGAACGCCTTGAGTGCATCCGGAAGCGAGATGTTCATCGTCGACATGGACCGCGATATAGCGTGTTTGGCAAAATCTGGCAAGATATCGCGTAGCTCAAATCACCGAACACAGTGACGTTCCGATATCTTCCGGTTGGCCAATTCTCGCCATCGGAGAACTATCATGGGACATTCAGACCTCGACCCCGCCATACATGATCGGCGCCCTTGGAATGCAGGGCAGAATGTAGGACCGAAGCGCCCACTGAAGCTGCGCGATATCTGGGCAATTCGTTTCTATCTCGACGAACACAAGCGTCTGCGTGACCGGGCCCTGTTCGATCTTGCCATCGACAGCAAATTGCGTGGCTGCGATCTGGTCAAGATCAGGATAGGCGACCTGATGAGCGCAGGGTCATTTCGCGATCGCGCGACAGTCATCCAGCAAAAGACCAGCCGTCCGGTGCAGTTCGAGATCATGTCCGAGGCTCGCAAGAGCCTGAAAGCATGGCTTGATCGGCGCGGAGGGACGATCCGCGACTTCGTATTTCCAAGCAGGATCGATTATCTCGGTCACTTGAGCACACGGCAATATGCGCGCCTCGTCGACGAATGGGTGTCAACGATTGGTCTCGACAGGCGGGAATATGGCACGCATTCGATGCGGCGGACCAAGGCGGCGCTGATCTACAAAGCCACAGGCAACCTTCGCGCCGTGCAAATCCTGCTCGGCCATACCAACATCGAAAATACCGTCAGATACCTCGGCGTAGATGTCGATGATGCTTTGACGCTTTCCGAACGGACCGAAATTTGAAAATTCCGGCTTCCCGAGATCTCAGGGAAGCCGGTTCACCCATATGAACGACCGGCAGGTATCAACGAGTGAATCCGCCCCCCACCAATGACAGAAATGTTGGGGTAAACGGAAGGGCAGCTTTCGCTCTCAGGCTGATAAATTCAGTCTATTACCGTCTTTGAGCGCGGCGTTCGCTCTCGCAGCAGATGGATCGATTTCGGTCCTGCCGCTTTCGTTCGGAATAACGGTCAACAAGCTGATTGGCGTGCGGGCGTACCCGCGCGCTGCTATTTCCTGCAACGACGGCTCGATCACGCCGGTGACAAATTTTGTGGCGGGCTTTGAACGTGATTTGAGGACACAAATGCTCAACTTCGCACTTCAGTTGCCACAGCCCTTGCAGCACGGCGGCCGGAGTAGATGCAATCGGCATAAGACAGGCCGCTGACATAGAGGTTGGAGCAAATGCCTACCGCGTTGCGTCCAGCGGCATAGAGGCCAGGCACGCTGCCGCCCTCTGCATGCTGGACCTGCCCGGTCCGTTCATCGACGATCAGCCCGCCAACGGTCATGCAGGCGATCGGAAACATGCGTGCATCGACGGAAGCGTCAATCGCATAAAAGGGGCCTTCCTCCAGCGCGATCATCTCGTCCGGAGTCTTGTGGAACTGGTCGGTGAGTTCGCCCCGTGCCGTGCGGTTGTATTGTGCGATCGTTGCGGAAAATCCGGCAGGATCGAAGCCCATTTTGCTTGCCAGTTCTTCCGGCGTCTTTCCCTTGGTCGCCGCGAACAGGCAATTGACGATAGTGATGTCGCGCTGGAAGCCCAGCACGCCATAACCGAAGGCATCGCGCAGCGCCTTGCGGAACAGTTTGCGGTCGAGAATAATGTAGCCTCGGCCATCGTTGCGCTCGACCATCTCGTCGCCGATCCGCGCGCCATACCAGGTTTCGTTGACGAAGCGCGCCCCGCGGCCATTGACGAGCATACCTTGCCCCCAGGCTTTAGGCGGCGAAAGAAAACGCCAGGCTGAGACGCGCTCCATCAGTTGCGTGGCACCGCCCACGGTAACGCCAAGCATGATACCGCTGCCGTTGTCGCCCAATGTGCCGTTAGGCATTCCGGCGGCGTATTCGGGCGCGAAGTGCTGCACCATGGGCGGATTGCAGATGAAGCCACCTGCGCTGAGGATCAGGCCTTTTCTGGCGCGGATCCACGTGCTTTTCCGTTCGCGGGCTTCCAGTGCCCGCGCTTTGGCGAGATAGCGATAGCCGATCGCAATGGTGACCCGGGCACCAGGAAACGTGCCAGACAGCATGGACATCCACTTGTTCGCCTTGGCGATATAGCGCGAATGCTTTCCGCGGATTGCCGGGTCTGCGAAGCGTTCGACCCTTATGCCGACCACACGCCCGGTGCTGTCCACAGCGAGTTGCCGCGCTTCGGCGCCGGGGTGAAAGATCAAACCTTTGGCCAACGCTGCTTCACGCAAGGGATTGTACATGCCTGCGCCGACGCCCCACGGCTTGTTGCCGTTGCGGAAATGTACCCGGTGGCCGCGTGCGGCGGGCGGCGTGATATCACGATATGGCGCGGCCAGAGTACTGTCGGGATGATAGAGGAATTTGTCGATCGGCGGGTACGAGGTCTTCTCGGGATAATAGCTGGCCTCGAACGGTGCACCGTGGCCGCGCAGCCAATCGAGCGTTGGGGCACTGCTCTCGCAAAAATCACGCAGTGTTTCATCGGAGACCACATCGCCGGTTTCGTGTTTGAGATAGGCGTACATGCGTTCGGGGTCATCGGTGACACCCGCTTCGCGCTGGATCGAGGTTCCGCCTCCTGCATAATAGACGCCGCCATTGGCCGCAGAAGATCCGCCGCCATCGTACTGGTCGACCGCGATCACGCTCATGCCTTCTTCAAGGCCCTGCAGCGCGGCAGCGATTCCGGCGCCGCCCAGGCCAACGATGACCATGTCGGCTTGCTCGCCCCAAGCATGGGTGTCGGGATCGTCGAGCACGAGCGGGGCATCGATAGACAGGCCCCATTCCGTGATGGGCTCGCCGGCACGCGGCATTGGGCGGGGGGGCTTGTTTCGCGGATCGTACCGGAGTGCTGCCAGAGCCGTATCTTCGATCATCGTTCCATTCTCCTGAACCATCTGGCGCGCCTTCTCTTCCTGGAATCACTTTGAGCGAGGAGTTGGCAGCTCGTTTGTCCCGCGAATGAAATTAACTTGTCTAATAGTCAAGTTTAATGCATTGGAGCCTCGCTGATGAAGCGGATAGGCGGGCAAGCCATGTTCAGGTGTGCTGGTGAAAGGGCCCATGGAGCGCAAGAATGTCCGAAGCCGAAAAGGCGGCCGTCCCAGCAGTGCGTCTACCGCCCGCCTGAGCGAGGAAATCCTTGGCGCAGCGGAAAAGACGTTCCTTGCGCAGGGCTTTAACGGAGCCAGTGTCGAGGCCATCGCCACTGCTGCCGGAACCAGCAAGCAGACCATCTATGCTCGTTTCGGAACCAAGGAACGGCTCTTTGTGGCCGTCAGCAATGCGCTCCTGGCTTACAGATTCGAGACCAGGCTGCTCGAGCATGCCACTTTGCGAGACAAGCTTTTGGCGGTGGCCAGGCAGATGCTCGATGCCATGCTCGATCCCAAGATGGTGCGGATGTATACGATCATCACGGCCGAGGCGCAGCGTTTTCCCGATTTGGCGCGCGCAGTTGATCACGATGACACTTTCCCCGGCCGCGCCCTAATATTGCAGATACTTACCGAGGCGGCAGAGAGTGGGGAGGTTCATTGCGGCGACCCGCGCAAGCTGATGCTCATGTTTCAGGACATGGTTCTTTCGGCACCCTTGCGTTCGGCAGCGCTAGGTCTGGGAAAATTCGATGCTCCGGGGCTTCAAGAATGGGCTACGACAGCAGTCGACATCTTTCTTAAAGGCTTGCTTCCTCGCTAATGACTCAATCTACAATAGATCAGAGAGTGCTGTTGCCTGACAATATAGCGAACCGTTGGCAGCACCTCTTACGCAAATGAACCTGCAGCAGGTTTCAATCACGTGCTCGAGCACCACGAAGGGCAACTAGGTTGGCGTTCTCAGATAGCCCGCTTTGACAGAAAAGTTGGGGGAAGCGGAAATCGCGCAAACTTGAAGGCATGGTTCTCAAATGCCAGCCTATTCACTGATCGATTGCATCGAATGATTGGAACCAGCCAGATGCCTGACCCTCGCGCAGAACAAATAGAGAGGTATCGGCAACTGCATCGCGAAGAACGAAGCGGTTACAGCCGCTGGCTACTTCTGATCAAAGAGCTTCGCGTTACGCACGAGGTCAGCAAGCCTGCTTAGTAGCGCTTTAACTGACAGACTGCTGAGGTTATGGGCCTGAGAGCGTCGTCTCCACGGCTGCAACAATCTCTGCGATTGGGATAGTGAATACACCACCATGGGCTCGTCGCCATTCCGCTATCCCTGGGCTCGCATCAGGGAACTCGGTTTTATTTGAAGCAAGCCGAGTGACACTTGCATCCAATGTAGCTTGAGAAACAGGGATGTGCTGGAGTATTCCGCCTGCATCGGGGGCGTCGGGCAGATGCAAGCCGGTCACACTAAGATGATAGATCGTTTCATCTCTGCCAGCGATGCTGAGATGCTCTATCTTTTGAATACGAAGGCGCGAGCCAACGTCGATGGGGCGAGTTTGGTATTCCCAGATTTGGCCTTCTTCGTATCGAGATTGCGGGGATGCTCCGAGCAGTGCAAGGGCAGAAGCCAACAGCGAACAGGTTCTGAAGACGTTCACGCAATTTCCCCTTTGCGATCAGACAAACCCGTCGATGGCTCACAAGATCGACAGCAGCAATAGGAAATATTTTGGCTCACCTTAAACGACTGCTAAGTTGGGGCTGGCAGTCATCGCCAACGGCGAGATTAGCGTACCAAATGAACTCCGAAAATCGTGTACGTGCCCTCTTCGCAACCACCTCCGAACGCCCCTTGATCGATAGCGGCAACAGCCTCTTCGAGTGTGTTCATCAAACAATGCTCATTCACCGGTAGCTGCTCAGCCACAGCGTTGCACGAAAGCGGCGAATGTTCGAGGAAGTCTCCGAATACAACGACGTCATAGCCTAAAAGAGATACTGCGGAGGGGGCTGCCGGAGGTAGGACGTTATCGTCGACAGCGGCAGATCGGGCCGGTGATCTTGGCCGCCAGCAAGTGGCGTCGAAATTCCATCCATCTGACTCTAATTCGAGCTCATAAGCTGTGTAGTAAAATAAGGTCGTCTTGTTCACATCGGCGCCACCTTCAACAGCCAACGTTCCGATTACATCCGGGTTATTCGCCAGTCCGAAGCTGTTGTGCAACCACACTCCCTGCACATCGATCACGTTGTCATTTACACAGTCCGCCACGCTGCAAACGTCTTTGATATGCTTGAGTCCTGCAGTCAGCCACCCAGGTGGCGGGGATACATGCTTCAGGAGATAACCGGCGGGAACCATGACTGCAGTCCTAAACCGGAACTGAGCTGTCTGCTATGTTAGTGTTCTCAGCACGCCCATTTCGGCGCAAATGTCGGGGTCAGCGGACATGAGTGAGGTCATTGGCGCTTAGTGCTGACGCTACAGCTTTTTCAAGGACAGGAACAATCCCAATGGGACGAGGCCATCACCGGCTAATAACTTCTCATTCTCCGCCGCATCGGCCTTGTCGAAGCACCAGCCCCGCCCTCGGTATCGCCTCACAATAATGGACGATGTGATCCAGGGGGTTGGGTCAGATCTCGTTAAACGGCGATTACGGTACTGGCATAGTGCCTTGCCGCGCCAACGATTCGTCCAAGCGCAACTGAGTGTTCCTTCATCACCAATTTCCCCCGTCTCTACCTCTTCGAAATCAATGATCGTACATCTATTTGTTAGAAGGCAGCTGCAACTCGTATCCCTCGGCTCAAGCGTTTCCTTCGGTGACTTTGGCCATCTTGGCGCACCCTCCATTGTGTCCATGGGGTCGCCGCAACCGACAAGCGCAAAGAGCAGGAGAACAAAAGGGCCGCTTTTCATCTCGGCGAACATGACACGCCTATGCACCGGTCACAATTCAGCCATGTTCTCCAAACCAATTTCAGCAATGTTGGGGGAAGCGGACACTCGCTACTTCGGAAGATTGGCCATCGCCTCGTTGACGATCTGCTCCTCCAACTCCTCGGTGTTGGTTCCTACGTAAGCCTCCATGCGCCAGCGTCCATCGAGGAAATGCTTGCCTACCGGGCGTTCCAAGAAGCCGACTATCTCAGCGAGTTCGGCTTCGGTGAATTCCCAGTTTACATGGTCCTCGTAAGCCTGCTGGTATTCGGCCTGGTATTTCGCGTAGACGTTCGTCAACGCGGTCATTCGTTTCTCAAAGCTGGCCTCCAAGTTTTCGATCACGCCTTCCCCGTTTGCTGTCTGCCACATGGGTCCGCCCGGAACGGCATAGCGTTCGAGAAAGCTGCCGGTATCAAGCTGGTCCTGACGTCCAATCGCCCGCAGAAACCGACGAATGAGAAGCAGCTTCGAGGGGCTGGGAGGCTCATCGATTCGCTCGGATGGTGCCAGCGTTTGAGTGGACTGCACAGGGGCCGCGAACGAGTTCGCAGGCCATAACAGCGCAGCGAAACCAAGCAGTAGCAACGTCTTCATCTGCCCGTTGTGACCCAGAACGGCTATGTCCGCAATGTGGGAGGTAAGCGAACATTCGAGGCACTAACGAACCTGCTTATGCCCCAAACATTTTAACATGATCGGCAGGTCGCTACGGCGTGTTTTATAATCTGCGCGAACGAACAGCATGGCACGCGTTCCAACGTTATCCTTTGTCAGAACAACCTCGATATGGCGGACATCGTTCACCAGTGGTTTGTCGGGATCTGGAGCAATGAAAAGATTCGCAAAAATGGGCAACAAGCTTTTCCTTCGGCCACTACTCGGCCTCGGATTGGATACTGCCAATCCTACACCAGATCGTTTCGACAAACATCGTGCAACCTCACTGGCTGTATTCGGCCCTTGAGCATCAATGCGAAGCGTCATCCCATTGCGATACAGTGCCGCTGCTGCAGGGGAGGTGATCATTCCAAGGCCAATATCAAAAGAAAATGGATCGGTTTCCGGCAGGACATCTGCAAGCAATCGCATGCAAACTGAATGCCCGCAATGTTGGCGTTCTCAGCATACCCGTTTTGGCGCGAATGTTGAGGGGTTATTGACCGATCATATAGGTGACGGTCAAATTTGCGCGGGTTGTGATCAGTTCCGGATTTATGGTTATGGGCACCGGAGGAGGAGGAGAGGCAATTGCCAGCGAAGGAGAAGCAGCGCGCTTTTGGGCTGTCACAATGATATAGCCGCCAGTTTGCTGCTCATTGGTGTTGATGCTTAAAATAGGCCCGAGAGCCACGTGGCTTGCCGCAGCGATGGCTGTCGCTTTTGTCGCTGCGTTAGAAAGCGCGGAATCGATTGCTTGCTGCTGGGCCAATCGCGCGTCGCGCAGACCAAAATTTCTGATTTGAGCGTCGAATGCGCCACCTCGACCAACCAGACCAACCATTGTGCCAGCATCTTTTACCGCTATGGTTCGGACGGCAATCGACTGTGTCGCCACATAGCCGAGAATTGTGCAGGCGCCTTTAGACATTTGCGGCGAATCATAATCCTGCTCTCCGCAGTCATTGCTTCGCACAGGTACAACCTTGACCTCGTCGGTTCGTGGTTCTGCAGTAAGATCGATTTTGCGAAGCTCCGTCTCAATTTTGGCACTTTGTGCGGTCATCGAATGAACCGCCTCGTCGCTCGTCGAGCCTTCGCCCCGCGCAGTATAGGAAATGATGGCGAGATCAGGCGGGGTCATGACTTCGCCGTATCCCGTCACAACGATTTTCGGCTGCTCACGCATCGCTTGGGGAATAGGCTGGGCGCCAGAAACATGGGCTGGCATACTCGCAAGTAGTGTAAGTCCAATCCATTTGAGACGCATGAAAAATCCCCCTCCGCATCGCGACGACTCCAGCTTATGGGTGCTTTAGCGCAAGGGCAACCAATGTCCGCTTTGTTGGCGTGTCTGGTCAGGCGGGTTGAGGTCGAAAACCTCAGATAGCTGCCATAGCAACGGGCCACCGCTGCACGACTGCAGCCGCCGACGAAGCTGCCATTCGCGGCGTCTAAGCAGGTCGTTAGAACCCGCCATTGGTTCATACTCATGAGACAGCTGCCCCGCGGCAGCAATCAGCTGTGGTTACTACGGGCCTGGAGGACAAGTTTGTTGGATAGCTGGTGCCAATTTAAGGTCAAGATTATCATATTGTGCCAGAAACACAGGTGTCCTGCGTAAGTTAGGTTTCGCTCGCACATCGCGAAGCTTAATCCGCCTCATCCGACGTCTCATAGGGAGAGAACATTGGAGAAGGTTATCTACGTGCTCTGGAAGGCGGAGAGCGAACCGCTCGACAGCTTCAACCAGATCTTGCTGCAGCAGGCGAGCGATCAACTGCTCGCGCTGGGCGTGGAGAAGCTGCAGATCAATCTCGTGGATGCGGACGTAGCGGCGGGACAGCATCTTAGCGCCGGCCCGTTGCGGCCGGCCCCCTCGGCCATGGTGTCGTTCTGGTTGAACGCAGCGCATGATCGGCCCGCTGCGGAAGAGGTGCTGGAACGGTTTGCTCCCCGGATCGCGGGATATGCCGTGGCGGAATCGACCGTACTGCCCAATACTGGACAGCCCGATACGCAGGGGCGCGTGCGCGGCTTTTCGCAACTGGCGTTCCTGTTTAAACTGCCCAGCATCACCCGCGAAGGCTTTCTGCAGATCTGGATGCGCGATCAGACCCGGGTGGGCGTGGAGACGCAGGACACCTTCTATTACTGCCAGAATATCGTAACCCGGGTCCTCACCCCCGGCGCCCCCATGTGGGACGGCATCGTCGAGGAGTGCTATCCTACCGAAGCGATGACGGATCCGCTGGTCTTCTGGAAAGCGAATGGATCGGAAGATGTCTACCGTGCGAACTACGAACGGGAAATGGCCAATGTGGCGCGCTTCCTCGATCTGGAAAACGGATCGGTGATGATCACCAGTGCCTACCGTTTGCCTGGATGGGCTGATCCGGCTCCGGCGGGGGCAGCGAACCATGGCTGAGCCCTTCGATCTTTCCGGAAAGGTGGCATTGGTAACCGGCGCAAGCAGCGGGATCGGGCAGGCTACGGCCCAGCTTCTCGGTCTGCGAGGAGCTAGGGTCGCAGTGGCGGCGCGGAACGCCGCGCGTGGGCTTGAAACGGTCGAGAGCATTCGCGCCGTGGGCGGGACGGCTACGTTGATCGAGGCCGATATGGAAGTCGCGGCAGATATAGAAACCATGGTGGAGGCGGTTCTCGAACAGTTCGGGCGGCTTGATATCGCGTTTAACAACGCTGGCATCACCGGACGCGCTGCACCTTTCCACGAGCAGGATCTCGACGACTGGGGCGAAGTCATAATGACGAACCTGACCTCGGTGTTTCTCTGCATGAAACACGAGATTGCCGCCATGCTGCGTTCCGGTGGCGGAGTGATCGTCAACAACTGTTCGGGGGCAGGCGTGATGGCCGCGCCGGGGCTGCCGCACTACACCGCAGCCAAGCACGGAGTGCTGGGACTGACCAAGGCGGCCGCGAAGGAATATGCGGCTCAGGGCATTCGCGTGAATGCCATTTGCCCAGGGTTCATCGAAACACCTCAACTCAGCCGGTTCCTCGAAGATCCAGAAGTGCGCGCAGCAGCCGTGAGCGGGATACCTGCTGGCGTCATGGGTCAACCGGATGATATCGCACGTGCGGTTGCTTTTCTGTGCTCTGGCGAGGCAGCCTATATCTCGGGCGATACGATGTTCGTGGATGGGGCGGTGATGTGCCGGTAAAATTGACTCTGTCAAAGCAACGGCGCCAATTGGCTGGGTAACCGCTTTATGAGGGCGGCTAAGTATGCGCAAACTCCACAAACTTGCCAATTCGTTCCGATATTTTCACCCACACTTGAGATCAACCGCATTCTAGCTTCTGGTCATGAGCCACAGATTGGGCAACTTCGACTAGCTCGCCTTTGGACCGACCTCGCCAACAAAACGGCCATACACTTGCTTGAATGAATCCGTCGGAAGCTGCCCTTCATTCATGTCCCGCCATACCTCCTGTGGTGCCAGAGGATCGACCTCAATTGGATAGAGCGCGTCAACAGGCGGCTGTTTCAAGCTTTCGACAAGCTCTTTGAAAAAATAGCGCCATTAAGGCATCCAGAAATATAGGAGCTACCAGACGAAGATGACGTTATCGCCCAACACCGTTCCAAAGGCCGTGACCCCGGAGGTGCTCGCATTCTGTCAATCAATCTCCAACGCCGAACCGATGTTCATCACCTCTGTACCCGTGCAGGGCGCCGTTCAGTCTTTCTGCTTCGAGAACGTACAGCGAAAAATTCGTAGAAGCGGAGGCACAACCGCATACGGCTGGGCGATCTGGCACATACCTGGGCTTTATTTTGAGGCCGAGCATCATGGAGTCTGGCGGAACAAGGCAGGGGGCTTGATTGATGTCAGCCCTCAGCTTGGGAGACGTCGCCGCCTACTGTTCTTGCCCGATGAGAGAGCTGGTTATGATCCACGACACCCCCGACAAAACATCATGGGTCCCGACGGTGATAGCCCGGAGGCGCATGAGCTGGCCGAACTCGGAAACCGCCGTCATTCGGTGATGATGCGCTGCCGTGTTCCGGGAACGCCCGAGATTCGGCTGTACGAAACCGATCAATTGGAGCTTGCGCAGATCGATCAGCGTATCCAAGCTCTTCTAGCTGTCGCCAGTACAGGGAACTCTTATAAATCAGGCTAGGCGTGGACTGAAAGACAGCCAGGCGTGCTCCGATACGGCAGGTGTCAGGCAGTCAGGTCTGACTTGGGAGCGACCGAGATGAGGGCGCGTAGCTGGCAGCTAGACCGCCAACATAGCCACCGGTCCCGGCGCCAAGTACGCGTATCAAAACTTGCCATACATTCAGGAGCGGCCTGGGCCGCTCGGAAGGCGAGAAGTGGGACTTTCTGGTCAATCCATATGGTCCCTGCGAACGACAGTTTCCGTAAAGACCGGACATCAATCTGTAATTACAAAGATCCGAACACTCGTCGTGTACTCGCGAGATGCGCTGATCTTCGCCGCGGTGTCCGTACGGTGGAAACGATGGCACCAAATCTTAGGGTTGCAGGCTGATCGACCCTGTCCCGGAAGCTTGTGACCTCACAAAATCGCAACGGGTGGATCACGAAACAGTTGGCGAACCACTGGCGGAGGGAAGCAATCCGCTACGTCCATCCGCCAAATCCCCCGTGAAGGTCTGCACCGAAAGTCGGTCCACGAGATCGCTAGGCGGATCGCTGTTCTCAAGGATAATGAACTGCGCACGCCCACTGAGGCTGGCCAGATGAAGGTAGAAATGCTCGTATAGCGTAGTCGCGGCCAGCTCCTTCTCGTCGGCAGCCAGCGCGCCGTGGCGTGGCACCCGGATCGGCTCTCGGTAGGTGAGAAGCGGCGTGTCGAGCGCCAACACGCCAGGATGAGACAGGCCTTTGTCCTGACAGTAGAGCAAAACCGCGACCTTGAACGCTGAGTGGAGGATAGCGCGGACGCCCTTTCCGTTTGCACCGCGCTCCTTGCCGTCCAGACGTATATCCTGGGTCTGACTATCGAACGACACGGTCGGATTCCCTGGAAACTTCCAAGCTTGGAGCACCTCAGACACCTTGCTGGCAAAATCATGGCCAGTCGGCCCGTCGATGCCGACGGTGAGTTTCGGCTTGGCCGCAGTTGGGGCCGTCGTGACCTGAGACAATTGCACGGCTAGGCGATCCCGCTCTTCAAACAACTTTAGGCGTTCGCGAACGGTGTCCCGCGCTTCGATCCTCTGTTCGTATTCGTCGCGTAATCCCGATTCCTCCGGACGAAGGGCGCCGAGAATCCGCTCCGCCGCTGCCATTCGCCGTCGCAGCCGTTCCGACGTTGCGAGATTGGTGGCGAAATCTGCCTCAAGCCCGTTCATCGTGGCGACCAGATCCCGGCGTTCCCGATCGATCCGCGCAATCTCGACGCGGGCCGCTACCCGTGAACGCTCGACATCCTGCCGCCCATGATGGTGCTGATGATCAACCTCGGCACCACATAAGGGGCAAGGGCGGTCGAGCCGCGCAAGAAGGAGATGGCCACCCTGGTCCAGGGCCTCAAGGCGCTCGACATCGGATTCATAGACCTCCATCAGCCGCGCGAACCGCGCCAGGGTCAGCTCGATCTCGCGGGCCTGGGCGGTCACACGATCCGCTTCGTCGACCATGCGCCGCCGCTCGCGTGTGACCTCGTCGATCCGGCGCTGACGCTTGGCGAGATCACCTTGGATGGCAATCAGCGAGGCGTCGATCCGCTTGCTTTGATCGTCGAGCTGCTGACGAGGGATGCCGATCGCGTCGATCTGCGCGTCCAGCGACGCGATCCATTCCTCCAGCAGTTCCTTCTGGCCTTCCTGGCGGGCCTTTCGGATCTTGGGTGGGACCACCGCCACGATCGCGGAATCGTCCCGCCCGGTCAGAAGCAGGCGGAAGAGATTCTTTTCCGCCGTCGCGCTCGTGTATTGGCCGGACAGGATCGGGCTGCGCGCATCGATGATCGAGCCCTCGTCCACGAAGATGAAGGGGTCGAGGGATCGGAGCGTGACGCTGTTCTTCTCGCCATTCTCGTTCTTGACGACGAACTTCCCGCCCAGTCCTAGGGCGCCAAGGAGGACGCTGGTGATGTTCTCCGTGCGGGCGTCATATTCCGCATCCAGCACCCGGAAGGGAACGCCGGGCGGCGGTTCGTGATGCAGTCCTTCGTAAAGCCGGAACCCGGCGCCCTGAATACCGCGATAGAGGGTGACCGGCCCGAGCGAAGGGACGTCGAGACCCAGCAGGACCGCTTCATAGCCGTCGAGCTGTTCGATCACAGGAAGCGGCGTCGACTTCCCCAGCATGAATTGCAGGGCGGCGAGCGTGAACGACTTGCCGGTGTTCGAGGCGCCATAGATGACGTTGGGGCCATCGGCGAACGGGAGCGTGCTCACCGGCTTCGCGGTGCCGATGAACGACAGATGCCGGAATATCAGGCGCGCGATCATGCCGACGGCTCGTAGAGTGTGCCTTCGCCCTGGAACTCAAGCGCCCACCGCCCGAGCCGCTGGTGCACGATGATTCGTAACTCCTCTTCCGGGAGCGCGCCGAACCGATCCGCGAGCCATTCCGCACATGATTTCAAGCGCGCGCTATAGGACGCTTCCATGAGCTCGATGAATGACGGAGCCTCCTCCCCGGCGACGTATCGTACCCCGTCCGCTCCATCGACGAGGGCAATGAGACCGGCGTTCAGCAGCAAATGAACGCCCTCGTCGATCAGCCGCCGGCGCACGAGCAGTTCACCCCCGCGTGACGGCAGGTCGGGGTGCAGGCTGTCGGGGCCTTCCACGTCGGCCGTATGCACGACGAGGTGGTCGAACCACGTCAGCTCGCTGATGGTGCAGGGCCGAGGATAAAAGGCATCGAGCACGACCAGAGCACGCAGGCCCGTCTCCAACGGACTATTGAACAGAGGCACATCGCCCAGCGCTGCCGTCATCACTTCACCCACGGGAGCACACCGTCGTTGGCGAAGTGGTGGCAGACGCCCTGCTTCACGGGAACCCGCGCATATTTACCGAGGACACCCGAGACCGACACGCCCTTGGCTTCATTCATGACGGCCGCGATCTTCGCCATGATGTCGGCGTGCGAGAGGCCATGGGTGTCGAACACGCCGTGAAAGATGTCCTTCTCGAATGTGGCGAGCACGGCTGGTTCGGTGCTGTCCCTGTAATAGCGCTTGAAGGAAGCGGCATCGAAGAACCGCTCCCGTTGAACGCGGAAATGAGGGCCGAACTTGGCATCGCCAAGAGCTTCGTCACCCGTGGTGTAAGACGGCGCGCCCTGTTCCTGATAGGCGGCGAGAAGCTGCGCGACGTAGGCAGCCTCTTCCGGCTGCATCGTGTCGGGGACGCTCCCGACCGGAGCTTCACCGGGATCCGCGTCAAACCATTTGACCAGCACGGGTTTCATCTCGTCTGTTCGGACGAGCTTGCCAGCCTCAAGCAGCGACACGTTCTGGAAGTCAAAAGCGTCGATGAGCGCGCGTATCTCGTCCGATAGCGGATGATGTTCACCCTCCACCAGATCGTCGGCACACCAGGTGTCCCATTGCTCCATCAGGCGCGGCCCGATCTTGCTGGGATGACCTATGAGGTTTCGAACGGCCCGGACCGCTCCCCTCGGAGCGACGTAATAGAAGTGCGCGGGGACGCCGAAATGCCCGGCAGCACTATGGAAAAATATCTTACCCAGCTCACGGATGAATTCCGGTTCGCCCAGTGCTTTCCTGAGCTGCTTGCACTGATAATTGTCCCACGGACCATCGAAACGAGCGGCCGTGCGATAGCCCACGACATCGCGCCCCATGTCTCCTGCACCGGAGAAACGGTCGCTGTCGGGATAGCGCGACCGCATCGACGCGACCCAGTCGTCAGTCAGCCGCTCCAAATCCGCGTCATTCAGCGCATATATTCGCGCTGCATAATCCGTTGCACCTGCCCCCAAGGATCGCACTCCCCCCGAGGGAACGATTGCCTGCTACCGCGCAGATTTTCAATCCTTATTATGCGCTTCTTCTCCGCGGTCAGGGGGAAGCGTTACCCCGATGGCCAGGCAGAGCTGGCCCATCGGTGAGGGTTCAGCAAAAGCACGGCGCTGGAGAAAGGGACACGGCGACATCCTGTGGCTGGACCATTCACGCCATTTCGTGTCCAATCGGGCGCATGGGCGATGCGAGCGAAGACATTGATGACTTGCCGCCGCCCACTGCGCCGGAATCGATTCCGTTCAGTATGCGCAACTTCGCGACCGGAGAGGGCGCGAACCGCACCGCCAACAAGCTCGCTTCCTATATCCGACTGATCAGCAGATCCTTGGATCTTAGCCGATTGGATGGAGTGACCGTTGCTTACGACTACGACGCGGCCCTTGCGGAGCTGGATCGCGGTGTTGAAGGCCTGCGGCCGCTAAGCCGTTCAAACGATGATCAATTGATTGGGGTCGGCATGGCGCCTGCGGTGATCCGCGACGGCGTAGTGAAAGTCCACATCGTCTTGAACGCCCCCTATGTCGAGGACATCGAGAAGGACGAAGGAGACGAACCCGATGAGGAGTTCTGGGCCGCTCTATATCTTCTCGCCCATGAGTGCGGGCATGTCCAAGTCACCAGCGACAAGGATCGCGCATTCCCCGGCATGATCCTTCAACATGCCGTCTCCAGCTATGAGGAGGCGATCTTCATGCAGGTTAACGAGGCCTGCTGGGAGGAATATGCAGCCTGTCGCCTGAGCGCAGTTTTCGGACGCGGGCGCCTCCCGCTGTATGAGGAAGGCTTGCGCGGGGTGCTGGGCGTGGCGCGTGAGCGTGCGGCCGATGCACGGGAGGCCTTTTGGCAGCATCGCGATCTCAACCGGGCGGTCGCCGAGGTTGCCCCGCCCTTGGTGGAACCACTTCGGTTGGCCTCCTATGTCCTGGGCCACATCGACGGCTTGGGCGATGACACTTCGATCTCGGAGGAGACCAAGCAGGCGATCGCTGACGCCGGATATACCGACCTTGTCGACGATCTTGCTACAGCGTTGCGCTCCCTATGGGACGTTAGGCGAGAGTGGACCCATATCAGCCAGTTCGACATCATCGGCGACGTCGCTCGTGACGCGCTCTGGTCGGGAGGTCTTACCATCCGACCCGCGGCAAACGATGGTGCGACGATCAACGTGTGGGAGCCGGATGAAGTCGATCCCGTAGATATGGGGCTTGCGAAGACCTGGTTGGCGACGGGCGACGGCAACTCCGAAACGGCAGATTTGTAGCAGCTCAGTGCTCATTGATGCGGGCAACGGACTGACTGCATCAAGAAGCGAGCTGATATTGGCGCTCAGCTGTCCCGCCGCAGGTTTGCATGCGAATGGCCGTTTTGGGCGTGAGCGGACATTCGAGCGTCGACCATGGAATGACTTGAACTGGTCGAGAACTGCCGGTCCAAGCGGCTCATTTTCATTCATGGACACGAGCTGCCCCGCAGACAGTAGACATCGCGGAGTTGGCTTAAGATAAAGCCCTGACTGGGGGGAAAATGGCGAAGCTTCATCTATCGGATCGAGAAATCAGCCTGATCAAGGGGCTGCTCACCCATAAAGGGATGAATGATCAGCAGGTGCTGGCAGTGTTCAGCTACCTTGACCGCAACATGAATCATCGGGAGATCGCCCAAATACGGCGCGGTGATAAGCCTCGGTACGTCGCTATCGCGGCAGCGCCGTTGGCTGAGGTCGACGAGCTTCTGTACCACTACGCCAAAATCGCTTCGTTGGCCGACCGACTCGGTTTTTGCGAAATGGACCCGATCACTGCTAAGGTCCACAAGGCGGTCGAGATCATGAAAACCGCGATCATGGTCTACAACAATAACATGATCGTTACTCGATCTGAGACGTTCATCGTCCTCGGAGTGATCGCGTGGACCTACCTTGTTCATGCCCATCTTGAGGCGCAGAGCGTCGATCCGATTTATCGAACCCCCGACGGCACTGATGTGCTGATCGACGGGAAGCCCAAATACTGGGAACTGACCTACTGCCTTGGCCGGCCTGAGGCAGCTCTGACCAAGGGGATGATCAACAACCTGCGCTACATCATCGCGATCAGGAACGAGGTCGAACATCGCTCCTATGAGGACATCAACGCCGAGATTCAGTCCAAAATACAGGCCGCAGCGCTTAACTTCCTGCGGTACGCCAAGGAGAAGTTCGGACCTAAGTTCGACTTCTCGCACGATCTCGCTTTCACGATCCAATTGCAGGCGCTGACCCTCGGATCGCCAAACATGATCAAGGGCGTTGGCCTGGTGTCAAAGTCGGTGGCGGCTGTGAATGCATTGATTGAAGAGCCCATGTCACCCGGAGATTTCAACGATCCGGATTATGCCTTCCGGGTTCACGTGACGCCGAAGGTGACCAACAACGCCAAAAACGCCGACCAGGCGGTCACCTACAATCCGGTGGGGTCCAACATCGAAATTGCGATCAAGCAGGTTGAGCGCCCCAAGTTCCGGCAAAAGGAAGCGATGGAACGGCTAGAGGCCGAGGGCGTGCCGCACGTCACGTCACACACTTTTCAGAAAGCCTGGAAATCTAAGAACCTCAAGAACCCAGGCAAGGGGATGGCTATCCTGCTTGGCGGGGTGTGGTTCTGGTATCAGGAAGGGATCGACGCGATCAAAGAGATAATGCTGGCTGGGCAGGGCTGACGCTCCAATTCTGATAAGTAAGCGGCCCCCGGCTTGGTGGGCGGGTTACCGGCTGAACCAATGGCCGTTTAAAGCTTGCCGGTTCCGTTACTTGCCGTTCCGGACTGTCCGACAGCCTTGCCCTTCCTGCCGGTCAATCACGGTCCTCAACGAATGTCCGCTCCTGGGGGGCATCCAAGCTGGTGTATGACCGAGAACGGCGAAAAACGGCCGGAACTGCTGGTATCCGATCTCCTCAAACGATGATCACACAGTTCTCATCTTCGTCATCGGGGGGTTCTTCAAAAATTTCAATGGCTTAGAATTTATTTCCGGGTGATGGTCTGGAACCTGCGCGGAAGGTCACCTGCGCCGTCAAATGGGTCCCTGATGGCGATACGCTCCGCGGCGACGGATATGCCAAGAGTACCGGATTATTCGGCGTCGGTGCACCGGAAATGCCGGGCGCCTGTCGGCAAGGCCGCATCTGCACTCCCGGTGATCCCTACGCGAGAAGGCTATCTTGAGCGTCTGATCAGAGGCCAGGCGCTGCAATGCGACCATCTCAAGATCATTACGGCCGCCCTGTGCGGTGCTAGGCAGGCGGCCGGGGACCTGTCCTGCGCGATGGTGAAGGTAGGGATGGCGGTGGAGAGGTGTGGAATGGATCAGAACCGGAGCACGCCGACTACGGCTACTTTTTTGATACGCTCCAGATGCCAGGGCCCTGCGTCGCAATGAACAGAAAAACGAAGCAGTAAAGCGCGATTGTCTCGCCGCCATTGGTGATTGGATATATCCCCTTAGTCGCGTGCGTCAGCCAGTAGCCAACAGCCGCCATACCACTGGCGATGAAGGCAGCAGGCCGTGTGGCAAAACCGATCATAATGAGTGTCCCAGCCACCAGCTCGATGATGCCGGCGGAAGTGAGCAAGGGGTTCAACTTCATCGGAAATGGTGCCGGGAAATTGAAGAATTTCTGAACACCGTGCGAGAGAAACAGCAGGCCGCTGACGATGCGCAGCAATGCGTAGGCGGGACCGTTCAAGCCAATCAAGAACTTCATACCATCTCCGTCGCATGATGGACAATTAAGCCGAGAACAATTCAAAGGGAGCGTCGTGATGTCTGCACCACGCCTTCCGGTAGCGAAGGCAGACATCACGGGCGCTGTCGCCAAAAATCCCGGACGACACGCAAATCGTGAAGACCTATCTACTGTTCCGCTCGGCAAGCCGTCAACGTTTCTCGACGAACACGGCGCAGCGGCATGGGAGGGGCTCAAGCGAGAACTGCCTGGCTGATGGAAAGTGACCGAGCCATGGTTGAAGTCTGCTCACTGATCCACGGTGAATTGACGGCTGACGATGATGTCGGAGTGACCGGCTGTCTATGTGCCAATCAACGCTTTCCAAGCTGGGAACATCGCCAGCGTGCGGACTTCGGCAATGAAAGAATTTACCAGTGATAACGCACAACCACGTACGTCGCAGACTGTGACATGCGTCTCCCCAATTTTGAGGGCACCTCAAATTTTACAGCGAAGCGGCAAAACCCTCCTCCACAAGCACACTAAGGGGCGGAGTTAGGGGGCCTTAAAATACCGCCACAACACCCCATCTTTGGGATGGTCGTGGCGGTATCTCCCCCTCATGAAACCGTCACGGCCACGGTTCGGCGAGCGTAACAAGCACTTCATCGACGACCGGACCGACCAGCACGATGAGCCGACCCGATATCAAGGGTCAGCTGTGGTATGTTTCCTGTGAACGGGGGAGCAAGGAATCAGCCATGGCTACCTACTTACTTGTGTTCACGCGAGAGGGTATTGGCGAGGCACAACGGGTCGAATTTGACGCACCGGATGTCTCCGCCGCTCTCAACCCTTCGATCTACAGCATTCCCGGAGGTGTTGCCGAGCTATGGGACGGTGACAAGAAGCTTGCCTGCCTGAAAAGCTGGGAAGAGGGTCTTTGGGAGATCGATGGCTCGTGAACATGTAGGGATCAGTTAAGGTCCGGCGATCCTCTCGCATTGCCCGCGATAGAGCCAAGTCGCGTTCACAAGATGGGCGATCTCACGATATTCGCCGCTTGAGGATACGCGAAACAGATGGTCTCGATCTTGCGGCCGCACACTTGTGAACAGGCCTGAGTGCGTAACAGTGGAATTGTAGGTCTCGCACACATTGTTATCGCAACGCTCCAGATCGCCGCTTGTCGGATACCACATCACCTTCACGGGTGGATTGGCTGGATCTATCCTGACCGGATTGCATTCAGTTTCATCACAGATGTCTAGCACCTTCGGCGTGCAACTGAGCTTATGAACATTTGCCCAGGTGTTTTGCGAGACTGGCGAATTGCGCCTGGCGAAGTCGGTAAGCTTTGAAGTATCATCGTTAGCGCTGCCGCATGCTGCGGTGAACAGGCACATTCCGATAGCAATCGCCTCCCAACGCATGATTCCTCATTCCCGTTCCAGCCAGAGGGCCTTAGGCCGCCCGCCCTCGCAAAATCCGTTTTACGATCCATACCAACAGCCAGATCACACCATAGGCAAGCGCACATGCAAGGGCAGTGAACCCGAACAGCTGCGCCCAAAGGTCCCAGCCTGGTTGCCAAGCGTTGATTGGGAGCCAAAGCTTATCACACGCTGCGACTGTATCTTGGACCTCCGCACTGGCCGACATCGAATAGACCTCAGTCCGACAGGAGGCTAATCCGAACTTTCGGGCATCTGCATTCATTGATGCCACATCCATCCATGCCAATGTGGGCAGGACGAGCGAGGCGAGCACCGAGGCCGCAATAGCTATTCGGTTCCACATACCGATGCGAATGGTGGCAACCTTGTTCAACTCTTCTCCCCTATCACCGCTTCGTGCTGAACCGGTGGCTACGGACGGCAGCCTGCGCCGCGGTAGCTTTCTATCTTGCAGCGCAGCTTCTAGCAGAACCGCCAGCTACAGCGCCTCGCCCCCCAAAGCAACGCTGTGGTCAGGAGCGGCACGTCGTGCAGTCGTGCCGCTCCGAAATATGCCAAGAAACCGCTACTCTCCGGCCTTTTTCCACCTGATCACTTAACTGAAGCAAGCGCTGTGCGCTTGAAAGCCTTGAGGTGAGTTGCTCACCAAGGATGAAAGTTGATCGCTGGTACCCAGCGCTTGGGCTGGTACCTAATGGTCATAGCGGGCTCGCTGTTATCTCAGTCTGACACCGCCACCTCGTGCAAGTCATTGAAAGGGCGAGTATTACGTGATATTTGGTCCATCCCTACGCTGTATTTGCATAAGGCCCAGGTTCACAACGATGTGGCAGCGGCTTTAACGGCAACAAGCAGGGGGCTTGGTAGGGGCTCCGAGGTCACGCATCGGAGCCCCGTTCATTTTCCTCGTCTCTTTGCCGCGTAGAGCGGATACAATACATGCCATCTCGTCTCAGCTTCGCCAGCGTCCTCGCCTTCTGCATCCTCGCCTTTGCAAGCATGTTCCTGAGCGCATTCAATATGGCTTTCGGACAAGACCCTCAGACGGTCATGTGCCGCGTTCAATGGGTTCATGACGGCGACACGTTCCGCTGCGATGGATATGCAAGAGCACTCGGCTGTTCGGCGTGGACGCACCTGAGATGCCCCGGATCATGCCGCCCGGGTCGCGTCTGTACTCCCGGCGATTCCTATGCCAGCAAAGCCTATCTAGAGCGCCTCATCGGTAACCGGACGCTGGAATGCGATCATTTCGAAACGGATCACTATGGCCGCCCGGTAATGCGCTGCTGGGCAGGCGGCCGGGACCTTTCCTGTGCGATGGTGAAGGGTGGAATGGCGGTGGAGAGGTATGGGCGGCTGAATTGCTGAGGGTGTGAAAAACCCCGCCGAAGCGGGGTTGATCACTGACACTCGAGATCGAGAATTGCTTCTATTCGGCCTAGTACCTCGCACAAGATTTCATGTGTGGCTTCCGACTTAAACTCGACGTTTCTGGCAATCCAGTCCACGGTACGCATTTGGTTGGCAAGGATGGCGCCTGTAACCCCCACTCCACGAGGAACCGGGACCTCCCAAGGAGACCCTTTCAACTGGTTGGTTACTGGACAGCCATGGCAAGTCTTGTCGCTATGTTATAATTCTTCGGGGACAGAATGAGGGCGGGCCGACCCGGACCTAAGCGCGTTCCATCGCCCGGAGCCGCGCAGATGAATGAGGCGCATTGTAATCATCCTTACCTTGGATGAACGAATGACCGCTTTAACCAATTACTGCGCGGGAGCGGACTAACCGGATCGTCCACCAAAACCGCCATTCGTCGACTCCCATCATGTGGCTGCACGAACGGTCGCTTTCCAGGTTCTCAGTTGCGAGCTCGGACCAGCGAGCTTTGCGTCCCATTAACAGCGCCCAGTTGAAGCCCTTCCTTGAAAGAGCAAAAAACATCTGAATGCACACGATGAGATAATAAAGTTCAGTCGAACAGATCGCGCAGTGGAACCTTCAAGGCAATGGCGATGCGTTCGACGATTACAATGGTGGGGTTACGAGCTCCCCGCTCCACATCGCTCATATAGGAGCGAGCGATACCCGCCAGATCGGCGAATGCTTCCTGCGTCAGACCACGCTCTTTACGCAACCGGGCAACATTGGCGCCAAATCTTTGGGTGATGGTCTTCATCCCCATCAAAGGCCATCGCCATACGAATATCTCCACCCGATATAAGTGACATTTTGTTCACCTCTTCGAGCTATCCCCTCCCCGTCCAGAGGAAAAACAGGAGGACTCTTTATGATCAGAACGATGGTGGCCGGGGCTTTCGCACTCACCTCGCTTAGTGCAGCGCAGGCCCAAACGGTGTTCCACTGGCCCGCGCCTATCAATGTATCCGCAAATGAAGGGCAGCGTTTTTATCTGCCAATGGGAACCGCTTTGATGCTGCGGACACGGACTCAAATTTCCACCAAAGACAATAAACCAGGAGATCGAGTCTACCTGGAAGTGGCCGAAACAGTCTCCTTCCGGGGTCACATCGTCATCCCAATCGGCTCCCCGGTTATAGCAGAAGTCTCCCGGGTTCAGCGCAATGGCCATTTCGGTCGCAAGGGCAAACTGGAGATTCGGTTGCTTCAGGCCGAAACACCGAGCGGGCCAGTACGCCTTACCGGTATGGCTTCTGACGAGGGCAAAAGCGGCACAGCAGCGTCGGTCGGTACGATGCTATTCGTATCCGGTCTCGGCTTTCTGATTCACGGAACCAGCGGAGAAATTATGCCGGGGACTCCCGTCCGGGCCTACCTTGCGGAACCGCTGTGGTTTAGGTGGTATCCTCGATCTCCTTCGACAGATATTTCCTTCGCCCAGGCACAACCGGACTCGGCTGCTTCACTAGCTCAGCCGGGTTTTCCCACTTTAGAGGCAGGTCCAGATCGATAACCTGGAAGAAAAATGGCGGCTCTCACGCTGGAGGCCTCGCCAGCTGAGTTCATATGCGCAAGTCCCCCGCGAAGCGGAAAGGAGTGTGGAACCAGCTATGGGTGCGGCAAGCGCAGCCATATGGATTGAGAGGAGAGCCGCAGTGACTTTCAACAAGGAAAAGTCACTGCGGTGAAGGATGCAGTGATTTCGGGATGATGGTTGGAGTGAGTTCCTTTCCGCCTGCTATCCGCTCCGTCTCGCTCTGTCGGCAACCGCAAGCAAACGTCCGGTATCAACTGAGTCAAGGAACTGCATCACGCTGTCCACCTGATCGTCATGCTTGATGCTTGCCATGCAGAAAAGCGAGCAGTTCCTCCTCGAACGTTCAAAGCCATTCCGCTTCGCGCGGCAAGTCGAAGCGCGGCGATGTCCCCTGCTACCGCATCCTTCCGCCGCATCGAGGCATAATCCCACCATGATCGGAGAGCTGCGCGGCATCTGAGCGACCGACAGCGCACGTCGATCCGGTCATCGCAAGGCGCGCAACCTGGTGTGGAAGCTACTGTAATCAGAGGCGGCGAGCAGTTGCACCGTGGAATCGACCTGATCATCGAACTTGCAATGCGGGAATGAGAATAGCTCGGCCTCGTAGGCGGGCAGCCATTCGGCCTCGACCGGTAGCCACACCTTGCCCTGCTCGAATTTCAGACTCTGCTGCTGGGCGCGCTCGACCTTCCCTTTCTCAGGCGAGATATTGACAAGCCAAGGTACCCTTCCCGATTGCTCGAGTGTCTCGATCAGACTGATACCGCTCGCCTTCTTTTCGACGATGACCATGCTGGCCTTCCACTCGGCCTTCAGATCGAGCACCTTTTTATGAAGCGCGGGAAAGCTGGGACGATCGCGCCAGACGTGAAGCAAATAATATCCGTCAGGGCACTTCGCCCAGGTCGTGCACACGGTGTAGGAGTTCCCCTCATCGCCCTCGTAGGCGGTATCCAGGCTTTGGATGATGGCCTCGATCCGAGCCGGCCCAGGCAACTCGTCATAGCGCTTGATCCATTCTTCCTTGAATGTGGCACCGCCGGGCGGCAGCGGGCACTGGTTGAATTGCGCCTCGAAATCGTGCTCGCCCATCTCCCGCCTGAGCTGAGCCAGGTCGTCGGCATCGTGCCGCGAGGGCTGCAGGATACGGCCCGCCTTGAAGCGGGCCTTGCGGCCGCCCTTCACAATATCGAAAACCTGGGTCCTGGCCTGGACCGCCGGCAGGATCAGCGGCTCCCAGCCGCCAACCTCCAGCAGATGGCCCGGCAGGTCCTCGGCATGGAGGCGCTGGGCGACGACGATGATCCTGCCCTGCTTCGGATGGTTGAAGCGGGTGTGAACGCTGCCGTTGAACCAGTCGATGCAGGTCCGCCGCGCGGTTGGCGAGTGCGCCTCGCCCGCCTTGAGCGGATCGTCGACAATGATGAGATCGGCGCCGCGTCCAGTGATCGTGCCACCAACCGAGGTAGCGAGCCGATAACCGCCGGCGGTCGTCTCGAACTCGGTCTTACCTTGCTTCCTGGGATTTATACGAGTGCCGGGGAAAATACGTTTATACCATGCCGATTGCATCAGCTTCAGCGTATCGGCGTTGAACTTCTCGGCGAGCGGCATGCCATAGGCGGCGCAGATGATCCTGATCTTCGGATTTTTCCCCAACAGCCACGCCGTGAACACGATGGTGACGAGATAGGTCTTCAGATAACGCGGCGGAATACAGACGAGCCCGCGCCGGATCTCGCCTTCGTGGACCTTCTCGAGAAATCGGCAGATGATGCTGAAGTGCGGCGCGAGATCGACGTTACCGGCTTCAAGGATAGGAAACGCGCGAATGGCGAAGCTAAGAAAGTCGCGTCGACACAGCCCATCGACAAGGTGACGAAGTTCGCGAGGATCAGCCGTTGTCATCGTCGGCGTCCTCCCCGTCGGAGTCCTCGTCATCATAATCCTCCTCCTCATCGTCATTGTTATCGTCATCGTTCCGCTGGGCGGCGAACTCATCCGCCTCTTCCTTCTCGAAAACCCTGAAGGTCCGCAGCAATTCGAGATGCGCCTTGAACGTCTTGTAGTCGGCGGCTGATTCTTCGGGCGTCGGCGGCGCGACCTCGACTGGTTCGTATTTCTCGTCGAGCTCCCTCTGAATCTGGAACGCCTTGATATCGCCAGCCGCCGATTTCGTGGCGACCTGATGATAGCCCAGTTCCCTCTTCGTCATTTCCTTCTCGGCGCCATCGATGTTGACGACGATTTTAGCCCCGAAGGCTTCCTGGTAGAGCGTCTTCTGGTTCTTCGAGCCCCTGGGGCGTCCCTTGGGATTGGGCGACGGGCCTCCCTTCTCCCACCAGGTGTCGGGATCGGTCTTGCCCCGCCCCCACTTCGACGGCTGCCCGCCGCCGCCATTGCTTGCATTGCCCCTGGTCATGACTTATCTCCCCGCCTCAAGTGCTCGGTCCCCGAATCGGAGACCTCCCGTGAACATTCGTCGATATCGGTGTCGATCTGGCCGTCGCGCCGCTCGGCGAGTTCGGCGAACGTCAGGTTTGTCCTGACGTGGACGGCCTCCTCGCCGGTGAGCTTTTCCCACCGGCGAATGGTGCGATCGATGTATTTGGGATCGAGTTCGATACCGCACGCGCGCCTGCCGCATTGCTCGGCAGCGATGATGGTCGTGCCGGATCCCAGGAAGGGGTCGAGCACGACATCGCCGGGATTGGTCACATCGAGCAACGCCTCGAGCACGAGTTCGACGGGCTTGGGCGTGGGATGGTCCTCAAGCGCCCTGGCCGCGGACGAACCTTTCCGGTTGGCGCCGGGGAACGTCCATACGTTGGTCCGGTCCCGGCCATGCACACCTAGCGCGATATTATTGGTGGCCGCCGACTTGCCGTTGCAGAACACCGCGAAGAATTCGTGTGCGCTGCGGTAGGTACTTCCCATGCCGCCCGCGCCCTTGTTCCAGACTGCGACGTTGATCCGGCTCAGTCCCGCCGCGCGACCAGCTTGCAACAGCACGTCGATTTGCCGCCAATCCATCGCCGCGAAAATCACTGCGCCAGGGCTGGTGAAGGTGCGACAATGGGTTAGATAGGCCTCAAGGAACGCGGCGAACTCCTCCTCGCTCTCCTTCCCGGCGAACATCAGAAAGTCATCGTGCTGGTGCCGGCCGAAGCCGCCGACAAAACCCTTGATCGGGCAATTGTAAGGGGCATCGCTGAACACGCACTGCGCCTGTCGACCCTCGAGCACACGCCGCCAGGAAATCTCATCGAGCGCATCCCCGCACACGAGGCGATGATCGCCGAGCTGGAAATAGTCGCCGGTTTTGGTGACGACGATTTCGTCCTCGCGCCCGCCGTCGCATTCGCCCTCGTCTTCCTCGGTGGGAGCCGGCTTAATCATGATCTGGCCGATTTCCGGAAGCGTGAAGCCCGTTGAGACCAGCTCGATCCCGGCGGATTCGATCCGGATCAGTTGATCGCGAAGCCGTTCCAGACTGTACTTTCCGCTCTCTCCAATTCGGTTGATCGCCAGGCTCAAAGCCTCGATCTCGGTCGGATCAAGATGCTCGACGACGCGGCACTCGATCGTCTCGAGCCCGAGCTTGATCGCCGCTTCCCAAAGCGCGTGGCCGACAACGATGGTGCCGTCCTTCTCGATCAGGATCGGCAAGACGAGCCCGAACGTCTTGATCGAGCGGATGATCTTTTCAAGCAGTTCGGGGGTGGTCTCGCGAGAGCGGGTCGTCGAGGCCTTCAATTCATGAACGGGCCTGTGGAGCATCGCCATCGTCGGTTGAAGATCGTTGCGTCCCACGGCATGCGTCGCCGTCACGATTGCGGTCTCGGCCGCATGGCGCGACCGACGCTCGGCGGACTTGCTCTGGAGCTGCTTCTTGAGCTTTCGTGAATTTACATTCTCGCCTGGTGGCATGTCTTCCTCCGTTAAAAACCGAAGGAAGAGGGCCGGCGCGTATGTCAGGTCCCGCTTCCTTTCGGAAAGCAAGACCTGACCCCAGGAACTAGGGGCCTACATCCGTGACGCCTTTGGATCCGCATCTGGCGGAGAGACCACCCTTCGATCGAGAGGTTGTCCCAACGTCACACCGCACCAGGTCGATGTCTGGGTAATATGCCTCGGCGCGAGCGAGAACGCAACCTCGCCGCGCGAGCGAGCTCGAGCCCCATCCGTGTTACCGGGACCGTCGGCAAGCGCGCGAAGCCCGGATTTGCTGGTTTACCCAGACAGCCAGACGCTTTTTTCCGTGTAAATTTTCAGATTTTCCGTGTTAATTGGCCCGGAACACGGATCGATCGCAGGCCATCCTGGCATTCCGTACTGGCTGAATGGCGGGCAGAGAAAGCTGGCCAAAGTGGCCCCGAGCTGGCCCGCGAAAGCCCTCTCCGAATACGGCTCGCACATGCGAGCGCCGCCAAAACGCGGCCTATGCGGCCGCTAACACCGATGAGCTTGGAAAAGAGAAGACTGCGTGGCGGAGAGGGTGGGATTCGAACCCACGGTACGGTTGCCCGTACACCGCATTTCGAGTGCGGCGCATTCGACCTCTCTGCCACCTCTCCGCTAAGCCAGGTGCGACGCCCCGAGAGGCATGGTCGTTTGGAAGCGCGCGGTTAGCCGATGGCTCGGCGCTTGCCAAGCCCCCTCTTGTACAAAATGAGGATGGCGGGCCTCCTCGCCTTGTTTCGCGTGTGCGGTAAATTATATTGGGTACTGT
The DNA here is from genome assembly GCF_019803445.1 of Caenibius sp. WL. Taxonomy (NCBI): domain Bacteria; kingdom Pseudomonadati; phylum Pseudomonadota; class Alphaproteobacteria; order Sphingomonadales; family Erythrobacteraceae; genus Caenibius; species Caenibius sp. WL. Next base: position 2,917,367 of record NZ_CP081844.1, read on the forward strand.
AATGAACCGCTCGACATTCTTTTCACAGCAAGCTGGCCGTATGGTCGATGCGCCGTTGCAGACGCGTGCGCGCTTCGCCATCGGCGATGTGGTGCGCCATCGCCAGTTCGGGTTTCGCGGCGTAATTTTCGATATCGATCCGGTCTTCGCCAACAGCGAGGAATGGTACGAAGCGATTCCGCAGGATATGCGGCCGCGCCGCGACCAGCCGTTCTATCACCTGCTCGCAGAAAACGAGGATTCGTCCTATGTCGCCTATGTCAGCCAGCAGAATCTGCTGGGAGACAGCGAAGGCGGACCGGTGGATCACCCCTCGCTCCCGCAAATTTTCGACGATTTCGCGGATGGGCGCTATCGCCTGCGCCGCAGCCTTAGCCACTGATCACCTAAAACGGGCGGCGGCATTGCATTACGGGCAGGCAATCAGCTTTTCAGCTTCCATCCGGCCCGCAGCAGGCAGTAGGTGAGCAAGCCCAGTGCAAGATTGAAAAGGCCCAGCCCGGCAGCCGCCCACCACACGGCCGCATGCCCTTCGCCGATGTCGCTGCTGCCGAGGAAGCCATAGCGAAACCCCGAGATGACATAGAAGAAGGGGTTGCCCAAGCTGACGATCCGGAAAGACGGCGCCAGATTGTGAATGGTGTAGAATGTGCCCGAAAGCAGCGAAAGCGGCGCGATCACGAAATTGGTGATCGCGGCGGCATGATCGAACTTTTCGGCCCATAGCGAAGTCAGCAGGCCGAGAAGCGAAAGCATGATCGCACCCATCAGGCCGAACCAGATGATCGCCCAGGCATGGGCGACGCCCAGATTCACCCCCGGCCACAGCCAGATCGCAGCCGCCACAGCCCCACCCACGGCAATCGCCCGGGTGGTCGCAGCAGCAACGATTCCCGTCATCAATTCGCCTTCGCTCAATGGCGGCATCAGATAATCGATGATCGTGCCCTGAATTTTGCCGACCAGAAGCGAAAAACTGGAATTGGCGAAGGCATTCTGCATCATGCCCATGGCGATCAACCCGGGCGCGATGAAGCTGGCGAAAGGCACGCCCAGCACCATCCGCCCTTCCCGCCCGAGCGCGACCGTGAAAATCACCAGAAAGAGCAGAGTCGTAACCGCCGGAGCCCAGATTGTCTGGGTCTGCACCTTGAGAAACCGGCGAACCTCCTTAATATAAAGAGTCCACAGCCCACCCCGGTTGATACCATGAATCAACGGCTCGCCCTGAGGCGGGAAGCGCCGTTGGGTATGAGCGGGTCCGGTGGGAATTACTTCTATCTCTCGGGCTTGATCGGCCATGCCTGGGCGACTATCGGCTAGCAGTGCGGCTGGCAAGCGGCATTCTATCCCGCGATGGCGGGACGCGCGACCGGATTTGAGGAATAGGAACGTCAATGAGCTGGACCGAGGAACGGATCGCAACGCTGACCAAGATGTGGGAAGGCGGTGCAACGGCAAGCCAGATCGCCGAGGAACTGGGCGGAGTCAGCCGCAATGCGGTGATCGGCAAAGCCCATCGCCTGGGCCTGAAGGCGCGCCCTTCCCCGGTAAAGGCGGCCGAACAGCCCAAGAAAGCGAAAGCCGCTGCCCCTGCGGCCAAGAAGGCGCCACCACCACCCACGGAAGCCCCCAAGGTAAAGGCGCCTCCGGCCCGCACGGCGCCAGCTTCTCCGGCCCCCGCTGCAGCAGTCAAGCCCACCAAGGACAAACCGGCAGCGGATGACGGCGCAGCCCGCCCCGCAACCGCCACAGGCACGCCTTCGCAGCCGCTGCCCAATGCCTCGGCCGATATGCCCAAGATTGTGTCGGTCGGCCCCGGTGGCTTCCTCCGTCAGGGCCCCGGCGATCAGCAGGCCCCTATTCCGCCTGCCCCGCCCCGCCGACTCGTGCCGGCCAAGCCGAGCCCGGAAATTGCCGACAAGACGAGCCTGCTCGATCTCAGCGATAAAGTCTGCCGCTGGCCAATGGGCCATCCGGGCGAGCCGGATTTCCATTTCTGCGGAGAGAAGGTCAACCCCGGCTATCCTTATTGCGTCGAACATTGCGGCCGTGCCTATCAGGCGCAGCTTCCGCGTGGCGCACGCCGCCCACCTCCGCCGCTGCCCTATGGCGGCCCGCGCGTCCGCTAAGCCGGAAGGGGCTTCCGCTCCTGTCCACGCCAATCTGCCACATCGCTCCGACTGACAGTGCATCCGCCGCATAAGCTCATCATGCAGAGAGTTTATGCGGCGCTTTGCTGTGAGAGCCCTACCCTTGCACTCCGACACATCCCGTACAGTGGCCAGACTTCGACACCGATCCGCCCGGGCATGGATGGACAGCGCGGGATTGCCCTATAAATCTGCTGGTTATGCCCGTTGGTGGAGAATCCCATGCCTCTTTCGCTTCACGCCGTTCTCGTTCCCGGCTGGCTTCAGATTCTCGGTGCTTGTCGGGATTGGCTGGATAAGGCGGAAGCTTACAGCCTTGAAAACGGATGGAATAAAGCCGAACTTATCGAAGCGCGCCTTGCACCGGACATGCTTCCGCTCAGCTATCAGGTCAAAAGCTGCACGGTCCATTCGATCGGCGCCATCGAAGGTGTCCGACGGGGCATCGCCATGCCCGACTGGTCGGAACCGCCTGCCAGCTTTGCCGGATTGCGCGATCAGTTGGACGAAACGATCGCCGCGCTACGCGCCCTTGATCCGCAGGCGATCGACGGGCTTATCGGGCGTCCGGTGGTCTTCACGGTCGGCTCAACCTATCGCCTCGATTTCACCGCCGAGAATTTCCTGCTCGGTTTTACGCAGCCGAACTTCTTCTTCCACGCCACCACCGCCTACGACATTCTGCGCGCACGCGGCGTCCCGCTGGGCAAAGGCGATTTTCTGGGCGCATTGCCGGGCAACGCCTGACGCCTCTTACCAGCGTTTCGCAAACCGCCACCGCTGAACCAACACGCTCCCCGTTCCATAAGAAAGGCCGCCAGGTTTCCCCGGCGGCCTCTTTTTCCGCCCCGTTCGGGGCTATTTGCGGTTCGCTCAGTCGTCAGACTTGAGGAAAGCCGGCATATGATCGGGGTTGCCGTCTTCCTTGCCTTCACCACGATCGCGACGCGGGCCACGATCGCCGCGGGGGCCACCACGACCGCCACGGTCGCCGTCACGGCGCGGACGACGATCGCCGCGGTCGCCACGATCACCGCGCGGTTCACGCGGTTCGCGCGGCGGACGGGTGTCTTCCAGCTCTTCGCCGGTTTCCTGATCGACCACGCGCATCGACAGGCGGACCTTGCCACGGTTGTCGATTTCGAGAACCTTGACTTTGACTTCCTGGCCTTCCTTGACAACGTCCGTCGGCTTTTCGACGCGTTCGTTCCGCATTTCGGACACATGGACGAGGCCGTCCTTGCCGCCCATGAAGTTCACGAAAGCGCCGAAATCGACGATGTTGACGACTTTGCCGTTGTAGATCTTGCCGACTTCAGCTTCCTCGACGATGCCCTGAATCCACTTCTTGGCGGCTTCGATCTGGTTGACGTCGGACGAGCTGATCTTGATCACGCCTTCATCGTCGATATCGACCTTGGCACCGGTTTCAGCGACGATCTCACGGATCACCTTGCCGCCCGTGCCGATCACGTCACGGATCTTCGACTTGTCGATCTGGATCGTTTCGATGCGCGGGGCATGGGCCGACAATTCGGTGCGGGCTGAACCCAGCGCCTTGGTCATCTCGCCCAGGATATGCGCACGGCCTTCCTTGGCCTGCGCCAGCGCCTGCTTCATGATCGCTTCGGTGATCCCGGCAACCTTGATGTCCATCTGCAGGCTGGTGATGCCCGCTTCGGTCCCGGCCACCTTGAAGTCCATGTCGCCCAGGTGATCTTCATCACCAAGGATGTCGGACAGCACGGTGAATTCGTCACCTTCGAGGATCAGGCCCATGGCGATGCCGGAAACCGGACGTTCGATGGGAACGCCCGCATCCATCATCGAGAGACAGCCCCCGCACACGGTCGCCATCGAGGACGAACCGTTCGATTCGGTGATATCGGACAGCACGCGGATCGTGTAGGGGAAATCTTCCTTGCTCGGCAGCACGGGGTGCAGCGCACGCCATGCCAGCTTGCCATGGCCGACTTCACGGCGGCCCGGCGCGCCGAAGCGGCCGACTTCACCGACCGAATAGGGCGGGAAGTTGTAGTGCAGCATGAAGCGCGAGTAGCTCAGGCCATCGAGGCCGTCGATCATCTGCTCGGAATCCTTGGTGCCGAGCGTGGTGGTGCAGATCGCCTGCGTTTCGCCGCGGGTGAACAGCGCCGAACCGTGCGTGCGCGGCAGGAAGCCGACCATCGCTTCGATCGGGCGGACCTGCGTGGTGGTGCGGCCGTCGATACGCTGGCCATCCTTGAGGATCGCCGTGCGGACGATTTCCGCTTCCAGCTTCTTGGTCAGCTTGATCGCGGTCATCAGCGTCTGGCCATCGGCGTCGGCGAATTTCGCTTTCACCTTGTCGCGCGCGGCATTGAGCGCGTCCGAACGCTTCGACTTGTTGGTTTCCTTGTAAGCTGCGGCGATATCCTTGCCGATCAGCTTTTTGATATCGGCCTTGAGGTCGGCGGTGTTGTCCGACAGGTCGATGTTCCAGGGATCCTTGGCGGCCTTTTCCGCCAGTTCGATGATCGCGCCGATAACCTTGCGCGATTCTTCGTGAGCGAAGACGACCGCGCCGAGCATTTCGTCTTCGGTCAATTCCTTGGCTTCGGATTCGACCATCATCACCGCGTCCTGCGTGGCGGCGACGACGAGATCGAGGCGGCCTTCGGCCACTTCGGCCAGCGACGGGTTGAGCTGGTATTCGCCATCCTTGAAACCGACGCGCGCGGCGCCGATCGGGCCCATGAAGGGAACGCCCGAGATGGTGAGCGCCGCCGAAGCCGCGATCATCGCGACGATATCGGGCTCGGTTTCGCCGTCATAGCTCATCACCTGGGCGATGACGTTGATTTCGTTGTAGAAGCCTTCAGGGAACAGCGGGCGCACCGGACGGTCGATCAGGCGGCTGGTCAGCGTTTCCTTTTCCGTCGCGCCGCGTTCGCGCTTGAAGAAGCCGCCCGGAATACGCCCGGCAGCGGAGAATTTTTCCTGGTAGTGAACGGTGAGCGGGAAGAAGTCCTGCCCTTCCTTCACCGACTTGGCGGCCGTCACGGCGCAGAGCACCACGGTTTCGCCATAAGTGGCCAGAACCGCGCCATCAGCCTGGCGGGCAATACGGCCGGTTTCCAGAGTGAGGGTTTTTCCGCCCCATTCCAGCGATACGGTTTTCACATCAAACATTCAGTTTTTCCTCGAACCCACGGGCCCTATTGCCGCGCGGGGTTTACTGGCCGGGTATTCCGTCCCGGTCCGGTGCGGGGCTTCATGTTGCGCCCCAGAGGCTCTCCACCGGATTGTGGAGATTCCCCTGTCTTATACATCGCAATTGCGATGCCTTACATACAAAGAGCGGCCCACCATGGGGCCGCTCCGCAAGTCTTATTTACGAAGACCCAGTTTCTGGATCAGAGCGTTGTAACGCTCCACATCCTTCTTCTTGAGATAAGCCAGAAGGCTGCGGCGCTTGTTGACCATCATCAGCAGGCCACGGCGGGAGTGGTTGTCCTTATGGTGATCCTTGAAGTGTTCGGTCAGATTGCGAATCCGTTCCGTGAGGATCGCGACCTGCACTTCAGGCGAACCGGTATCGCCCGACTGGCGAGCGTTGCCCTGGATGATTTCCTGCTTCTTTTCGGCGGTAACCGACATGTCATTCACTCCGCGACATCCGAAAGATTGAACCCCCTGACGACCCGGGCTTCACCGCCCGAAAGCTCCATCAGCGCAACTGGGACCGCGCCCGATCTTGCCCAATACAGCCCATCATCCTGGGGCAATCCGGAAATGACCCGGCCCTGACGGACCGCCCGTACCGTGTCCGGATCGAGAGAAAGGGCCGGGATGTCGTCCAGCCCCGCCTCCAACGGCAGGATTACGTCTTCAAGGGCCGCGCCTCTACCGATTTCGTTGAGTTTGTCCAGTGAAATCGCCCGTTTCTCGGTAAACGGCCCGGCTTTGATCCGGCGCAACATGGTCACATGGCCGACCGTGCCAAGCGCATGGGCGATGTCCCGCGCGAGGCTTCGGATATAAGTGCCTTTGGAGACATGCGCCACCAATGTCACGGCATCGACCAGTTCGAGTGGAGCAGCGGGATCGAACGGATCGGGCCTGCCCGCGGTTTCCGCAAAAGCCGACTCCACCTCGCCAGCCCCGCCATGCGGCACGGCGAAATCGAACGCGTGGATCGTCACCGCCCGGCTTTTCAGGGTTACATCTTCGCCCGCCCGCGCAAGATCGTATGCCCGCTGCCCGTCGACCTTGAGCGCGGAATAGGCGGGCGGCACCTGCTCGATCGGGCCGGTGAAATGCGCCAGCACCGCTGCGATGGCGGGGAAGGAGGGGAAATGTTCGCTGCGGGCGACCACCTCCCCTTCCGCATCAAGCGTATCGGTCTCGCTGCCGAACTGGATAGTGAAAGCATAGACCTTAGACGCATCGAGCATCCGCCCGCACAGCTTGGTCGCTTCGCCGATGGCGATGGGCAGCACGCCTTCTGCCAAGGGATCGAGCGTGCCGCCGTGGCCGACCTTGACCTTCTTGCCGTAGCCCGCCTCACGCAGATTGCGCTTCACCGCCGCCACGGCCTGCGTCGAGCCCAGCCCCACCGGCTTGTCGAGAACGATCCAGCCATGCGGCATCACGCGGCGTTCTCCGGCCAAGCGAGCTTGCGCCCATGGGCATGGATATCGGCAGGCCAATCGTGCGTGAAATGATCGTAACCCACACAATTGCCCGCATAGAGCTCGCGGATCGCATCCTCGAAATGCGGCAGATCCCCGGCGATGGCCGACAGGAAGCGATAGGCCGCGTCTCGGCATTCCTCCTCGCTTCTGCCGCGCGCCAAGGCCCCATCGACCAGACGGCGCAAAGCGGCCGAAGCGCCGCCCCGCTGAAGATTGAGCCAATCCCAGTGGCGGGGCAGCAGCGTGACCTCACGGGCGCGAACGCCGAGCGACGGCCGCCCTCGCGTGCGCGGCGCAGGCGGCGCGCGCATATCCAGATCGACCTGCTTGCCCGTGTCGTCATCGAACACCAACATATCGGAACTGCGTTCGGGTGCGGGCAATGCGGCAAGACCGGCCACCACCTCCTCAGGGTTGCCTTGGGCCACGATAGCCCCTTTGCAAAATACGGTCACACTCATGCGGTCACTCCTTGAAGGCCGCATATATAAACCCGGATAAAAACTGTCAATATATTATCCGGGTTAAATTTTAGAATGCGCCGCTCTCAACCCTTGCGCTTGGTGCGCGCTTTCTTGCTCGGCGGTCCGTCGACTTTGACGAAGCTTTCGAAGGGATATTTCTGCCCTTTCACATAGATCGCGCTGAACTTGTCGAGCGAGCCATCGGGATTCGCGTCGATACCGATGAATTCGGTGAAAGGCAGATCGCTCGCCGATCCCATCAGCTTGGCCAGATACCACTGGCCATGGCTGTCCTGGAAATAGATGCGGTCCATTCCCTGAGCGCGCCAGTCGCGCACCCCGCCGCGATTGGCGAAGGGGATCGATGCCGCTTCCTCCTGCGCCCTGGCTGCGGGAGCCGCCTGCGCATGGTCCTGCGCCGATGCGGCAAACGGCATGGCCGCTACGGTGAGCGCACCGAGAGCGGAAATATATCTGGTGCGAAGCATAAGCCGGTCCTTTCGTTAACCCCGCTCCCCGCGTGATCTGGGCATGCCCCCGGCATCGATCAAGAGAGGCAGGATGAAAATCCGCGATCGCGAAGCATCACCGCCCGGCAACTGCCCCGGCCAGTTGCATATAGAGCCCGCTCAGCCACTCGACCGGCGGCAGCACGACTCTTTGCACGATGCCGAGTTGAGGGAACAGCAGAGGCACGATCAGCAGCAGCACGATCAACAATAGAAAACCGAACGGGCGCAGGCGGTTATACTGTTCTGCCGCGGCCCGGGGCAGAAGCCCTTCAACGATGTGGGAACCGTCGAAGGGCGGGATCGGCAACAGGTTGAACAGAGCCAGAAAGATATTCACCAGAATGAAGAATTGCAGGCTGGCCAGACCGAAGCTCAACGCCGCCTCCGGCGGAGCGGTAACCGTGCGTGCGATCAGGCCGAGAATCACAGCGCCGATGGCCGCCAGCACCAGATTGCTGCCGGGTCCCGCCGCCGCCACGGCCATCATACCGAAACGGGGATTGCGCAGCCGCCATTTGTTCACTGGCACGGGCTTGGCCCAGCCGAACACCGGCGCCCCCGTGAGCGCCAGCATACCGGGCAGGACCACTGTGCCTATAGGATCGACATGCCGCAGCGGATTGAGAGACAGACGCCGCTGCTCACTTGCCGTGGGATCACCCAGCAGCTTGGCAACGAAGCCGTGCGCAACCTCGTGGAACACGATGGCGAAGACCAGAGCCGGAATAAGCGCCAGCGCGGTGAGGAGTGTGTCGTTCATCGCTGGGGCAGATAGGCGCTCCGCCCCCGTTCGCCAAGCGGGGCCAGCGGCCTATTATTCTTCGCCGAGATCGCGCACGACGCGCGGATCGGACAGGAGACGCTCGATCCGGTCAGCCTCGTCGAAGCTTTCATCGGGCCAGAACTGGATTTTGGCCGCGTACTTGAGCTTCAGCCGCTGTGCCACTTCGCGCTGGAAAAAGGCGGTGTTGGTGCGCAGGGCCTTGAGCACTTTCTCCTCGTCCGTGCCCAGCAGCGGCTTCACATAGACTTTCGCCTGTCGCAAATCGGGCGACATGCGCACTTCGGTGACCGAAACCGAATGCGCCGTCAGCACATCATCATGGACCTGCTGGCGGGTCAGCAGGTCGGAAATGATGTGGCGCACCTGTTCGCCCACCTTGAGCAGGCGAACGGAGCGGGTTTCGGGTGTCGAATGTTGTCGTGCCATGAATCAAACCTCTCCCCCTCCCCGAAGGGAGAGGGAATGGATCACAGAGTCCGTTCGCGTTCTTCGACTTCGAACACTTCGAGCGTATCGCCCGGCTTGATATCGTTCGTATCGGCCAGGACCACACCGCATTCGAGCCCGGCGCGCACTTCGTCCACGTCGTCCTTGAAACGGCGCAGCGAAGCGATCGTCGTCTTCGAAACGATGACATCGTTGCGGGTAAGGCGGGCATGGATGCCCTTCTTGATGTAACCATCGAGAACCAGCAGACCGGCCGCCTTGTCCTTCTTGCCCGCGGAGAAGATTTCCTTGATCTCCGCACGGCCGACGACATGTTCGATCCGTTCCGGCCCCAGTTCGCCCGCCATCTCCTTCGCGATTTCCTCGGTCAAGTGATAGATGACGTCATAGTACATCATCCGGGTCTTGTTGCGCTCGATCAGTTCGCGCGCCTTGGCATTGGGGCGAACGTTGAAGCCGATGATCGGCGCGCCCGAGGCCGAAGCCAGCGTCACGTCGCTCTCGGTGATCGCGCCCACGCCCGAATGCAGGATGCGGACCTTGATCTCGTCGTTCGAAAGGTTGTGGAGCGCGGTGTTGATCGCTTCCACCGAACCCTGCACGTCGGCTTTCACCACCAGCGGGAATTCGATGACGTTCTGCTTGTCGGCCAGAGCCGAGAACATCGTATCGATGCTGGCGGGGGCCATTGTGGTGCGCTTCTCGGTCGCCTTTTCCCTGCGGTAGGCGGAGACTTCGCGGGCGCGCTGCTCGTTTTCGACCACGGTCAGCGTATCGCCGGCCATCGGCACACCGCCAAGACCCAGAACCTCGACCGGCATGGACGGCGGAGCTTCCTTCACCTGGCGCCCCTTGTCGTCGATCATCGCGCGGACACGGCCGCTTTCGGTGCCGACAACCAGAATATCGCCACGCTTGAGCGTGCCGCGCGTCACCAGAACGCTGGCCACCGGGCCCTTGCCCTTGTCCAGCTTGGCTTCGATCACGGTCGCTTCGGCTTCGCGGTTCGGATTGGCCTTGAGTTCGAGCAGTTCGGCCTGAAGCAGGATCTTCTCGATCAGATCTTCGAGCCCAGCCCCGGTCTTTGCCGAGACTTCCACATCCTGCACATCACCCGACATCGCTTCGACAACGATTTCGTGCTCGAGCAAGCGCTCACGCACCCGCTGCGGGTTGGCTTCGGGCTTGTCGGACTTGTTGATCGCCACGATCATCGGCACGCCAGCGGCCTTGGTATGATTGATGGCTTCCACCGTCTGGGGCATGATGCCGTCGTCGGCCGCCACCACCAACACCACGATATCGGTGACATTGGCACCGCGCGCACGCATTTCGGTGAAGGCCGAGTGGCCCGGCGTATCGAGGAACGTGATCAGACCGCCGTTCTTGGTCTTGATCTGATAGGCCCCGATATGCTGCGTGATGCCGCCCGCTTCGCCGCGCACCACATCGGTGCCGCGCAGCGCATCGAGCAGGCTGGTCTTGCCATGATCGACGTGGCCCATGATCGTCACCACCGGTGGGCGCGTTTCCAGCGTCTCGTCGGCATCCACATCCACGGACGTATCGATATCGATGTCGCTTTCGCTGACGCGGGTGATGTTGTGGCCGAATTCCTCGACCAGCAGCTCCGCCGTGTCCTGGTCGATCGTCTGGTTGACGGTGACCATCATGCCCATCTTGAACAGCGCCTTGACCAGGTCCGCACCCTTTTCGGCCATGCGGTTGGCCAGTTCCTGCACCGTGATCGCTTCGGGCACGACGACATCGCGCACCTGCTTTTCACGCTGCTGCTGATGGCCGGAGAAATGGGCCCGGCGTTCCTTTTCACGCGCACGCTTGAGCGCGGCGAGCGAACGCGCCCGGGCGCCTTCATCCTCGTTCAGCGCGCGGTTGACCGTAAGCTTGCCGCCCCGGCGGCGGTCGTCCACGGTCTTTTCACGGGTCGCCTTGCGATCGTCCTTCTTGGCGCGATCCGGGCGGGGCTTGACTTCCGGCCGGGCCACGGGCGTGAACTTGCGCGGTGCCGGAGCGGGCGTGCCGCTTGCATCGGCAGCAGCCTTGTCTTCCCCATCGGCAGCGGCGGTATCGGCAGGCTTCGCCTCCACCGCGGTTTCGACCGGCGCTTCCGGTTGCGAATCAGCGGCAGGCGCGGCTTCTTCGGCCGGAGCGCTGGCAGCCGTCTGCTCCGCCTTGCGGGCGGCTGCAGCCTCTTCCTCGGCCCGGCGTTTTTCCTCGGCGCGGCGCTTTTCTTCTTCAATCGCGCGCAGACGCTCTTCCTCTTCGCGGCGATTGGCCTCCTCCAGCGCGCTAAGCCGGGCCTCTTCAGCTTCGCGCAGCAGGCGGGCCTGCATTTCCTGACGGCTTTCGTGCGTCTTCGGCGGCGCTGCCGGCTTGGGTGCGGTGGGAGCAGGCGCGGCCTTGGCCGCAGGGGCCGGAGCCGGTGCGGGGGTGGGCGCAGGCGCGGCAGCGGGCGGCGGAGGCGCAACCGCCTCCTTCGCCTCGGGCGCGGCTCCGGGCTTGACGATCTTGCGACGCTTCACTTCCACGACCACCTTGTTGGTGCGGCCGTGGCTGAAAGTCTGCTTGACCTCTCCCGCCTCGACCGACCGCTTGAGGCCAAGAGGCTTGCGGCCCAGCGTCGGTTTGTTGTCGGTATCGCTCATAAAGCTCGTCTAACCCTTCGTATTCCAAATAATTCGCCGTCGCGTGTCACGCGCCAGCATTCGTCCATTCGCCGGTATCGTCTGCGGCTGCGCCATCCGCCCCGATGAAATGCAGCAAGCGCCGCAGCGGTAAGGCTACCCTTTCAGCCGAATTGTCTTCGGCCAATGCCAGATGGACGACATTATCGCGGCCCAATGCCACAGACAGCGCCGCCCGGTCCAGTGGCAAGCGTATGCCCCCCATACCGGACCCTTCGGCATCCATGCCCACACGCCAGGCCTGATCGAGCTTTCGCGTGCCGTCTTCCGCCGCATCCGCCGCATGGGCCAGCCATGCGACGCCGCCCATCCGGGCCTGCTCCGCGATGCGGTCGGTCCCCAAGATAAGCTTTCCCGCCCGCATTTCGAGACCCAGACGGTCGAGAAATGCGCGCGTCAGCGCCTGTTCCACCATGTCGGGCAGGGATTCGGCGATTTCCATCCGCGCGCCTTTGAAAGCCCGCGCCAGAGCGCCCTTGAGCTTGCCGTTGGCGAGCGCGGCAGAAAGAGCATCGCGCGTGACGCCGATCCAGGCCCCCCGCCCCGGCGCACGCGCCAGGGCATCGGGCAGCACGTACGAAGTGCCGTCCGGAGCTTCCGGAGAAATGGCCAGCCGCACCAGCGCATCCCGCGGGGCGTTGTCCCCCGTCAGGATGCAGCGGCGCTCAGGCCCGCTTGCGCGAGCCTTGCGGCCTTCAGCGATGTCTGGGCTTAGCGCCTCATTGTGAGGATTCCGCATCAGCGGCCTCCTCGTTTGCAGGCCCGTCGTTCACCGGTTCGTCATCGAACCAGTGCGCACGCGCGGCCATGATGATTTCGTTGCCTTGTTCTTCGCTCAATCCATAGACCGCGAGCACGCCGCCCTTGTCTTCCGTGCGGCCGCTGCGGCGCGGCGCCGGGGCGTTGTCGCGGCGGCGCGGCGCTTCGCGCTTCTTGGCGATCAGTTCGTCAGTGGCGAGATCGGCCAGATCGTCGAGCGTCTTGATCCCGGCCTTGCCCAGCGTGACCAGCATGGCTTCGGTCAGATGCGGCATTTCGGCCAGCGCATCCTCGACTCCGAGGGCGCGCCGTTCTTCGCGCGCGGCTTCTTCGCGCCGTTCCAGCGCTTCGATCGCACGGCTCTGCAGTTCTTCGGCCAGTTCCTCGTCGAAGCCTTCGATCCCGGCCAGTTCGTCCATCGCCACATAGGCGACTTCTTCCAGCTCGGCGAAGCCTTCGGCGACCAGCAACTGCGAGAGCGTTTCGTCAACGTCGAGTTCTTCCTCGAACATCTTCGAACGTTCGGCGAATTCCTTCTGGCGCTTCTCGCTCGCTTCCGCCTCGGTCATGATATCGATCGCTGCGTTGGTCAGCGAGGAGGCGAGGCGCACGTTCTGGCCACGGCGGCCGATGGCCAGCGAAAGCTGGTCATCAGGCACCACCACTTCGATGCGGCTTTCTTCCTCGTCGATCACCACGCGGCTGACAGTGGCGGGCTGGAGCGCGTTGACGACGAACGTCGCGGTGTCTTCGCTCCAGGGGATGATGTCGATCTTTTCGCCCTGCAGTTCCTGCACCACCGCCTGAACGCGGCTGCCCTTCATGCCGACGCAGGCGCCGACCGGATCGATCGAGCTGTCATGGCTGATCACGCCGATCTTGGCGCGGCTGCCCGGATCGCGGGCGGCGGCCTTGATCTCGATGATGCCATCGTAGATTTCGGGCACTTCCTGCGCGAACAGCTTCTTCATGAATTCGGGGTGCGCGCGGGACAGGAAAATCTGCGGGCCGCGATTGTTGCGTTCCACTTTCAGGATCAGCGCGCGGACACGTTCGCCAACACGGGCCGCTTCGCGCGGAATCTGCTGATCGCGGCGGATCACGCCTTCGGCTCGGCCGAGATTGACGATCACATGGCCGAATTCGACCGACTTGATCACGCCGGTGACGACTTCGCCCGCGCGATCCTTGAATTCCTCGTACTGGCGCTCACGCTCGGCATCGCGGACCTTCTGGAAGATCACCTGCTTGGCGGACTGCGCATCGATGCGGCCAAGATCGACCGGCGGCAGCGGATCGACGATGAAATCGCCCACTTTCGCACCCGGCTGGAGCTTTTCGGCCTGCTTGAGATCGACCTGCTTGAAGTAGTCTTCCACTTCCTCGACCACTTCGACCACACGCCACAGGCGCAGATCGCCCGTCTGCGGATCGAGCTTGGCGCGAATGTCGTTTTCCGCGCCATAACGGTTGCGCGCGGATTTCTGGATCGCCTCTTCCATTGCTTCGATGACGATCGACTTGTCGATCATCTTCTCGCTGGCAACGGAGTTCGCAATTGCGAGCAGCTCTGCCTTGTTGGCGGAAATCGCACTGGCCATGGGTCTTCAGCCTTCCTCTTCTTCGAGAATCTCGTCCGCGCCACTGGAGTCGAGCGGGCGGGTCGCAGCAATCAGGCGGTCGGTCAAGACCAGCTTCGCCGCATGAATGTGGGCAAACGGGAACGACACCGCCCCCTTTTTGCGATCTTCCATAGTGATCACATCATTTTCGACACCGGTAAGATCGCCCCGGAAATCGCGCTGTCCATCGAGCTTTTCGGACAGGCTGATCTTTGCCTCATGCCCGGCCCAGTCGGCAAAATCCTTGATCCGGGTGAGCGGCCGGTCAATCCCCGGCGAACTGACTTCGAGGCGATAGGCCCCCGCGATCAGCACTTCGCCCTGTTCTTCCAGCGCATCGATCACATCCGACACGCGGCGCGAAAGTTCGGCGCACTGTTCGATCACCAGCTGGCCGGTAGCCGGATCTTCCGCCATGATCTGCAAGGCGGGTTCATCCCCGGCCTCGGAGCCCAGCATTTTCACACGCACGAGCTCGAAGCCCAGGGCTTTCACCTCGGGTTCCACCACTTCCGTAATGCGCGCAATATCGGCCATCGCCACTCCAAAATACTTGCCGAACATGACAGCAACGCGGTTTCGCGCCCGGCCCCAGTCGGGGCCAGCGTCCAAACCTTGTCTCGACAATGTCGGGATGGCGCGCAGATAAGCCTATTGCAGGCAATTTGCAAGTTCTTTCGCCCGGGAGGCCACAGGCGCCCAGCCCTATCGCCTCTTTGCCCGTTCCTGATTTGCCGCTAAGGCCCCGCGCCATGCGCTCTCTCGACGATATCCGCGAAGAATATGAATTCCTCGAAGGCGATGAACGGTATCGCCTGCTGATCGATCTCGGCCGCGATCTGGAGCCGATGCCCGATGCACTGAAGACCGACGCCACGCTGGTGCGCGGCTGCTCCGCCGCCGTGTGGATCTACCCCACGCAGGAAGGGGAACGGCTGCATTTCCTCGCCGATTCGAACGCGGCTATCACCAAGGGAATCGTGGCGCTGGTGCTGGCCGCCGTGCAGGATCGCCCGGCGGCGGAAGTAGCGGCGATGGATATCACCGCCGCGCTCGAACCGTTCGACCTGCGCAATCAGCTTTCTTCCAATCGCACGCAGGGCGTGCCCAACATGATCGCGCTGATCCGCGAAACCGCCCGGCGCATCGCCGCAGGCTGAACGCCAGCCTAACACAGGCCCGTTTCCGCGACACTTTGGTACAAAACGCGACGCTCAAACGCATTTTCCGATGCTAGATCAAAGGCATCGGCACTCCCCGCCGAGCAAGACCAAGGCACGGCCCCTGCAACGGCCATGCCAGAGGAGTGAAACCCATGCGTAAGTTCCTTGTCGCCGCCCCGCTCGCTCTCGCCACCGCCGCCGTGCTCGCCACACCCGCTTCGGCCGCGCCGGGCTCCTACAACAGCGCCCAGATCAGCCGCGAAATCAACCAGCTCGATGCCCGGATCGACCGGGCCCAAGCGCGCCGGGCCATTTCGCCCCGCGAGGCGAACCAGCTTCACCGCGAAGTCCGCCAGATCAGGGATCTGCGGGCGCATTATGCCCGTGGCGGTTTCACCCGGGCGGAACTGCGCACGCTCAACGTCCGGATCGACAACGTGGAGCGGAAACTGCGGGCGGAACGCAACGATCGCGACAACCGCCCCGGCCGCAATCCCTATCGCCGCTGATCAGGCCGATTAAAAGCGATAACCCCCTTGTCTTGCGGGGTCGGCGCGCCTAGCTGCCAGCTATGGCTAGCAGACCCCGCACTCTCTACGAAAAGATCTGGGATGCCCATGTCGTGGAATCGCGCGACGATGGCACCTCGATCATCTATATCGACCGTCATCTCGTCCATGAGGTGACGAGCCCGCAGGCATTCGAAGCCTTGCGGATGAGCGGCCGCAAGGTCCGCCGTCCCGAGCTTACGCTGGCCGTGCCGGATCACAACCTGCCCACCACCGCGCGGCTTGACGCAGCGGGCAACCGCCTGCCCATCGCCGACAAGGAAAGCGCGCAGCAACTCGCCGCGCTGGAGCGGAACGCACCCGAATTCGGCGTGCGCTACATCGGCGCGACCGATGCCGAACAGGGCATCGTCCACGTGGTCGGCCCGGAACAAGGCTTCTCTCTGCCCGGCGCGACCATCGTTTGCGGCGACAGCCACACCGCTTGCCACGGCGGCATCGGCGCGCTGGCTTTCGGCATCGGCACGTCCGAGGTCGAACACGTGCTGGCCACGCAAACCCTGCTGCTTAAACGCTCGAAGACCATGGAAGTCATGGTCGACGGCGATCTCGGCCCTGGCGTGACGCCGAAGGACCTGATCCTGCACATCATCGGCGTGATCGGCACCGCCGGCGGCACCGGCTACGTAATCGAGTATCGCGGCAAGGTGTTCGAGGAAATGAGCATCGAAGGCCGGCTGACCGTGTGCAACATGTCCATCGAAGGCGGTGCCCGTGCAGGCCTCGTCGCGCCGGACGACAAGACGTTCGCCTATCTCCAGGGCCGTCCCTACGCTCCCAAGGGCGCGGACTGGGACAAGGCGTTGGCGTGGTGGAAAACGCTCCGCACCGACGGTGGCGCGACGTTCGACAAGAGCGTGCGGATCGATGCCGCCGATGTGCAGCCGACCGTCACCTGGGGCACGAGCCCCGAAGACGTGGTGCCGATCGGCGGCGTGGTTCCGGCGCCCGAAAGCTTCGCCGACCCGTCCAAGCGGGACGCGGCGCGGGCCAGCCTCGATTACATGGGGCTGGAACCGGGCCAGAAGATGAGCGAAGTCGAAGTGCAGAACATCTTCATCGGCAGTTGCACCAACAGCCGCATCGAAGACCTGCGCGCCGCCGCCGCCGTGCTCAAGGGGCGCAAGAAAGCCGCCAATGTCAAATGGGCGATCGTGGTGCCGGGTTCGGGGCTGGTGAAGCGCCAGGCGGAAGCCGAGGGGCTCGACCGGATTTTCATCGACGCCGGGCTCGAATGGC
The DNA here is from genome assembly GCF_019803445.1 of Caenibius sp. WL. Taxonomy (NCBI): domain Bacteria; kingdom Pseudomonadati; phylum Pseudomonadota; class Alphaproteobacteria; order Sphingomonadales; family Erythrobacteraceae; genus Caenibius; species Caenibius sp. WL. The sequence continues at coordinate 2,934,460 of NZ_CP081844.1, forward strand.
GCGAACCGGGCTGCTCCGCGTGTCTGGGCATGAACCCGGACAAGGTTCCGGCGGGTGAACGCTGCGCTTCGACCAGCAACCGCAATTTCGTAGGCCGCCAGGGCCCCGGCAGCCGCACGCATCTCGTCTCTCCCGCGATGGCGGCCGCCGCGGCCGTCACCGGCAAGCTGACCGATGTGCGCGAATTGATAGGGTGATGCGATGAGCAAGAAGAGCGACAAGAACTGGACCGGTCCGGCAGCGATTGCCGGGGCCGCTATCGGCTCGGCCGCGGTGGCCGCGGCGTTGCTGTTCTCCAGGTCCCGCAAGGACAAGAACAAGGGCAAGCCCACATCGCAGCCGCACACCCCCACTGGCGAAAAGCCGGAGACCGATTGATGCAGCCTGTCCATGAAGTAAGCGGCCCCGCCATTCCGTTCGGCCGCAAGAATATCGATACGGACATCATCATCCCGGCGCACTGGCTGAAGACCATCAGCCGCGAAGGGCTGGGGCGCGGCGCTTTCGAAGCCTTGCGCGCCGATCCGGACAACATCTTCGATCAGGAGGCCTACAAAGGCGCGCCGATCCTGATTGCGGGCGACAATTTCGGCTGCGGTTCCAGCCGCGAACACGCCGCCTGGGCCCTACTCGACATGGGCATCAAGGCCGTGATCGCCCCCAGCTTTTCCGATATCTTTTCGGGCAACGCGTTCAAAAACGGCATTCTGACTGTCGTTCTGCCGCAGGAACAGGTCGATCGCCTGCTGGAAGTAGCGCAGACCGATCCGTTGACGATCGATCTCGAAGCGCAGACCGTGACCAGCCCGTTCCAGGACCGGTTCTCGTTCGAAATCGATCCGTTCCGCAAGCATTGCCTGCTGAACGGGCTGGACGAAGTGGGCCTGACGCTGGCCCGCGACGCGGCGATTGCCGATTACGAAAGCCAGCAGGCGGTGGACATGCCATGGTTCGCCAAAGGCACCGCCCTCGCCGCTGCCTGATCCTCGCAGACCGATTCCGCAGACACCCCATCGCGATTTACTCATCAAGGGACCGACATGACCGACTTCAATGACCGCGAACGCGCAGAAGAAGCCAAGTTCGCACTGGACGAAGAAACCGCCTTCCGCGTGGCCGCCCGCCGCAACCGGCTGTTCGGCCAGTGGGCCGCCGAAAAGATGGGCCTGACCGTGGAAGAAACCGATGCCTATGCCAAATCGGTGGTCCAGGCCGATTTCGAGGAAGCCGGCGATGAAGACGTGATCCGCAAGGTTCTGGGCGATCTGACCAGCGCCGGGATCGAGATCGATGAAGCCGCCGTGCGCGATGCGCTGGCGGAAAAATCGATCGAGGCCCGCCGCCAGCTTATCGGCAAAGTCTGAACGCACAGGAAGGACCAGCCTCATGCCGATGGCCGCCGACGACATTGCCGCCATGATCAAGGCCGCCCTGCCCGATGCAGTGGTCGAGATCACCGATCTGGCCGGTGACGGCGATCATTATGCCGCGCGCGTGACTTCGGCCGCCTTTGCCGGAAAAAGCCGTATCCAGCAGCACAAGCTGGTTTACGAAGCGCTGGGCGGCAATATGGGCGGAACGCTCCATGCCTTGCAACTGACGACCGCCATCCCCAATTGAGCGGGACAGGCCAGTACCGCCTTTCACGCTCCATCACAGGGCCAAACCCATGTCTGACACCAATTCCCGTATTGCCGAAATCGTGAACGCGAACGATGTCGTTCTGTTCATGAAGGGCACCCCGCTGTTTCCGCAGTGTGGCTTTTCCAGCCGCGCGGTTGCCATTCTCGAACATTGCGGCGTGGAATTCGCCAGTGTCGACGTGCTGCAGGACATGGATATCCGCCAGGGCATCAAGACCTATTCGGAATGGCCGACCATTCCCCAGCTCTATGTGAAGGGCGAATTCGTCGGCGGCAGCGACATCATGATGGAAATGTACGAAGCGGGCGAACTGCAACAGCTCATGCAGGACAATCAGGTCAAGCCCGCCTCCGACTGAACCGCTTTCCGGTAAAAGCAAACGGGCCTGCCGCCTTCGCGCGGCGGGCCCGTTTGCTGTTTGCGCACGAACGATACCACCCGGAAAACCGGCAACTATTCCGACAGAAGCGGCGCTGCCCTCTTGGCAATCCGCCGCGCGCTCCCCACTGTCAGGCACATGACTTTCGAAACCGATCCCCAAAGCGCCATCAACGCACGTCCTGCTGCCACGGTGATCGTTTTCCGCCGCTGCCCCGATGGCGGCGCCCCGCAGATTCTGATGCTGATCCGGTCGCAAACGATGTCGTTCGTTGCCGGTGCGGCGGTCTTTCCCGGCGGCAAAGTCGATCCCGCCGATTTCGAACTCGCCGCGCGAATCCCCGGTCTGCCGGATCGGGAAGAAGCCGCGCACCGCATCGCCGGTATCCGCGAAACACTGGAAGAAGCAGGCCTTGCCATCGGGCTGACCGCGCCCGTCAGCGCGCAGGATGCCGCTGCCGCGCGCCTGATGCTGCATCAGGGGCAGACGCTGGATGGCGTTCTGGCCCATTTCGGCTGGTCGCTCGATCTCGAAGCGCTGGTGCCGTTCGCCCGCTGGATGCCGCATTTCAAGCGGGGGCCGATTTTCGACACGCGCTTCTATCTTGCCGATCTGGGCACCGGCGCGGTCGATATCGCGGTGGACGGGACGGAGAACACCCGCCTGTTCTGGACGACCGCCAGCAACGCGCTGGCCATGGCCGACAGCGGTGAAATCCGGGCGATTTTCCCCACCCGGCGCAATCTGGAACGGCTGGCGCAATTCACCGATTTCGCCGATGCCCGCGCGCATGCCACGGCCATCCCGGTGCGCACCGTCACCCCGTGGATTGCCGAACGGGACGGCGAAAAATTCCTCCGGATCGCGGAAGACCACGGCTATCCCGTGTGCTGGGGCAGGCTTTCCGAAGCGGCGGGCTGACGCGACCAATCCCTATACGCAGCCGGACACGCTCGCCTGGGGCGCGGGATTGAAAATCCCCGCACCCGAAAGATCGCGATCGTCGCGCACATACATCGCCGCATACTTGCGGATCGTAAAATCGCCGAACGCCCACCGGCCGCCGATCAGCGGCTGATATCGGTACACCACTTCCGCCACCATGATTGCGCCACCCGGCTCCACCGTAACTCTCTCGTCAGCCGGTCCCATTCCGGGGAATGACGTCCCGGTTGCGCCATCGCCTTCCACGCCATAGCTGGATTGGTAGGCAGTCAGCACCCCCTTGCAACGCTGCCAGTGTATCCATTGCCCGCCCTCCGCATTGGTTTCGAGGCTGGACAGGAACAGGCGGCCATTCTGCATCAGATTCAGATCGGCGCCCTGCAATTCGGCCGCTTTGAAAGCTTCGTTCACATCGTATTCGCGAACCTGCGGCGCGCCGCCGATCGTCTGCTGCTTGAGCCGCGAGGCGTTGTCCGCCAGCGAAATCGCGATCTGGTTGATCCGCATGTGCGTGACAGTCAGATTGGCGATTTCCAGCCCACCCAGCAACAGCATCAACAGGATCGGCAAAGCCAGAGCGAATTCGATGATGACCGCGCCCCGCGTGTCGCGGGCGAGCAAGCAGCGAAAAGCCGATAGGCGGCAGGCGGCGGTCATTTCGGGCATATCTGCCTCACCGGGCGATCGGCCTGCGTTGCGAACGGCTGATTCATCAACGTGGTCACAGCGGTGAACCGCCGCTTCGGGTCCAGCCCGACGAAACGCGAAAGGGGGACGAGTTCATCATAAGCCACCGTCACCCGGTACACCACGACATCGCGCGCGCCGCCCTGCCCCAATGCCCCCGCGTCGGCATCCCAGAGGCTGTTGCCATTTTCGTCGTCGAAGCATTCCTTGTTGTCGTAAATGCCGTTCTTGTTGGCATCGATAAACACTTCCGGCCGGTTCACGTCGCTGAACGTCTGGTAATTCTTGCGCTCGAACGACACTTCCGCGCTGGGCAGCATCCGGTGAATCTGCTCTTTGACCTCGTCATCGATCGCCGTCTGGCTGGCATGCGCCATTTCCAGCCCCGAATCCCGGCCCGCCTGCTGCACGGCCCCGTTCACCATCGCTTTCATCCAGATATCGTACGAGAGTTGCAGCCCGCCGAGCAGCAGCATGATAAGGATCGGCCCGACAAAGGCGAATTCCACCGCGCTGACGCCGCGCGTATCGCGCAGCAGGCCAGAGGGATGCACGTTCACCGCTTCAGCCTCAGGTCGGCCACCTGCCCCGCGATATAGCGGAAGGCGTTGCGCAGTTCCGTCGTATTCGTGGCCTGATAGGCGCGATCGGCACTCGCACAGGTGCGCATGGCATTGGTGATGCTCGTCCCGAAGCTTATCACCCAGATCGTGTATCCTTCCTCCCGCGCCGCGCGGCAGGCAGCAAGGAAACGATTGGTGTGGTACGTCGCCAAAGTGCTGTTGGCACCGCTTCCCGATCCGCTGGGTGCGATGCGGCGATCGAGATCCTCGATCCCATAGGCGTTGTAGCCACTGCTGCTCGGCTCCATCTGGCCATCGGTCATGAAAATGATATGGCGGCTCACCGACGTACGGTTTCCTTCCAGCACGTTGGCGGCGAACATCCCTCGGGTGCTGGCCAGACGCGCGCCCCAGATCATGCCGATATCGTGATAGGTGTTGCCCACGGCGGTAAGGCTGTTGAGGTAGGTATCGAGCCACTCGGGCACCGTGTCGGGGGTGCGTGTGTCGACCTCCTGAAACTGCCGCATCGGTGCCGGGCAGCGTTCGGTAGCTCTGGTACCGCTGCGATTATATTCCACGATACCCCAATACGGCTTCCACTTAGTGTTATCGTTGTCGGCGATAGGCGCACTGTTGATATCGAGATCCAGCGCACCATCCGGCACCGGATTCATAGCCAGATCGACCACGGTCTGCCGTTCCTCGATGCAGCCGTTCCAAGCGTAAGTCGTCGGGGCGGGCAGATTGGTGTTTGCCGTCCCGTGTAGCTTAGCCAGCGCGCGCATGTCGTATTCACCACGTTCCGCCACGTAATAATTATCGTTAGAGGACAGCGATGTAATCAGGCTGCGGCCCCCCGGCACAACTCCGGTGGTGTCAATCATGGTCTGCTTATAGAGCCACTGCGTGAATTTATAGACTGTGGTATAAGTGGTGGTGGTCACCATTGGGATACGGTAACACGTCCCGATGTCGACCTTGTTTTTGCCGCTCCCTCTCGTACCAGTCTTGCTCCAATCCTGCCCCTTCACATAAGTTGTTTTGGTTCTATCCTTAGGTGCTGGTCCGCCACCCTCCGACGTACTGGCAATCCAATCATTACACTCGCTCTTGCTAACAGAAGGCGCGAGTTCTTCTTTTCCCCGTACCGCCGTCCCCTCATTTGGAAGATAATGAACTGTATTAAAGTAGGCGACCCGCGTCTGGTACGGTGTGTTGTCGGCAAACGCGCCTGTGGGCAGCGCCCCCGAAGCAACAAGACCGCTGGCGTTCACCGTCATGCTGTAAGGCACGAAGCCATAGCGGATAACGGTTCGGTCCTTGTCGATCACCGCACGGGCGACAGTGGTGTGGAAATCGCGCACGGCATCGCGCAAGCCCTGAATCTTGGTGCCCGCCATCGACCCGGTAACGTCGAGCACGAACATCACGTCCGCGCTCGCCATCTGCAACTCGGCGCTGCATTCGGCCCTCAGGTCCATGTCGCTGAATTTGAAAACCGCCATGATCGTGGTGGGCATCGTGGCCGTTGCCGTGCCTGTCACCGAACCGTCCTCATGCGCCTCCGACGTGAATGTCACGTCATGCGACTGGGCGGCCGACTTGCGAAAATTGAACGCGAACATCTTGTCCGCTTTCTCCTGCTCGGCCGAACCGTAGTCACCCGTCCGCGACAGCGCCTTGCGGCCCGCCAGTACCCCCGCGTCGCAAGCGGACTGGAGATTGGTCTTGACCATGTAGGCCCGGCTCATATCGACACCGCCGCCGACCGCAGCGAGCAGCATCAACACCGCAAACGCCACCACGGCCAAGGTGTTGCCCGCTTCATGACGCAGCAGGTTCGCCGCGCACCGGCGAACGTTCGCGCATCCTGAAGAAAAACCCGCCGCCCGATTCATATCGCCCCCGTCGCCCCACGCGGCGCAAGCGCGCCAACCCTGGCGATATAGACAGGCGGCCCTTAAGAATTAGCTAAATAGAAGCGTCCCATGCGCGCCTTTTGTGCCTTCCACCCCAGTCAAACAGCCGCATCCAGAAGCAGGTATTCGCGAGTGGGAGCCAACGCGACTTGGATGGCTATCCGCTTCACGACAAGTCCTTCGCCATCTTGAACCGGTTGAGATACTCGCCGTTTCGGAAGACTGTTTCTGGCTCGACCACCCTAAACCCGTTTCTTTCAAAGAATGGGCGTGCCGTGAGACTGACCTCCGAATGAAGTCTCGTCAGGCTGTGGGTCCGGGCTTGTGCTTCCACCGTTAGCAGGAGTTGTTTCGCCACACCCCGCCCTACATAGTGTGGGTCGACGTACATCTTGTCGATATGTCCGTCAGGCTCGAGATCGGTAAAGCCGATGGGCCTCCCGTCGACATCCGCGACCCACGTAGGCCTGCTCATCCGGCGCTCTGACCATAGTGGCCGATCAGCCTGTGCCCATGCATCAATCTGCGCGGGCGAATAGTCCTTAGAGGCAGTGTGCCGGATCGCGCGGATGAATACATCGATGACGCCGTCCAGATCTTGCGAACGGTAAGCCCGGATCGAGAGTTCACTTGGGAAAGCTCCTTCACATACTTGAGACGGACGATCGGCAAGAAGTGGCGCGCCCTACAGGTCTTAAACAGGATAGCGATATCAAACAGATAAGTTTGGCTAACCATCGATTTTGACTCACGCGATTCCGCCAGTCCTGAGATTTTTTGGCTAACCTTTTCGCACGAAATCTCGCCTTCCCGAATCACTTTCGTTCCCGTATTGTTCTCATATGGAACGCATGGAACGAGACGAACTCATCCCCGAGCTTGAACGTCTCCACCGCATCGTTGGGGAGTCCGCGTTCAAATCCACCAAGCACATGACGCACCTGGTCGAGATCGACCGGCTCATCCCCGATATCGTGGCGGCGCTGAAAGAGAGTGGGGACTTCGTGAGGGTCCCTCGCCTGCACCTCGGCAATCCCAAGGTGTGACGGTGAGCAAACAGCCCGCCGACCCGTGACTGGATGATTTCGTGCCTCGTTATGCAGACGGCGTAAGAGTTCCAGATAGCGCCTTCGAAGCCGCCACCTTCCAGACCTGCGTTGCTGCGACCTGCTCATGCGGGCATGTGGTTGTGTTCGATCCGCACGCCCTATGGTGGCACTGCTTCCAAAGGGGCTGGGATGATCGCTTCAGCCAGTTGCGCAGGCGGTTCTACTGCTCGCGGTGCTATGCGACCGACAAGCGCAAGGTGGAGCCGGAGTTTGCCACAACCAAGGCCGAACCGACCTTTGATCTACCGATGCCGCCTGAGCGGGAATGGAAACGCGCGTTGCGGCGGGTGCGCAGCTGACCGATCCGGGTCAGTCGGCGGGTGGCTTGTCGTTGATCCAATACCAGTCGTCCGGCAGCATTGCCTTGCTCTGCCAACTGGAAATCGGACACTGCAATGCACGATCGCGGCAATATTGCGTGTGTGCGCCGCGGTCGCTTACTTCGCTTCCGAGCGTGGTCCACAGTCCGTCAGCCACTTCCGATGTCGCGATGCGGTTGTGCACCAGCCAGGCCAGAGCAAGGCGGTGCGCGTCCGTCCGCTCGATTGGGCCCCACTTCGCGCGGCGGGCCGCATCGATCAGCACGTTGATCGCGAGAATATTCATCTGGCGCAGGGTCGGGCGGCGATTCATGGCGCGGGGCTTCGATTGACAGGTGGTCGGCGGCGCACCACCTTCGTTCGGTGTGCAACCTCTACCGCCTCGACCCAAGCCAGAAGGTGTTCGATTTCACCGCAGAGGAAATCCAGCAGCTCAATGTGCCGCTGGATATCTACCCCAACTATCCGGGCATTGTGATCGAGAGCGGCCAGCCCAAGGCGATGAACTGGGGCTTCCCGGCGCGTCTGAAGCACATGAAGCCCACATCGAAGCCGAAGCCGGTCAACAACACGCGTGACGACAAGCTGCGCACATTCTTCTGGCGCGACAGCTTCGAACGACGGCGTTGCCTTATTCCGGTCAGCCAATGGGCGGAAGCATGGGGCAAGCCCGGCGCCATGACAAAGACCTGGTACAGCCTGCCCGATACGGATGCCTTCGCTGTGGCTGGTATCTGGCGACACAGCGACGAATGGGGCCTGTGCTATTCGATGGTCATGACGGACGCGAACATGCAGATGGCCGAGGCCCACGACAGAATGCCGGTCATCCTCGCCCCCGACGACTATCAGCAGTGGACCCATGGCACGCCAGACGAAGCATTCGCCCTTGTCCAGACGTGGCAAGGCCCGCTTGTCGTCGATGCCACGGATGAATTGTGGTCAGTCAAACGATAGCTCCGGCTGACCGGCTTTCGCTCTTTTCGTGGTTTCGGCTTGCGAGAGAGCTTCGAAATCCTCCGGCTCCAGATCGAACGCCATGCTTGCGTCGATTGGATCGGTGGCGATCCGCGCGTAATAATCCGGCCGCGAAACCTTCCAGTCGTAATCGCCTTCGTCACGGGCCTCCTGATAGGGCTCCCAGCGTAGGTACATCGCCGTCAGCGCAACACGCGGTTCGGTAAAGCCCAACTCCTTGACGATCTTGAGGCGATCTTCCTCAGGCGCGAACAGTACGGTTTCGATCTGCTCAATCGTCATCGCAATGGAGTTGACCTTGCAGTACGCCGCCACCCGGCGCGCAACAGGCGCATCATAGTCCGGAAGGCGATACGGGTACTCGGTGAAAGCGGTAATAACGGGGTCGTCCATGGGGTCCTCGCGACTCGGGTGTGGCCCGATTATACGCCAGAACAAATGCGGAACAAAGTGCGCGCACTATCCACCTGAATCGATTTCACATCTGCCGGAACTTCTCAGCCAGACCGCCGTTATCCTCTCGCCTTCCTTGGGCAACAGATGACCTGCGGCGACCATAAACCCCTTCTCGTCCCCGGCTGCCGCAGGTCTAACTGTCCTCAGAGACACCACCCCTCAGGGTACGGGGCACCTTTTCGAACCGCATCGCGGCAGATACGTGCCACAGCGGACCAGCCGCGTTCGCCCCACGCTTCAATTGCACTTTCGAACGTTCGGGCGGCCTGTTCGCTCTCGAACACTTCCGGCCCGGGCACAGGCTTTGGCTCAGTCCGCACGTCCTCCACAGGCGGGAAGCCCTGAAACGTCCCGGCCTGCCTGCCGCAACCGCTCACAGTTAAGAGCATTGCTGGCAGCGCCAGGGCGGCCAGTATCGTTCGCGTTCCGTATCGCATCGTCTCGTCCTTTCTGAGCCTGTCCGGCCGCCTGCCGGTCTGTTTCGCGATCCTGCGCTGATTGCCCCGCCGATTGGTCGGCCAGATCGCGGGCCACCCCGGCAGCGCGAGCTTGCGCGGCCTGCTCGATGCTTCGTCCGTGGTTGCAGCCTTTGACGAACGCCAGCACCGCCACGGCAAGGCAGATCGCCAGCCACTTCCATGCGCCCGACAGGAAGCCGAGCGCGCTTGTCAGATATCGTTCCATGGAATACTCCCCGTCGCGTTGCGGTGCCGCTCATACCCCCCAAATGTCTGATTGGTGCCGCAACGCCTCATTCCTCAGGCTTTCCCCGCCCGAACTCGACTTCGCGCTGGTCCACTTTGGCCCGGAAGTAATCGGCGCCGAAGACGACAAGCCCAAGGATCAGCCCGAAACCGGCCATGATGGCGTTGTTCCACCACTGCTGATTGAGCGCCATCTGGCCGAACAGTGAACCCGGCGATGCGTCGCCCAAGACCCGGCGCACCATAACGATCAGGCCGATGTTCTGCAGCGAAAGGGCGATGATGCCGCCCAGCATGCCGAGCGAGAACAGCGCGCGGATCTGCGTCTGTGTCAGGTTGATCAACGCCCGGGCAGCGCAGGCGAGAACGCGGAAGGGATGGCCCAGCCAGCGGAGGAAATTCGCTGCGTGCGTCATGCCAGCCCGCCAATCCGGCTGTCCATCCAGCCGATCATAAAATCTTCGAATTTCGTCCCGCCCTTGGCCAATCCGAAATAGTGCATGAACTGGAGGCCGTTCAGCGTCTTGAGCATAAGCTGCCGCGCTTTCGCTTCCCCACGGCGGCGGCGGAGCGCCTGAAAGGCGGCGATAGAGCGCGGGCCGATCTTCCCATCTTCGGCAATGTCGGCATAGTCCTTCTGCCGCCGATTGAGCACGTTGAGGGCCTGCTGAAACCACAGGCGCGCCCGCTGCGGCCCTGCGTTCACGCCGCTGTCGATCAGTTCCTCCGCCACCAGCGGGTCAATCTCTGCCACGGCCAGAAACCCCGGCTTCTCGATATATTCACGCCGGTAGATTTCGATGGCCGTCGCCTTCGGCAGGCTCCGCATCGGGCCGGTGTAGCCGTTGGCGCGGGCAACCGCCTGCGTGATGCCGAACATCGTCGCGCCGCCCGGATCGGAAGGATGATCCACGAACCCGCCTTCGCGGTCGAGAATGCCCCCGATCATCTCGTCTATGGTCATCTCAACCCCCTTTCGTCACGGCGATCACAGCCAGTTTGAACACGCCCACGATCATGCCCACAGCGAGCCCCACGGCAGCAATGACCTTGGATAAGCCAGCAATCACCCTGCCCAGCGTCTTGAGCCCTTGCAGCGCCTCAAGAATTTCCCGGACAGCGGCCATGTCGGCTTGCATTTGCGGAAGGCAGCGCAATTCCTCTGCGATTTCCTTGAAACGCTGGTCTCCACGGTCCAGCCGGTCAGCGATATCCTGCGGCGTGATGGGCTCCACCATCAGTTCAGCCTCCGCCATTTGATGTAACTGCCCTTGAGGACAGTGTGCACGGCAGAGCCGGACGAGTTTCTGATCTGAAGCTTGAACGATCCGCCCGGCGTGGCTCCAGTCGTCAAAATACCCTGACAGAACACGCGGGACCATGAGGTCATATTGATGTTCGTGCTGGGGGTAAAAGCTGCGGCAAAATCGCCATGCAAATTGATCGAATCACTGCCGGAAGTCCAAGTTGACCCTGGACCGGCTGTGAAGAAGTAAGCCCCCTCGACGCCTGTTAGGGCCGTGCAGCCCAAGCGAAAATAGCTCGATGCGACCTTGGCAAAGGCGCGCATTTCCACTTCGTACAACGAGTTCGGACTAAGCGAAGCGCCCGTAATTTCAAGCCCGGTGTCCGTAAGGGTCGCGGCCGTTCCGGTGAAATTGGCGCTCAGGTAGTCATAAGTGAAATCGCTGGTCGAAGGCGGAGAAGGGCCAACATCGATTAGGGTATTGACCGCAGTCGCCAGCTTTACCCTGTTGTTCGTTGTGTCGATATAGAGACCACGAGGCAGCAATTGCCCAGCAGTGGCCAGCGCGGCGAGATTGGCCGCAGTGTCATAGTACGGAGCCACTTTGGCCCCGCTGATCGATCCACCTGTAATTGCCACGTTGTTGGCGTTCTGAACGGCGATGGTTCCCACGCTCACCGGCGTCGGCGTCAGGTCCGCAACAGGAGACGGAGAAAGCGCGCCGGAGGTGACCGAATAGACCGTGAAGTGATTGCTGGCGCTCTCATCCTTCCAGACGTGCACATAGCCGTTCGGGAGTGAGGGAGCAGCGGCTACCGCATCGGCCTTCGTCGAATAGAAATTGTAACCCGCCCCCGCTGCATTAACGATACCCGCTGCGATCTGAGCCGTGTCTGCGTCGGCAGCAGCGGCTTGCGCGGCGGTCTGTGCCAATGCGGCCTGTGCGCCAGCAGAGTTTACCAGCCCTTGCAGGGCCGCGTTCACGGTGTCCAGGATGGCAGGCGTATACGGGTCCGCCTCGTCCATGGTCACACCAGCACCATCCCGAAGGATCACGCGGTAAATTGTGGAATCGTCGTAGAAGATTGCGGGCCATTTCCCTGCGGCATTGGCCACCACGGGATTGGGAAGCTCGATAGTCAGCGCCTCATCGGCATAGACCGCCGCTTCTGTCGTCGTGCCCGTGAGATAGAAATGAAGCCGCGCGCCCGGCACCACCTCAAGGGCAGTGGCGGAAATCGCAGGACGGAAAGGAAGGAGGAAAGATTTGACCGTCATGTTCGCCCCATAAAAAAGGCGGCCCCAAAGGACCGCTTGCGCTATCATTTTTTGCTTGCAATATGCCGCGCGATAGCGTTATATGCTTGCATGAACAGCAAGCAGTCCAAGACGCTCAAAGCCATCTTCTCCGATCCGGTTTCGGGAACGATCAAATGGGCGTCTATTGAAAGTCTGTTCGTCGCGGTCGGTTGCGAAATAATCGAGGGCAAGGGATCGCATGTCCAAGCCCACAAGGATGGCGTGATAGGTTATTTCGTCCGCCCCCATCCGAACAAGGAGGCCAAGCGCTACCAAATTCGGGATGTGAGGGAATTTCTAGCGAAGATTGGAGTTGAGCCATGAACGTCATGAGTCACAAAGGTTACAGCGCCCGCATCGAATATGATGATGACGATGGCATTTTTTTCGGCAGGCTTGCCGGTATCAATGATGTGGTCGGCTTTCATGCCGATAGCGTCGAAGAACTGCGCGCCGCCTTTCACGAGGCCGTGGACGATTACATCGAAGCATGCGCGAAGATCGGGAAAGACCCTCAGAAGCCCTATTCCGGCAAGATGATGTTTCGCGTGAGCCCCGAGCTACATCGCCGGGCGGCCATCGCGGCTGAACTGGCGGGCAAGAGCCTTAACCAGTGGGCGGAGGAAGCCCTGCATGAGGCGCTTCCTCACTAGTTGATAAGAACTTGAAAGGGTCGTAAACCTATCGGGTGAAGGTTTGGCACATCCTCTTGATATTTTCAGTTGCCTACTTCCTGCCGCCGCGACGATTCAGGCTATATAGCCTAGCGCTTGTTCTCCTCATCTGGCCCTTCATTTGGTGAAGCTGCGAGCGTACCCACCCGAGGACCTTGCGCATTCAAAGCGTCGCGGATCGCGCCAACGAACGCGGCATTCTCGTTCGCAGCGATGCCGGGAAGCCCCCCAAGCCTGACAAAATACTTGTCTATGATGCGCGGGTCCGTGGTCTGAGGTGCTTGTTTCAGCCACTTTGTGAAGCTGGGGTTCAATAGCATTCGGGCCGCGCGTTCGTCGCCCCAGTTCTTCATGAAGTGGGCGGCGAAAGGAACGGCGACCGCACCGGCGGGACCGCCTTGCGACAGCCCCAGTGCGCCCAGCAAAAGGTTTTTCAACCCGCCAACGCGCGCCCCCATCGAATTGGCGGTCTTAGAAGCGTTGCGTTCGGATGACGCTGCGACTTTGGCTTGGGCGATAGTGCGCAGGTCTTCCAGCGCCGTTGCCCCATCCTTGCCAAAGATCAGCCGGGCGGTGCGCGGGTTGATACCCTCTTTCGGATCTAGGCTGCGGACAAGCCGCGCCAGACTGAAATCCCCGTTGGGTGCTCTGCCCAACGAGGCGGCAACAGTGGCAGCGATATCACCACGCTCGTTCTGATCCAGTTCCCGCCACATGGAGGAAAATTTGTCAAAGTTGCCCTTGCCTTTGGTCATCGACATGAGTCGTTGAGCAGCCGTTTCGGCAGAAATTGGCTGGCCACGCGTCCCCATGAACTGCTTGAGAGTGCCGTTGATAAATTCCTGCCTCTGGCGATAAAAATCGTCAGCGGCGCGAAGCGCTTCCGAGGCCGGTTGCGGCAGATCACGCGTCAAATCCCGGTTGGCGGCTTCGATCACCTGCGTGACCCTGCGTTCCGCGTCGGAAGCCGTCAGGTTCCGCTCGCTCAGTTGACCGCGCATATTCGTTCGCAGGTTTTGGACCGCCTCAATGGTGAGGCCACCGGGACGCGCCAAATCGGATTTCAGCCCTTCCAGATACGCAATCTGCGATCCATTGGTGGTTTCGCCAGCGGCCCGCAACTCGGCAATGTTCTGGTCAATCGCTCCGATTGCTTCCTGCGGGGATACTGTTCTCCCCTGTGCCGCCGCACGGGCGCGCTCGTACAGACGGTTCGCTTGCTGGCCTGTTCGCGCTTTGAAGCGTTCACCCGCTTCCTGCAATCGCGTTCCGAGCGCATACGGATCAGGTGCCCCCTCTCTGCCGCCGATAGCTGCGACGCGCTGTTCTACCGCCGACACATCATCTGTGAGTGCCTGACGGATCATGCTCCCGCCATTCGGTGTAGACTCGACAGCGCCGAACTTTCCGCGAAGCGAAGGAATCGCATCGGGCCGCCTGATCGGAATGTCCTGGCGAGCACCGGCAGCGATCACATTCATATCCGGCTGCGCGGAAGGCCTTGGAATCCGGGGCATGAGCGCGTTGCCGATCTTATCCAGCCCGAATGCCGTGCCCGCGCCCAGCGCTGCCCCTGTCGTCGTCCCTGCAAGGCTGTCCTCAGCACCGCGACCATAACCGAAACCGCCAAGCCCCCCGATGGTCGCGCCTTGCAGCAGGGCATTACCGCCAGCACCGATCCTTAAGGCGCCACCGCCACCAGCAAACTCCAGCGCCGTGCCGAGGATCGGGTGTGCTTCCCGCGCACGATTGACGAAATCCATCTCGGCATCACGAGACTTTCGGTACTCGTCCACGGGGTTCTTACCCAGCAGCAGACCCGCAATAGCACCGCCGACGCCCGCCGCCTCATCGGACAGGCCAAGCGTTATACCCTGCTTACCCAGCGCCGTGAGGCCTCGAAACCCGCTCGCATCCCCGTAAAACGGGTCATTCGGATCGTTGCCGGGAGTATTCGGCGTAGGCTGCTGCGGGCTATCGTCGGTGACAGAACCAGTCAGGCCAACCCCGTCCCAGTTGGCCTTTTCTTCCGGCTGATCTATGCCCAACACGACATCTGCGGCGGTTGGTCCCGCAGAGTCCTTGAGGCCTTGCAGGGCGACCAAGCGTGCCTGCGCTTTTTGCGCCAATACCTCCGGCCCATCACCGGGGCGTGGGAAATAGATTTGGCCTTGAGTCGCAAATTCTGAAGGCGGGATGGCCGCGCCTGAATCGTAGCGAAGTATCGCAGCAATAAAAGCCCGCTCTGCCTGTTCCGCCAACTGACGATTGGCATCGCTGGTCAAGCTGTTGGCGAGGTTCGGATAAGCGTCCGCGAAAGCTTGCCCAGGGACGGAACGCGGCTGCACATCACCCAGTTTCGAGAAATCCTGATTTGCCTGAATTGCCCGAGTGAGAAAGCCCTTTGTCTTGTTCTGTTCAACAGAACCTTGAGCGTCTTTCGCCGCAGCGCGCCGCTCTGCGTTCACGGCGCGTGCTTCTGCACGATCCGCCCGTTCGTTTGCCGCACGCTGCATCCTCTGATCTTCCGCAGCCCGTGCCTCAGCGTTCGCCTTATACGGATCAGGGGGTGCGATGATCGGGTCGCCAGAGGGCGCAGCGTCAAACTGATCGAAGAAGTTTCCGGGCATTCTGTTATTCTCCGATTACGATATGCCAGTGGGGGCCGGTCGCGTGGCTGGACGGGTTCTTGACCTCATCGCGCGCCTCAATGATCCGATAGCCCGCCTGCTTTATGCGGTTCACATACTGTCCGAATGTCATTCCGGGGATCGGCGCGACATCGACCGCGCCATGTGAACGAGCGTGCCAACTGCGAGGGTTGGCTTTACTCAAGGGATGGTTGGGGCCCCGATAACCTGAGGTAATACGGGCATCGGGGAACAGGCTGTTGACGACGCTGCGCCCGTCACTGACCGGGGAGAAACCCACCGGTGGCGTTACCGCCACCGCCTCCCAAGATGCGCTCGGCAGCACCACGGCCAAACTTCTGATCAAACTCGTCGCGCCGCTCAGGGTTCTGGCGCAAAGCATCAATGTGCGCCTGCGAAGGCGGCCCAACTTGGACCTGCCCTCCACCGCCAATTCGTGGCGTATAAACACGCGTCTCCCCGCCTGGCCCAGTATACGGGCGCACCATCCCGGCTTCGATTATTTGTTTCACCACTTCGCTAAACTCAGGCGTGCCGGGTTGAAGGCCCATGTCCTGTGCCTGTTTCCCAGCAGCAGAAAGAGCCTCTGGCTGGCCTGCGAGGAAGGAAAAGATTTCCCCCTGCCGCGCGGTCCATTCGGGATCGAACTGCGCTGGCACACCGGAGACATCAACGCCCATCTGCTGCGCGATGGATACACGGTTGGCATAGTTTTCAGGGGTGACGCCCTGAAACAGCCGGGCGATCTGACCCAACTGCGCCTGCTTCTGTTCCCGCGCGGCCTCCTCAGCTTTCGCCTGATACTGCTGCATCTGGAAATCATCCATCCGCGCCTGACGCTGGGCATTCTGCACCTGGAGCATCAGGCGGGGATCGAACTGGCTGATCTGCGCCAGCGCGTTCGGATCATCGGGGTTCATCGCAAAGTTGCGCATGGCGTTCTTGGCGTTCTGCTGATCGTTGCGCTGTTGCTGTGCGTCATAGCCCTGCTGAAAGGCCATGCCGACTTCGCGCGGGTCCATCAGGGCATTAAACATGCTCATAGTGCGCCTCTCAGAAGCCGAAGTTGTTCGCGCCGGGTGTGTTCACGTATCCGCCGAAAGCGGAGCCGGGCGTCTGGAAGCTCAAGCCAGAGCCCGCGCCCTGATAGCTGCTGGTCGGAAATAGCGCATTGGTAACGCCAGATACGCCCTGACCAATCGCGCCGAGAATGCCCGCAGTGCCCGCGTTCGAATTGTTCGCGTTTGCGATGGCGCCCTGCCCGATGGCATTGGCGGTATTCTGATTGATGCCCGTTGCTGCGTTGGCGAAGCCCTGCCCGACGCCTGCGAGGGCAGAACCGGCAGACAGACCCATGCCCGCCTGATTACCAAGCAGGGTCATGTAGTTGTTGAACTCGGCGGAGGCGAGGTTCTGGTTATACTCGGCCAAAGCCTTTTGGGCCGCACCGCTCTGGAGCATGCCATTGGCGGCGTATCCCGCGTTGACGCCATTGTTCCCCTCGTTGAGACGGAACTGATAGCCGGTGATGTTCTTGTAAGTGTTGAACGCCTGCTGAGCCGTGACCGGCTTAACAGTCGGCGTAGCGGGCGCTTGCGTCGGCTGATTTGCGTTCTGAGGCGCATATATGGACGTACTACCGGGCGGTAGCGTAATCGTCCCGTTGCTGAAATCGAAGGTCGGGAGCGCACCATTTCCCGTTACCGACGAGGCAGGCATGATGCCGTTGGGCGTGTTCACATACCCGGTGCCATTGTTGTTCGCGGGCTGGAACGTCTGCGCGGGCGCGGCAGGGAGACCGAGGAGGGCATTGTAATAGTCGCCCGCAACGTTCCCCCGCCCCACATAAGGCGAGAGAAGGCCGTAATTCTGGTTATAGATGGCCTGCTGTAGGGCAAGGCTGTCCTGATTGGCTTGAACCTGCGCATCCGTGGCCTTGTTGATGGCCTTCCGGTTTTTGCTGGCGGCTGACGACGATGCAACAGCACCGCCTATGCCAACTGCTGCGCCTACGGCAACACCTACCATATCACTCTCCGATCATTTTGGAGTAGATGCGCTCGACTTCGGTATAACCGAGCTTTTCGAACAGCCACGAGGCGTCCTTGTGCACCTTGGAACCCGCAAACATTCGTTGCACGCCGCGCCGCTTGGCTTCTGCCTCCACGGCTTTGAACAGCCGAAACCCTGCCATCTTCCCGCGATGATCGGGGTGCACCCAGAAGATATCCAGATGTAGCGTAAGGCAGGTTTGATAGTGCAGCCCCGGCGCGACGAAACCGACGAAATAGCCGACCAGCTTGCCCGCATCGCGCAGCGTGATGGTCATGACCATGCCTTGCGCATCACGCTTCAAATACTCATCGTATTGAGGATCAAGCGGTACGCAGTCCTTGTTCAGCGCCAGTTCTTCGTAATGGAGGGCCAGAAGCGGCTTCACTTCCTCCAGAAATGGAGGAAACGGTTCAACCTGGGCGGTCAGCATTGGCGAATGTCCACGATGCAAACGATCCTGTCGTCCGCGCTATTGTTGATCACCTCATGTTCCGTGCGATTGTCGATCCACCACACGGAGCCAGAGGGGAAGTTGATCGCCTCGTCACCGATGCGGAAATTGCAGCCGGGCAACGACTGGAGAGCGATTTGGTAGCGGGTGAAGTACTCGGCGGGCGCACCCTGATCGACATGGGGCAGGATGCGCTTGCCCGGACGCAGGCGGGTCAGGATGACCCTGCCCAATTGAACGCCGCCCACGCGGTGCATGAGATCGAGAACTAGGCTGCGCAGGTGCGGTAACTCGGTCCATGCCCGATACGGAAAGACCGAGATATCGTCGATGACCTCAGCGGGATCATTCGGCACCTTGTTGAACATCAGCCAGATATCATCAGCCTCGGCATGTGCCGTCCCTGCATGCTGTGTGCGCAGGGGGTTCTCATTCCATAGACCCGGCTTCACCGCCAACGCGGCAAGCGTGGGAATGGGATCGACAGCGCCGACCTGTAGGAAGTGCCTCACAGGATTACCTCACTTGTTCGCAGATCGTCGATCAGCGCTTTCAATGTACGGGAAAGGGTTTGTACGTGATTGGCCAAAGCCTGCATTTCAGCCTGCGTTGGCGGGTCGGAGACAACGGGTGCGGTGTAGGTCGCGAATGCCGCCCGGCTCGCGGTGCCCGTGGGACTGCCCCAATTGGCTGTGGTATCCTTGACGACAAACGTAGCAGCGGCTTCCTGCAGTGCTTCAATGTCGGTGCTCAAACCCTCAAGAAAGCGCTGAAAGCGAAACTCTGCCTGACCGGTGGCATTGACCAGTCTTTCCGTAGAGGTGACGAATTTACCCACGGCCCCGTCCGCCCATTTGCTCGTTGTAGAATGCCCCGCTCACCCGAAAACTCACCGGATCGGCCACGCGGAACTCGAACAAAACGCCCGGCGCATCGACAACACCCCACGAGCGCCATTCAGGCCGCTTGCGATACACGCCTTGTTTGCCAAGCGAAGTTTGCCGCCAGAGGCCCCAGGTCTGCCCGCCGTCTCGTGATAGCCGCGCTTCGACGATGGGATCGGCGTAGTCGCCCACAGTGTAATTCGTCTGGCCCGGGTTCGTCCGGATACCCAGATTATCGATTGTCATCGTTCCGCCATTAGCCGGTAAGCCAGCGCGGAAGCGGCGAACCTGCGCCGCACCCAGGTCATCGTATTCGGAGAAGATCAGCAGCTTGCCATCTTCGACCGAACCGAACACCGGGCCTGAGATCGATACACCCCCGAGGAGTGGGCCACCGTTGGAACTCCATTCCGCCCACTGCTGGCTCTTGGCCCCGTAAACCAGAGAAACTGTGTCCAAATCGATCTTGAGGAACTCGTTGCCTTCAAGATAGAACGAGGTGACCTGACAGTTAAGGGAACCGGATATCAGTTCCACAATGCCTTCGTCGCTGATCGCTAGCGGAACGTTCCCTGCACGATAGACGATGTTCTCCTCGCTGACCCACGCGAACGAGTTGTCAAAGTGCGCAGCGCAACCAGAGGCGCGAATGCCCTTTTGATACACCCGCCCTTGCATGGGAGCCCACGGCGCTGCGGACTGCCCCGTCTCGGCATGAAACTCGATGGTGTTCTGGCCGAACAGTACCAGCGAGTCTTCGATAACGAGGATATCGAGTAGATGATCGGGTTCGTTCTCAGCACTGGCGTAATCAAGCGGATCGACGACGATATCGCCGCTGCCGTTGATCATCGCCGTATAAGGCTTCGTCCAGTAGTAACGATGCGACTGAGCCCGCAGGAAAATAAAGCGCCCGCCTTGCTCCGCCACTCTCGTGACATTGGCGTTGTCGGGAAACGCCACAGATCGATAATTCGTGCCATCCCAGAAGGAAACCGTCTCACCAGCAGTTCCAATAACGCCGATTTCGTTGCCAGCGAGATTGGCCGCGCCGCTTCCAGCCAAAAGCCCCTTTCGTTCACCATCTACGTAGAAATCGGTATCCGAGACCGCGATAATTCGACCGTTCAGAACGCCTTGCTGCCGGAATAGTGCCCTTATCGGGCCATCCCCATATTGCTGACCGTTGCCTGAAAATCCTGGACGTGAGAGCAGTGAGAAACGCTCTGGCTCCGTGATTGCGGCCTCCGCGAACATGTTGACGAGCGGAAGCTGCGGTAGTTCACCGCGCGATCTCCGCACGGTACTGGTGGCAAGTCCAAGATTGGGCATCAGAAGTACTCGGTTGTCCCGCGCTCACGCGGCAACAGTGCCTGCTTGATCTGCTGGAGGCCTGTCATCGCCAGTTTCGCAGTTACCGGGGAAATTTCCCGTCCATAATTGTCCGCCACTCGAATAATCAGGTTGTTTTTGATCGCGGCGATGAACTGATCCGGCACATAGAGCTTTTCCGACGCCTCCAGAGGGAGATTGACGCCGGTGTCAGCGCCCTGCCCCTTCCAATCGGCCAGCATGTCATTCAGCCATTCAAGCGCATCGTCGAACTCGCCCGACGATGCTTGCTCACCAATCCCTACGATCTTCCGCAGCGCAAATGCCGCGATTTCCCCAGCAGTGCTAAGCCGCGCCAGATCACGCGAGACGATGGGAACATAGATCGTCTCTTTCTGTGTTTCGCCGTAGGTGGTGTAGACCGTCGCCGCTATTGTGCAGATCGCCCCCACAGCGCCGCCAGCCAGATAGACTTCGATTACCGAACTATCGTGGCTGTCGCTTACGATGCTCGCACCATCCGGCTCCAGCACATAAGACGAGATCGTATCGCCGGGCAGGAGAGCGGGCGCCCACGTGTAGCGATAGGTTGCGCCCTCCGCTTTCGGAACCCAGTTGACCGCCATGGGCTATCTCCTGCTTTCTGCGTATCGGGAGGCGGAGCGAGGGGCGGAAAGAACGCCCCGCTCTATGCCGCCTGCGGACCGATAGGCCGGGGTCGCAACGCCCCCTTCGAAATTGTCATTCTCGCCCTCAAGCGCGCCCATCACCCCGTAGATCGGCGCAACGCCGATTGCCGCAAATGTGTCGGGTCCGCTTTCAAGAGCGGCGAGATAGGCGAAATGGGGCACAACGCCCGACGCCGCAAAGATATCGGAGCCAATTTCCTGAGCGGTGAGTGCGCCGACCACTTCCGGGCGGACGATCAACCCGTCGAAATCGTCGGCACCACTTTCCACTACCGCCAGTGCGCCGGATACGGAGACTGCGCCGTAAACGATCACATAATCAGGCTGGGGTTCCGATATGACGAGATCGCCAATAACGACCGGATCGCCAGTACCGCTGAAAATGTCCTGCCCGGTTTCCGTTGCCGCCATGTATCCAACGGCAGGCTGGAAAATGAAGGCGTAGAACGTGTCATCGCCAGTTTCGGAGGCTGCAAGGCTCCCGGCGACAAGCACACCGCCCTGACCGGCGAATGTATCGGGCGCTTCCACCGCTGCCAGTGCGCCGGATATTGCAACAGTCGCAGTGGCCGCAAATGTGTCGGCTCCGCTCTCCTGTGCCGAAAGCGCGCCGAATATTCCGGGCGCGGGAAGATTAAGTCCCAGTGAACCGAACGGGACCGCACCGAACGGCGCGCCGCCGAAGATCACTTAACGGCTCCCGGCCTCGATAAACAGCGCATCGATTTGCTGTTCCGTCAGTCCAAGCGCTGTCCCGATCTGCGCAATCAGGTAATGATCGCGCCGGAACTCGGTTGCGTTCGCCCATTCGATTTGTGCAGAGCGCGGGAGTTGCGCAACCAGTGCTTCTACTGCATCGAGCTGGCCAGCACCTTCAAGGGCCAGCAACGCTTGCCGACGCGAGACCACTTCGGGGACAACCGGCGCCGGATCGGGAATTTCAACGACTTCCTCAACGCCGGTCGCAGCGTTAATGCGGAGTGCCATGCCCATGGCTTACCTCCCGAACAATGTGATGGTGCCAGCGTCGAAATTGCCAGCGATAGTCCCGACGCGAAGCGCAGAAATGCCGCCATCGCACCGCCAACCGCCTCCAAAATTGGCGGCGGCAATCGTTGGGCTTGTCGATACCGAAGCAGCCCCGCCATCGAATGAGCCCGAATTTTCCTTGTAGTTAGTAATGCGCGTCTCACCGTATAGAGAACCGCTAGCGGCAATCGCTGCCCCAACAGTCACAGCGGTTGCAAATGTCACTCCATCAGGCGACACAGATAAGTTGATGCTGGTGCTCGTTCCAGAATCATGACTGACGCCGCTATAAGCCAACCTCAGATCAGTGAAATGGCGGGGAACGCTGGTGAAATCGACCGTGTTCACGCCGGTCGGCGTTGCCGTGGCTATCTGCGTCCACTTCTGCGTGCGGGACAACAAAACGAGGCCCACGCGTTTCGTCCCCGTACTGAAATTCACCGCCGCATTGGCATTGCTGCTGCGCAAGATGGTGGTGCGGGTCAGAGTATTCGCAGCGGAGTAGGTGCCTATCCCTTCCTCCACGTCGCCAGTCGGCGCTCCATTACTGTCAACAGCCTGAATGGTGTACGGAACGGTATCGCCCACCGAACACACGGACGAGAAAGCGAAAAACCCATTCACCGCTCCCGCAAGGGTGAAAGGGCTGGTGCCTGTGCTCGTGCTCAATTCGAGGATCAAGTCCTCAGTGACGTAAGCCATGGTCAGGCGTGCTTGATCGTTGCGCTCGAAAGCGTCACGTCCTGCCCGGTGGCAATCGACGTGTTGTTAAGAATGATATCGGTCCCGGTTGTGCCAACAGTCAGCCCGGTCAGGTTCGCCGTGCCGCCGCTGGTCTTCAACTGAGCCTTCGTCGCAGTGCCAGTCCCCGTTGCGGCAACCGTGTTCGCATCGAGCACGAACGTCCAGGTATCGCCTGATATGGTCCCGCCGCTTGCGGAAAGGCCAAACGTCACAAGGACGGCATCCGCCGCTGTGAGAAGTTCAAGGGTCCCGTTCGCGAAGTGGTCGCGGGTCGTGGTCATGCGCGCGGTCTTGACCGCGACATTGTAGTTTACAGCCATTATTCGCCAACCTTCTTCCGACGCGTGCGGGGCAGAGAGCCGCCCTTCTTGCCGTTGCCATCGTGATCCAGTGGATCGGCTCGTTCGAATTCCCCCTCAATCAGCCGCAGGGCCAACTCGTCGGGGCATTCGGTGGGTTCGTGGCCATCGAACGTCACACCCTCGTAGGTGATCGACGTGCGGCCGTTGGTGTGTTCACCGGTAAAGCGGATACGCATCGGCGCCTCCCGAAATGGAAACGGGGAGCCGAAGCCCCCCGCCTCTCATCAGACCGCCAGAGCGCCCACGTAGCCCGTGAAGACGCCGTGGTCCTGGTTCTGGTACATCAGCTTTTCGACACCGAGCATCTCGTGGATGCCCACGCCCTTGACGAAGCCGTAGTCCCGAACATCGGTCGTGCTCTTCGTGGTCTGCGCCCACGCAACACCAATTGCCTGCGCACCGCACAGGAAATAGGGTTCGATGCGGGCGCTCGTCGCGCCGACATTGCCGATAGACGCGATTTCCTGAATCTTGCGGATGACCACGCCATCCCACATCAGGTCACCATCGTTCCACAGCGGGTTGCTGTCGCCGCGTTCCTGCGCATTCTGCAAACTCGTGGCCAGATCGGTCTTGAGATCACGGAACGCACCCGAGCCGACGAACATGACGTAAGTTTCGCTGTCCTCGCCCACCGTCACCGGACGGATGATGGGAGTGGACAGTTCCGCTTTCGCCTTGGCCTTCGAAACCACCTCTTTGGTGAGTTTCATGCCAGCAGTGACAAGTGCCAGATCGGCCGAGTGGTCGGTGAAGCCGCCGACCGTGCCATCCCCGAACATCACACGGTCCGAGTTGGCCGCCAGCCATGCGTCCTTGTCACCTTCGGAAGCCGACGCATAAATGATTCCGTTCTTCGAGCCCAGGGCATCGATGATGTTGGTGCGCAGCTTCTTCATGGCCCAGAGCTTGAGCTGCTCCTTGGCCGCATCACGCAGCGGAATGCCCGTGAACTGCTGGTCATTGTCCGTCACGGCAACAGCATGGCGGCGCGTGGCGACTTCGATCTTGTGACCGTAGTTGCCCAGCGCCTCTTCGTTGCCTTCCAGCAGACCATTGCCGGTCTGGCCAGCACCCGTCAGTTCGGTGATAAGCGGGAGCGTAATCCCGTCACCGGCCTTCTTGGTAAGGTCCATCTTGGTATGGATGATGCTGTTTTCGGTGGTGCCCATGTACCGCTTGAAGCGGTTTGCACGGACGTAGGACTTGAAGAAATCATTGTCCCAAAGCTCTTCAACGTTTGCAGCGTTGACAGTGGTGAATGCCATGGAAAGTCTCCATCATAGGGAAACCGGCGTCATCTCGACGCGGGATCAGCGGGGGCGACTAACTCCCCAGGATGTCTTGCAGAGACACCCCGCCAGCCTGCGGCACTACGCCGCCGCGTGACGATTGGGCATCTGCCAGCGAGTTTGGAAGAACCGGGGCAGCGGGGGCCTGCGCGGCCATTTCCGCCTGGATCTTCTCGCGAAGTTTCTGTTCGAGAGACGTGACATCGGTCGCGCCAAGTTCCTGCATCGCCCGATGGCTTTTGACGATTTGATACGCCTTGTTCCACGGGTGCGGGTCTGCACGCGCCATATCCAGCAGCGCCGGGTTCTGCTGGGCCATGGCAAGAAATTCCTGCTTCGCTTCTTCGAAATCAGGATTGGCCTGCCGGGCCATCATTTCGGACATATCCAGTCGGGCATTCAACGCAGCCGCCTGAATGACCTGTCCGCCGAAATGCTGGGTCCACCCCTGTTCATCGTCCCACAGGGACGGTGGCGGGGCGGGAGGGTTCTGGTTCGACTGTAGTTGTTCGCGAAGCCGATCACGTTCTTCTTCCGCCGCCTGACGGCGCTTCCGTTCCGCTTTCAGCCCTTCGAACTCTTCCTTGGGAAGGTCACCACCGGTCGGCTCCACCGGCTCCGCAGGGGTTTCCTGCGGCGTTTCGCCCGTTTCCTTCGTTGCAAATCGCCCTGCCTCATCGCGCGGCTGTTGCACCGGCTCGGCAGGGGTTTCCACCACCTCAGGTTCATCGCTTCCGTTCAGAATGTCATCCAGATCGCTCATGTCGTCCTCGTTCACGCCCGTTATGGTCGGCACCACCGTTCACGCCCGATTGCCCCGGCGACAGGCACGACGCGCCATCCCTCGAAAGGGACATGGAACGCGCGTAATCTCGTTGGTTAGATCATGCCCATGCTGGCTGCGGCTGCATCCTTGGCAGCGCCAACCAGTTTGGCTTGAGCGTCAGCGTTGTTGCGCTTGGTTTCGCTCTTGGTTTTCTCAACCTCGGCAACAGCGCCTTCGAACTGCAACTGCTGCGCTGCTTGCTGCATCGGGTCAGGCTTCTGGTTCTTCGCCTGCTCCATGATTTCGCGCAGCTTGTCCTTGTTCCGCAGCGACGACGCTTCGATCATCATCTCGAACATTGTCGGCAGGAATTGCGGCGGGGCCATCGGGGCCAGCTTGGTCAACTGGTCGAACTGCTCGATCTGCAAAGTCGGCGTATCGACCACTTCATCTATTTCGATATCAACGTCCAGTTCGGCAACCACGTTCATGGGCTGCATCATCACCGGATCAAGCTGCACCTGCTGACTGAACTGCGCCGCCTGCTGCTGGTCGATCTGACCAGTCCGCAGCGCTTCGCGGATTTTCATCATCGCGTCATCGGCGCGCGAGACGTTGAAACCCACAAAGCGGACGTTCTTTTCGTCATCGGTTACACGCACCCAACGTTCTGCCGTCCAGAACTGGCGAATGCGGTTCCAAACGGCCCGATAGACCCGAATATTGAAGTGCCGCAGCGCGTCCAGCAGTGGCGCGACTTCGGTCATTCCGCCCTGCTGCAAGGCGAGAATAGCCCGTCCTGACTGGCCGACCTCGGACTTGCCCTGCATCGTCGCATTCGGGCCGACAGCTTTGATGGCGTCCTTTGCCTCAGCCAGCAGGTTGAAGTGGCCCGCAGCCATCGCGCCGCTCGTCAGGTCCTCCACCTCGCCCTGTTCGGCCATCAAAATGCCATCGGGGCGGTTGAACTCCTGCCGCGCCGCTTCCGGATCAAGGCCAGATGCAGGCGATACCCGAACCGGGCGGCTGTTCGACAAATGCAGAAACTTGGACCGCCGCTTGTTCACTTCGTCTTGCAGCGTCATGAAGTCGCGCACAGGCCCATAACGGTCGTTATCGCGGTCCACATAAGCGGATTGCAGGATCAAGCCGCAATCAGGATGTCCGTTCTCGTCCAGGAACGGCGATGGGGCCGTGGGCTCCACTTCGCCGGAGAGGGTGAACACGCACCGCTCCCATTGCCCCCGCCTGCGATCATACATCGTGACGATACGGACACGGCGGCGCTTGCCATCCGACCAGTTGGCCCAGCGCGGCTTATCGTCATAGGTTTCGAAGGCGGACGAATAACCGCGCGCGAACGAGGCTTCGATTGCCGCACGCGCATCGGGCCAGCGCCGGATTGCCTCGTCAAAGTCCATCCATGTCACGTAGCCAAGATACATGGCATCGCTGAAATCAGGTTTGCGCGAATGCGGATCGAAAAACAGCCGGTCCCAATCCAGTTCCTTGATTGCCGGATCGATACCGTCGCGCACCTGCTCGGCGGTAACCTCCACGCCGCCGAAACCCTCGATCAACATGTTCTGGAACACGTGGGAACGCTTGATCGCGAAATCCTGATCCTCAGTCGCGTAACGCAGGGCGTCAGTCGCGGCGTTGGCATCATCCTCATGAACGATCGTACGCGGCAAAGCGCGCGGATCGGTACGAGACTGGCGCTCAAGGCCGCAGAGATAATCCACTTTCGGACGGATCAGGTTTTCAATGACAATCGGTTGCTTGCGCTTCTTGAGTTCCTTGATTTGCTCGGGCGTAAGCTGCCGTCCGTCATAATAATCACGGGCGCGCTCGCTTTCGGAACGGGCCTCCTGCGATGCCTGCTCCGCTTCCTCAAAGGCGCGGACAAGGGAATTATGGTGATCTTGCGCCATCATTCCTCCTAGACCGTCATCCAATCGTTATCGGCTTGCTCTTGCGGCCAGTACCCATCGCGGCGTTGCTTGTGCTTCTGCGCTGCCACAATGGCAGGATGCGCCTGATCGATAGCCCGACCGATCAAGCTCGCCGTATCAACATCGTCGTCATGCTTGCCTGCCGGGAACACCAGAAACTCACTGATGTCCGCTCCAGGCTCGAAATGCACGCGCCCCGTCGCAGCCATGGCTTGGAACGATCTGGCCCGCGTCGGCTTATCCGCGACGCTGGAAAGCCATTCCAATCGGCAATGAACGTTGCGCTCGCGCATCCGGCGCTTGAGCATCGGCTCGACAGCCTTCTGAATAACCCCGCCCTCACCGAACCAACACAGCGGCTTGTACTTCGCTATCAGATCCAGTTTACGCTCTATCCATTCGTCGCTTGCTGTCTGGCCGCGCCACCCATCGACGCGAAAAATGTCTCCGCTGGGAGAAATGCCCCAAACCCTATGGACCGTGTAATCTCCGCCGCCGTCTGTGACAGCGTAATCACTCGTTCCGTAATACCGCAGCGCAGGAAGCTTATCCCACGTGTTGAACCAGTCCCGCTTGAAGAACGTCCCTTCATCGGGCTGTGGCTTCTGCTGATAAAGCGCCGACCACTCGCGCGGGCCGACTGTGTTTTTGATGCGCAGGAGCGCTGCCTCATCGTACCATTCCGGCCAGAGCGCTTTGCCATTCTCATCGAGCGCAGGAAGCTCCAGGACGGTCCATTCACCGCCGTCCTCAACTCTGCCATCCTGTTCCAGCAGGCGGCCCGCAAGATCATCCTCATGCCAGCGCGTCTGCACCAAAACGATTGCCCCGCCCGGCATAAGCCGCGTGAACAGCGTTGATCGATACCAGTTCCAAACCTTCTCGCGCTGGGTTTCACTGTCAGCGTCTTCGCGATCCTTAAACGGGTCATCGATGATAGCGAGATGAGCGCCGCGTCCGGTTGTCGCTGTGCCAACACCAACAGCGAAATAAGCACCGCCGTGATTAGTGTTCATTCGGTCAGCGGCCCGGCTGTCCTGCCGAAGCCCGACATTGCCAAACACATCGCCATATTCAGGCGAAGAAATGATCCCTTTAACTTCTCGGCCAAAGTCAGTGGCCAGATCGCTGTTGTAGCTCGCTGAGATTACCTGATGCTTAGGGTTTCGCCCGAGATACCATGCAGGAAACCGCTTGGTGGTCTTCTCGCTCTTGCCATGTCGCGGCGGCATAAAGACCATCAGCCGGTCGATCTCGCCGCGCTCAGTGGCCTCCAAATAGGTGTCTAGTTTCCGCTGGTGTTCCGCGTGAATGTAATCTGCGTTGGTAAAGCTAGTGAACGCGGCCAGACTGCGGCGCGCCCTCTCCGCCCTGATCTCCGTCAGCGTTGGCACCCTTTGCGACAAGTTTTTCAAGCGCGTCGAGTTCATCGGCGCTGTAGCCGCTAAGGTCATGACGATATGTTACCTCAGACTTGGTGTTGATATTCACCTGCTCGCCAAATTCATCCCGAAGCCATTTGCCAGCCAGCCTCAGCCGCGTGTCTATCCGAACCCGCTTGTTGGCGACTTCAACCGCGTCACGAACAGGCTCGTCCGCGATTTCCTTGCAGTCATCGACCATCGCCCGCACACCGATCGCCTTTCGCGCGCGGAAACGTGCGGCAAATTCAGGATCGCATTCGATCCAGTCATACACCGTACGCAATCCCGGCATGCGCGGATCACGGCAAATGGCGGCAAGGCTTTCCATTCCAGAGGCGAGGCGGTCCAACAGCTCTTCGATCTGGTCATCTTGGAAGGTGCGGTTAGCCATCTACGCCTCCATGAATTAGGTCTGACGTTGCCAAGCTTCGCCACGATACTATCCGATGGTCGTACAACCTATCGGCGGGGTGGACAGCGTTAACTCGTGAAAGCAGCCTGACCCTCGAAGCCGCCGCCATTGTCGGCTTTGAAAGGACCACCCCTATGAATTTCTGCCCATCGCACACGCGATCACGTGCGCGCCGCATAAGTCGCGCTTCTGGTGTCTGTGTCGGGTGGATGGGCAAGGCAGTCAGAGAGGGAGTGATCTGACTGCCGAATGGTTGACCACGCTGGCTTTCGGCCAACCTCTATCGAGTGAATGGAACCAGCGTGGTCTAGCTTGAAGAAGCGAAAGGGCCGCGCCCGGCTTTCCGTGCGCGACCCATTCATCGAAAATGCTCTGGCGGGCATAGTTTTCGATTTTTTGTAATCAGCGTGAGACACCCCAATTACTATTTCGTCCTTTTGAATCACCTTTTGTTCCGTGTCAAGCGATCAAAGCGCATAATCCGTCGAGAGCTTCGCGCAGGCGTCTTTCATCCATCGGGTCGGCGTGCTTATGGGTACGGCGAGCGAAGATGAGATTATCAAGCCAAGGCGGCCCGTGATCCGGATTCACGTCAATGACAAGTTGGTCGAACGACCGGCGAACGCCCATCCGATCCACGAACCGCAAGCATTCCGTCAGCCATTGCTCTTGCCGCTTGATCTTCTCGTGATCCAGATCGACGATGCTGCCACCTGTCTTGTCAGCGATCGCGCTGACTATGGGGCCCGTAGTGAAAGCTCGCCAGTACGCGTTCGCAAGCTTGCGGGATAGATCAAGCAAGGCCTTTGCCTCATTCCCCTCACCCAGCAACCCCCAGCGATAGGCGCGCCCAATCTGATCGGCGCCGTCCGTACCGTACAATGATTGCATCGCCTGCGCTCGTTCCGTGCCCTTGTCGAAGTTGATTGCCGCTCGGGAGAGACGCCCTGACTTTGTGCGTGCGCCCTGCTTTCGTTTCCGCCCTGCCCTGCTCATCACTCACGCCCTCCGTACTGCAACCACGTCCCAGTCATCCCCTGTGTCCGTCCAGCGAAGCTGCTCATCAGTTCCCCTCCATCGCGAACGGCAAGCCATCCAAACTGTCGTTCAGCTCGTCATGGACCTTGAAGCTGGTTCCCATCTGGATAACCTCAGCGCCGGGGAAACAATCCTTGGCGCGGGAAATCTCCGGGAACTTCGAAACGATTTCGGCGATCTCCTCGAGCGACCATATCTGAACCGCCCGGCCATCGGGTTGGACCTGCGCCAGTTCGGCCCGATCGCGCACGAGAATTACCGGCGTGCCGTCTTTCAGTTCGAATTCCCACCACGATGGCGGTGCTGGCGAGAAGCCACTTTCGATGGCGATCCGCTCCAGCGCCTCGTACGCACGCAGCATGGCATCGCCATGTTTGCGAACGCGATCAAGATCGCTCTGCTTGAGCGAGCCAGCGCATTCGAAGCAGGCCAGTTCCCATTTGCGTTTCTGCGAAACGAATTTCTCAGTCCACGTCGGCGGAACGAGATGGGGCAATCGATTGAAGCCCCACCGGCGATTGGTCTGGCGAGCGTGTTCATCGACGGTCTTGATGATCTCGCCGATGGCACGGGCGATCATCGACCTGGTCGGTGGCGGTGCGCCGGTCATGCCGTCGCTCCCGACGCAAAAATTCCCCGAGGGGGAGCGCCCCAGAAAGCTCCCCCGTAGGGGGAGGGTCTACTTCCGCAACACTTCCGCAGACTTCCGCAAGGATTTCTGCGGGTTTCCGAAGGAGCTTCCGCAGACTTCCGCAGACTTCCGCAAAGGGCTTCCGCAAGGATTTCTGCGGGTTTCAGCGGATTGCGGAAGTCGACTTCCGCAGCTTCCGCAAGACTTCCGCAAGGCTTCCGCAGCGTCATTTCATGCTCCTCTGATGATGGGATTGAGCACACGCAGCCCCTTCGACTTCGTGTGCTGGTCGGCTATTTCGATGGCCAGACACCCGGTCTCCAGCCACGATGTGAGGTAGGTCGAAATCAGCCGTTCGGGGCACCCGAGAGCACTGGACAGGACGCTTGGCGCATACCTTCCCTGTGCGCGAGTATTCGGCGCTGTGGAGAGCGGGCTAGCCTCAATCCACTTGTCGGCGATGATCCCGAAGGCTTTCGCTATTTGCTCATTGCTCAGGTCTTCACGTTCAATGGCCGGTGCCTCCGAACGGAACGGCACCAGTGTGCTTTGCTCTTCTTCCAGTCCCTGTGCCCACGTTACCTTTTTCATGCGCATGTAGATCGGTTCTGCTTCCTCAGCGTCTTTTTGCTTTTCCGTTTTCAAGGTCACTATTTCGTCTGATTTCGATATCCTGATTGACGCGTCGCAGCCGCCCAAAAGGACTGTGCTGCCTCTCATTCCTTTTTCCTTATCTTTGCCTGAGTGGTGCACGCCGATGACGGCGCCGCCAGTATGGAGTTTGATTTCGTCACAGGCCGCGACGAAGGCGCTCATCGACTCCTGCCCGTTCTCGTCGGCGCCAGCGAGCGCGCGAGAAACAGTGTCGATGACAATAAGTCCGATCTTGAAGCCTGCGCGCGCTATTGCAGCGTCGATAGTACGGACCAGCTTGGCCCGATGCTTCTCGTCCAAAAGCTGCACGGCGATAGGAAGCAGGAGGAACGGCGCATCCGCACCTTCCAACCCGTGTTCGCGTTTCCAGCCCTTGATGCGCTTCGCAAGGCCCGCAGAGCCCTCACCGGCAATGTAGAGCACGCCGGTTTGCATGGACTGCGTGCCGTGCCAGCCCATGCCGATAGCGACGCGCAGCGCCATATCGAGAGCGATGAATGATTTGCCCGCGCCGGGGTCGCCGTAGATGACACTCAGTCCTTGCTCGGCAATCATTTCGTGGACGAGCCAGGTCGGAGGCGGGAGACGATCGATCTCATCGAAATCAAGCAGGGGAAAGATGCTGTCTGCTTCTTCCCTACCCGCTTCCTCTGTCTCGACATCATCGACCGGTTCGGCGAACCCGTATTTGGTGCGCGCGCCTTCAAGCGCGGTTTGCATTTCCCGGAGAGTTTGCTGAACGGAGTAGCCGGGCAAAGTGATGTGATCGGCTATCGCGAAGATTTCAGCACTCGTGCGATCCTTGCCCGCGAGATGAGCGACAAGGCGGATCATGTTGTTGTGCCATTGATCGCCTCGGCGGCACGCGTCGATCAGATCGCCGACTTGTGTGCGCCTCATAGCCGACAACGTCGATTGACCGGCACCAGGGCTGACGTGATCGCCTGCGCTGGAACGCCCCGGAAATGCAGCCGTGATTTGATCCGGCGTAACCGGTTCGCGTTCGTCGCTGAACCGCGTGCGGAGCGAAGTCAGCTCCATGCGGTAACCCTTGGCGAGCTTATGCTGGGGCGGATAGTTCACTGTCCCTGCGAGGCGCATGATGCGCGAGGGATTGATGACTGCATCCCCGCCCAGAGATTGGGCGATACCGCGCTGCCGCTCGGTCCACGCAGCCATGTTGCCGACCGGCTCTTCAAGCTGCCAGTAAAAGTGCGGACGACGATGTGGTTCCAGTCCTGTTGTGACCGTCATCGTCGGCGGCAAGGCCTTGAGACGCTGCCCCGCCATTTCGACGGCTTCGGCATCGTCAAGATCGGCGAATTGGTAGAACGCGATAGCGACGTCGCTATCGTTTGCGGCGCCTTTGGTTGCGGGCTTGCGCGGGTTTACGCCGACATAGACGTTCGCCCCTTCCCGATTGCGGTTCGCGGCGAAGGCGGCGGCCTCGGCGATCCCTTCGGGATGGGCGCTGAAATAGGCGCTGGTGAAGGCGGCACCGTAGCGCAATTCGATCAAGCCTTGCGGATACTCCTCTGCGCAAGGCGCAAAAAGCGTGTCCAGATGCTCTTTGATCGCACTGGTATCCGGCTCTATGATCGGTTGCACCACGGTTGCCATTCTCTTCACTCGGCTTTCGTGTCAGGGGTCCGTTCGCTCGAACCGAACGGACCCCGCTTCATCAGAAATCGACGTCATCTTCCGCAGCAGCGGGCACGGGTTGTGCCGCAGGCGGAGGGGTGTGCTGGCTCTGTGCCGGTGCAGATGCAGCCGCAGGCGCAGCGGCCTGGGACGTACCGCCGCCAAGTTCCGAAGGCCGGTCAGCCCAGGATACGATTTCGAATTGTGGGCGATAGTTGGTGCCGTGCTTGTTGGTCACCGGGGTAACGCCAACGCACTTCACCACGGGCAGCTTACCCGGATTGGAAGCCTTGTCGGCCGCCCAGTGGTCGTAAAGATCGTTCATCGCGTCGATCACGGCGCCTGCGGTCGAAGAAAACTCCCGCACGCCCATGAGGTTCTTTTCGCTGAACACGTCCAGTTCGAACCCGCGCTTGAACCCTTCGCCGGGCTTTGGCGCTGCTTCGGAGAGCGAGGGGTCCATGTTCTTCACCGGGGCCACGCCCGGCGCGAACAGGAACCAACCCGTCTTGAGATTGTCCATGTCGAAGATCGCGGTGAAGTTGGTAACTTCAAATTCCGCCGCCTCCGGCTTGTCCTCCTTGGTATAGAACCGACCGGCCTTGGCGTTGTACTTCACGTAGACCTTGAAATCACCGCCCGAAGCGGGGTTGCTCATAAAGCCCATTGTTCATTCCTCTTCACTCGTTGTGTCTGCCGATGTGGCCCGGCAGGTGCCTTCCGCCCTTGGGGCGAGAACTGGTGGCGGGTGCGCACGGCACCGCAGGAACATTCCCAGTCGTACTGATCCGTTGGCCAGTCGCAGGAAGGGGAATGCTCGGAAGAGCGCGTCATGCCGAATCGCCCCAAATTTCAGCGGCGATGCGGCGCGCAGATTGATCGCCCCAGTAAAAACTGGAGAGGTCCGGCGCGAAGCAGCGGGTCAGATATTCCGGGTCATCGCTCAGCGAGAGCAGGCGCTCGATAGCCTGCGCGGCACGGACGAAACTCGCCAGGTGAGCGGCGGAATCCTCAATGACGTAAACAGCGATGCTCTTGGCCGACACATAGGCCATACGAACCTGAAGGTTCGATCCGTGTCGGGTGTAGAGCGAACCCTGACGGGCGTGCGCATCGCTGATCTGCGAGGGAATACGGCCGACCGTCTTGAGGTCACCGATGATGCCGTGCTGTTCCCAGTAGAAGTCGAGATATCCCCAAACCGGGACGGGAAGACCGGCAAGATCGATCACCATCTTGTGCTGGCGTTCGCCGCCTTCCGGGGCAGCGGGGACGCCGTATTGGCGCAGTTCCGCAAGAGCGACCGCCACGGACGGCGCGATAGATCCGCGCTCCTTTTCAATACGGGGGTCAGAAGACAGCCGCGTGAGAGAATGGAACTTCTCAAGCGCAAGTGTCTGGCATTCCTCAATCGGCATATCCGGCGCAAACAGGCCAGCCTCAACGCCGCATTCGATTGCCGTTCCCCGATGCGCGGCCGGGCCTACCGGAGTCCGCTTCTTCATCAGGTATGATGCGCACCAGAGTGCCGGCTGTGCGATGAAAAGGTTCACCGACGATGCTGACAGGTGATCGATCCCGTGTTTCGCAAAGGCGTTCATGCGGCCGCCCTCGCCTTCTTCGCCTTCCGTGCCTTTCGTTTGCGCGGAGGAAACTCGGCAATGACAACACCATGAAGGGCTTCGACGAGCTTCTTCTTCAGGCGGTAGACCGGCGTCAGCACGCCTTTCACATCTTCGACGATGCGGCACGTCGAACTGAAATACGCGAAGTCAGCACGGTATGTGCAGATGTGCCGACCATCGATAACGATGGGAAATTCCGGCTGCATTTCCAGACGGGAGATATTCCCGGTCTGTTGCAGCGTATGAAGCGTGTCGCAGCGCGCCGCTTCGATTTTGCTGTCATGGACATGACCATGCGCGCACGCAGTGCGTTTGGCGGAATACTTCGTCATTCTTCCAATCCCAATTCCAGCATTTCAGCCTGGGCCGCGACCTGACGCCTGATTTGCGCGAGCGTTTCCTCAGTGATGAGGTCCGGCTCAGCGAGCAGCTTGGCGAGGTCCGCCTCAATCTTTCGAAGAGCGCGCGCGATCATACCTGCACCTCCAGCGGGAAATGCTTGCAGCCGATGTCTTTGCGGGTGTTGCAACGCGGGCACGGATCGCGGCTGACGCGAAGTGTTTCGACAAGGGCTTCGCGCTGCTCGAACGCCTTGCGCACGGCTTCGCCGCGCCGCCACTTGTCGGACCCGACCGGCCACGGCCTGCCCTGAAACGGAATGCGCCAGATTAGGTCATTCTTCGGTTTCAGCGCGACACCGCTGCGCGCCAGAGCAATGCGGGTGGCGAAAGCTTCACTGGCCTCCGTCATTATGCGCTCGTGTTCGTGCGGCTTTTCGATGCAGTGGCTGCTCATGCCGCCCCCTTGATCTGGTCGGCCTCGGAGCAAATGGCCCCGAGCGCTTTCATCAGGGGACGCGCGGCATCGGCCAATTGAAGCGTTTCGACATGGCAGCGATGGCCGTCCTCCAGCGCCGCAGCGAACTGGCCCGCGAGGTTCGACAGGCTGGAAATCGTGTGAAGATCGTTCGCCGCTTCGTTGCGCAGCGGACGAATACCGACGCCATAAAGCGCAAGAACTTCGTCCAGCGCCGTCAGATCGGCAGCGAGAAAGTCGAGCAGGCCCTTGCCGGTGGTATCGTGCGAGCCGCCCGAGAAAAGCTTGTCGAGCGCGCGCGTGGTCCGGCCCGACTTGTCGGCCACCTGCCCCCGCCCATGCCTGGCGCTGACGCGCGACAGCCCGAGAATGAGATTGTCCCGGTACTGCGCTTCGCTCGGAAGCTTGCCATTCGGAACTACAGTGTTGCTATCCATGGGTATTCCCATCGCAATGGAAGGAAGGACAAACAGACCGGAAGCCTTCGGCACGTTGGCCAAGGCGGTCATCGAAAAGCTGGGTGGCCGGGGTGGATTGCAGTACCCCGGCCATGGGGGTGGTGATGCCGTCCTGCATCTACCGCTCCATGATCCAGTGGATCGGCCAGACGAACACGAACACGAGATCGGCGTACCAACCACGGCTTTGCGTTTTGACCGTGAGATAGATGCCCGTGCCGATCCAAAGTCCGGCGACAATTGCACCCGCTACGCTTGTGCATGCGAGTACCGTCAGGCCAACGGCGATCAACACCCAGATCATGCAGCCCTCCCCTTGGGTTGGGGGGATGAGACACGCGCACTTTTCGGCGGAAAATCGTCTGCGGTGATCCGCTGCTTCTTCTTTCGCGCTAGCTCAAGGATCGGGGGGCGGCGCCACTCGGGAATGAAATTGACAGTCTTCCAGCTTTCGATTGTAGTGAGCGGAAAGCCGGTCCCGCGCGCCAGTTCGGCCGAACCGCCAAGTGCGTTGATTATGTCGGATGCCGTGAACATAACCCAATGCTACGATAACCGTAGCATATTGGCAAGCATGTAATACGATGTTCGTTGCGGACGCGCTACGCGTGCCCTGCCATTATGCAGGAATGCTAGATTCTAAAGGTCTGATCACCGCGCTCGAGAGCCTCAAAGCGGCAAAAAAGACCACGAATGCGGACATTGCGCGCCTGCTCAATCTGCCGACCTCTCGGGTAGCAGAGTGCTTTTCCGGCAAGCGTCGGATCACAATCGACGAAATGAAGGTTCTCGTCGAACATTTCGGCCTTGAGGCTACCTCGCTGGTGACCCCTAATGCAGAAACGCTTGAGCCGATTTTAGGGGAACTTTTGCTACCATTGGTGCCGCCCGGCCGCCTGACGGATCAATCTCGGAAAGCCTTAGCCCAAGCGCTGTCATATGCTCTTGAGTTGCTTGATAACTCCGTTTCCAGTCACGCCACCGAGGATGCGATAAAGGTGGCCGCTCGCGCAGCAGCTCTTCGATTTCGCGATTCAAAGCCGCAATAGTCTGCCGCGTGATCGCGCAGTCCAGATAGCACGGCTCACACCCGCCCGCACACTCTGGTGACGCAAGCTTGATGCGGCGCATGTGTTTCTCCTTATTCGCGCGAATCAATGTTCCCGATTCGTTCTCAATATGCCATAATGGAAACCTGTAGGAAACTACCGATGCACGCGTAGGATTTCTTTCCCATATGTAGGATTTTTCCTACGATGAATCGAGGATTTATGCCCTCCCGTATCAGCTTCGCCATCGTCCTTTCCTTCTGCGTCCTCGCCTTTGCGACCATGTTCCTTGGCGCTTACTCCATGGCGTTCGGTCAGGAGCCACAGACGGTCATGTGCCGGGTGAAGTGGGTCCATGACGGCGACACCTTCCGCTGCGACGGATACGCCAAGAGCACCAGGCTATTCGGTGTGGACGCACCTGAGATGCCCGGAGCGTGTCGGCAAGGCCGTGTCTGCACCCCGGGCGATCCCTACGCCAGCAAGGCATACCTGGAACGCCTGATCGGCAACAGGACGCTGGAATGCGATCATTTCGAAACGGATCACTACGGGCGGCCCGTCATGCGCTGCTGGGCAGGCGGCCGGGACCTATCCTGCGCCATGGTGAAAGCGGGGATGGCGGTGGAGAGGTATGGGCGGTTGAATTGCTGAGGGCGTGAAAATTCAAATCTGAACTGGGTTAGGCAGCCAACAAACGGCCTTCGGATACGCGCGCAAACGACATCCGCTCACCGGCCGCCATACCCAGCAAGTTCATTGCATCAGAGGTCCATCCATCTCGCTCATCGTAAACGAGGATAGGCCGTGCACGAAGCTCTTGTGCCCGAACTACATCAAGGCTTTTAACAATGGCCGCATTGACGGACGAGGAGTCGGGGCTCACAGCATCGACCAAAATCACTTCACCGTCTTGCTCAATGCCAAAGTCAAAAGTCTGCTGTTTAGCATGGCCGGTAAACTTGAAGTTTGGGGTGCCTTCAGGAAAACGCTGCCGCAAAGCATCGCGAACGCGCACATCCAGTGGCTGGCCGACCCGAACTTTGCTGTGCGCCAACATGTATTGCGCTGCTCGCAAACTCGCATCGGCAACCAAAGCAACGCCAATACCGACATCATTCAGCTTAATTCTGTCCCGGAAAATTTCTCCTTCCGGCGTCAGCCGAAAGCCAGTCTCCGTCAACAATCTGCGTACATGTCCGACTGCAGGGAATGACTTCCCATGCTGTGATAGTTCGTCAAATGCGGCGCCGTTATCATGCATGAACAGCAATCCGTCACGCATCTGAATATGGATATGGATCAACAATCCGGAGGGCATCATCGTGTCGGCCAAAACGCGCACGCCATCGTGGACAGGCGTAAAATCGCGGGATGCGCAAAGGGCCTCCTTGATCTCCTGCCAATCCATTAGAATAGTCCTCCTTGGCCCGGCCACACGATGGGGAGCCATGCTGGCGATTCTATGCCGGTTTGGCGTAAAAACCAAACGAACGCTGCTTCGCGTGTGTCAATTTCTGTAGGCAGAATCTCAGCGTACGGCAGGATTGCGCGATTTCTAGCCGTCAAATGTCGGTTGTCCGCCCATCGGTGGAAGTGGGCAGTACTGATCGTTTCGCCAGTGATACGATTCCGATGTCCAGACCCAATGCAGAGCCGCGCAACACACTCGGGTGCGAGCAGTACTATAACGATGTATTCGGGAATGGCAGTGCGGATGGTCACCTCGATCTCGGCACCGCTGGACACTCCATCGACCTCAATCGGGATGCGGGTTTTCATTTCTCCTACACGAGACTTGTGCGGGAGCCATTGAGGCGCAGCGGGCAAGCGCTTCCGCTCGCTCAGGAGAAGCGCGTCAATCTCTGCGACGTTCATGAGAACACATTAGTTGCAGTCGGCCCCTCCGATTCCCCTGCCCCCATCAAGCCAGACAGGCGCGTGTTTGCAATGAGATTTTGATGTGCTGAAATAATGCTACGATTTCCGTATTGACATATCGCTACGATAAACGTAGCTTAATCCCATCAGCCGGACGAGCCGAAAGCGCAGACCCCGGCTCCCGATGGGAGACATTCGATGGCAAAGTTCAAGCTTACCGCTGCTGACTACGCAGCCATGGCGGACATGAAGCCGACCGACCGGCAGCTTTATCTCGATACCGTTGTCTATCCGCGCTTCTACAATGAGAAGCTGGGCCTGACCCGTGCCCGTCTTCACTTCCACGCGGATATCGCTTTCCACAACAGCTATCAGGCATGGCGTGATGATTTCATCGCCCGCGCTTCTGAAAGCTACGTGCCTGCACAGGTGGCGGCATGACACCTTGGACTTACGTCACCGATCCGGCTGAATTCGCATTCGAATACGTTGTGGATGCGAATGGGTCGATAGTCGCGCAGCCGAAGGGTGCAGATCGCGCCCGCAAAGGCCGCCTGATAGCCGCCGCTCCTGAAATGGCGACACTGCTGCGCAAAATCGCTGGCCGCAAATGGAACAGCATGACGCAGGGCTGCAACGCCATCTCAGAGGCCCAGCGGGAAGTGCGCGCCCTTCTCTCCCGCATTGAGGGAGAAGGAGAATGAGCGCCCTCGCCCAAATCCGCCCGGCGTATGCTCATCTGCTCCCGCCACCCGCGCCGACTCTTCGCGATCTATGGTTGGCGGCAGCGGAAGCATCTGAGGCGCTGACCAAAGCCAATGGCGAATGGTCGCTTGAGGTTGCAGCGGACGAAGCCCGACAGGCTCTCATCGATCACCTGCTGTTCGAACACGGTCTGACTGCCGCCGATCTGCGGAGGCATGTGCTGTGAACGAGCGCCCCACCCTTCGCGATGCTTTCACCGGCGAAAATCTGCTCGGATTTTTGCTGATGATCGCAGGCGTCAGCCTCATCCCGTTCGCGGTCGTGCTGCTGGAAGCGGTGTTCTCATGATCCCCCAGCAAGCCCCGATCAACCGCCACGCAACCCAGCGCCGTTCGGCAGACACATCTTGGCCCCTTCGCGGAGCCGATGGACGGCCATTCTACGAGCGCAAGATCACCAGGGACCGGCCGGGGCTAATAACCCCGGCCGGGGAAAAGTGATGACTCCCCCCGTCACGACCCCGACCGCCGAAGAACTGGCGCTGGCGAGGAAGATCGTAGGTCGCCAACTCCGCATGGAACCCGAGGACATCACTTGGTGGAATGAACTTCCGGAGGTCCAAGCAGCCCTATCCGCCATCCGCGAAACGACCGTGAAGGTAATCAAGCTTGCCGAGCAACAGCAGCAGGATTTCCTCTCGCCGGAGTATGCGACTGGGCAGCCGCTGTCATCGTTTCAGGAACGGTTTGCCTGTGGCCAGATTGCCGAAGCCCTTCGCTCCAACGCCCACCTGAAAGGCGAAGCCCATGACGGCTGACACATGCGAAACCTGCCGCTTTCGCGGTGGTGTCTATAAGCCTGCCGACCATGGCATAGCAGGCGTCGAGGGTTTGACCTTCAAGTGCCGCCGTCATGCACCGCTTATCACTGGTGGGCTCCACGCTCCGACGATGACCGTTTGGCCTTGGGTCCGGCTCCACGATTGGTGCGGCGACTACGCTCGGGGAGACAAAGGCCATGCC
Source organism: Caenibius sp. WL (assembly GCF_019803445.1). Lineage (NCBI taxonomy): Bacteria > Pseudomonadati > Pseudomonadota > Alphaproteobacteria > Sphingomonadales > Erythrobacteraceae > Caenibius > Caenibius sp. WL. The sequence goes on from NZ_CP081844.1 coordinate 2,974,952, forward strand.
TGACATCATGCAGACGCCTGAGCAGATCGCTGAGGGGCTGAGCGAGCGCGAACGCCGCACAATGACAGATCACCAGCGGATGCTTTGGCGCGATGACGTTGAAGGCATCTGCCCAACGCCCGATAGCTGTTTCGAATATGGCGTACTTGTCCGGTGTGGCCCCTGCGCGATCCAACAGGCCAGACAGTTCGGCATCGAACCATATCAACCGGCCGCCAACTTGCCGGAAGTCAATCGTTTGCGCCGGAAGCTGGATGCGATCCGCGAAATTCTCATCACAAAGGAGGCCCGCCGTGGCTGACGACAACAACGTGCTCGTGCGGGAGCTTGAACGGGCTGAACGCGAATTGTTTGACGCCCGCGCATCCAGACTGTCATCCACATTCCATGGTCGAGAACGGACACAGGCGGCCCTACGCGAAGTCGAACGCCTCCGGGGAGAGTTAGCCGCCCTCCGCACCCCAGCGCCTGCCCCTGTGGGTGGTGATGTGGTGGGATTGCAGGCACTCGTGCATGAGAGCCTCTTTCACCTGCGCCTGGATGCTGGGGCGAAGGCTTACCACGATAAGGCGCTCACCGCCCTCCAATCCCCTCCCGCGCCCGAGCAAGATGCGGTGGAGCGGGCGGCGTTCATCATCGCGCAAAAACTTACTCCCCCTCAGTCGGGTGAGATTCTCCGGATGCCGAAACACGGGATGGATACACTATCCGGTCGCGACGGGTCGATCTCTTACACGTGGGATTTTGCTGAAAAGTGCCGCGATATTGCCCGCGCCGCCCTCGCAGCGATGCCGCCGAAGGTGCCGTTTCAGCATCGCGTTGGCGACTGGATGAAGCAGTGCTTCACGCCTGAAATCGTAGCTGGCAAGTTGGAGCGTTCTGACCGGTTCATCGAAGAAGCCTTGGAACTGGTACAGGCTTGTGGGTACGACGCAGCCCGCGCCCATGCGCTTGTCGATTACGTTTTCAGCAGGCCGGTAGGCGAACCATCGCAGGAAGTTGGCGGCGTCATGGTTACGCTGGCCGCGCTCTGCAATCCGCACGGTCTGGACATGGAGCAGGCAGCGGAAACCGAACTGGCCCGCATCCTTCAACCGGTGGTCATTGAGAAAATTCGTGCCAAGCAGGCCAGCAAGCCCACTGGCAGCGCACTGCCTATTCCGGTGGCGAAGGTGGAGGCTCCCGCAGCGGATGAGGTTCGGGAGTTGGTGGAGGCGGCGTATCGCGAAGGCCACCAGCGCGGCCGTATCGATGGTTCCTATCTCGAAGAGGACCACGACTGGTCAAACAGCGATGCCATTGCCATGCTCCAACGCCTCTCCCACCCGACAGCAGATGCCGTGACGGTGGAGCGGGAACGGTGCGCGAAGATCGCGGATAGGTTTGCCGTTCGCCATATCCCTGGCGATCACTCGTATGGCCGAATGGTCGCCGCCGAAGACATTGCCGCCGCCAGCCGGTCGGGAGGCGCGCATGGTTCTTCATAAGGGCAAGCAGGTTCAAATGCGCAGCATTGGCGCAGTGAGGAACACAACCCTCTGCGGCCGTATGAACCGGAATAGCGTCGATGGGATGAATATCGCTGACAGCGATGCTGAAGTGACATGCAAGTTCTGCCGCAAGATGATGGAGGCGTCAGCCATCCGTTCGGGAGGCGCGTCATGAGCGATTTCGACTTCTCCGGCATGCAAGAGCGCATTCGTTCTACGCGGAGCGCCCGCAAAATGTCACTGGATGATGTGGCTAGTGCATCGGGCTTCACCAAGAGCCACGTGTGGGAACTTGAGCAAGGCCGCAGCCGGAACCCAACCGTAAAGGCTGTGTGGGGCTTGTCTCGCGCATTAGGCGTCTCCCCCGCTTATCTGCTTGGTCTTGATCCACAGGAATCGGCAATCGATCCACTCGCGCTCGAAATCGCTGTTCTGATAGATCGCCGCATCCGAGGAGCCGAAATTGAACGGCTGAGAGAGGCGCTGGTCTGGGCTGACCTGAAAATCCGGTCGTTCCCTCGCGCTGACCAAAGTGATGTCGAACCTATCCGCCAAGCCCTCAAAGGAACAGGAGCCGATCATGGTTGAGAACACGAGCGCTCCCATGCGCGTGCAGCTTTCCCGTAAGAAGGGCTGGAAGATGCCGCCCAATACAGTGAGCGTGGCGAGGCCCACAAAATGGGGCAATCCGTTTACGCCATTCGGCTGCGCTGAAGCAGGCTATATTGGCACGGCAGACGAGCTTCGCGAGCGGTGTGCTGGCGCGTTTCGCGTATGGCTCGCCACGCCCTACTGGCGTAACAATTGGGATGGCGAAGAATCTGCCGCTGCCCGCGCCAAGATGCTGGACGAGTTGCCCGAACTGCGCGGAAAGAACCTCGCGTGCTGGTGCCCGCTGGACAAGCATTGTCACGCCGATGTCCTGCTCGAACTGTCTAACGCCGACGCCCTCCTAGCCGAGCGGCAGAAAGGCGGTGACGCGTGAGCAGGTACGCCGAAAACACGTCCGTATCGGTCTCCAACAGCAAGGCCGAAATTGAACGACTGATCGAGCGCTATGGCGCATCCGGCTTCATGTCGGGCTGGGATGCTACCCGCGCCGTGATCGCGTTCGCGATGAACGAGCGGCAGGTCAAGTTTGTGCTGCCGATGCCAGCGCGCGATGAAAAGCGGTTCACGCACCATAGCCGAGGCATGCGCACAGCGGACGCGGCGCTAAAGGAATGGGAGCAGGCCTGCCGCCAACGGTGGCGGGCGCTGGCGCTGGTGATCAAAGCCAAGATGGAAGCCATCGAAAGCGGGATCAGCGAGTTTGACGACGAATTCATGGCGCACATCGTCCTGCCGAACGGTCGCACAGTCAGCGAAGAAGCTAAGCCGCGCATCGCGCATGCATACAAGACTAGGGAAATGCCCGCGCTGCTACCTGATTATTCGGGGGATTCCACATGACCAAAGCAGACCTCATTGCGCTCGCAGAACGGTGCGAAGCCCTGCGCGGTTACAGCAACGAAATTGATGTGCTGGCTGAACTAGCGCTGTTCAAGCCCGATGATGATTACGTCAGTGTCCGCGCCAACCATGCAGGAACCAAGGTGGTTTACACCACGGCATCTGGACATGATCAAACCTATTGGGCGCCAGATCACACGATCAGCAACGCAGCCCGTCAGAAGACATCCGCCTCTCTCAGGGCTATCGCAGAGGAGATGGACGGATGACGGCGCACGTTCGCTTCAAACAGGCCGATGTGAAGCGCGCGGCGGCAGGCACTATCGCTGCAGGTCTCCCCATCGCCAAAATCGAGATAGACCCCAACGGGAAAATCGTCATTATTACCGGATCGCCCAAATCAGCATCGGAAGTGAATGAATGGGCCGACCTCGAATGAATAATGTTCTGCCCAAATTCGCCAGCGCGTTCAAAGACCGCCATGGCCGAGAACGCGTGCGTCTGCGTCGTACAGGATGGCAAACGGCCTACGTTTCAGAGGTGCCCGGGACTGCTGAATTTACGCAGATCTATAAGGAGTGGCTGGAAAACGGCAGGATAGAGGCCGCTGAGGCAAAGACCGTGCCCGGCACTTTCGACGATCTGATCTCCCGCTTCTATCAGAGCGCATACTTCAAAGACACCAAGCCACAGACGCAACGGATCTACAGGGGCGAATTGGAGCGGTTTCGAGCGACATATGGGAACCGTACGGTTGCAGGCATGAATGCGAAGCACGTCGCCAATCTGATGACGAAGATGCAGGCGACGCCCTCAGCGGCCAACAACCTGAAAAAGCGCCTCGGCCAACTGTTCGATTTCGCCATCCTCATGGGAATGCGCAACGATAATCCTGCCCGTGTGGTGCGCGGGGTGAAGTCGCGCACTGGTGGTTATCAGACATGGCAAGAGGAGCATATTGCGGCGTTCCAGGCGCGTTGGCCTATCGGCACACAGGAGCGGCTTGCTTTCGATCTGGCGCTTTATACCGGCCAGCGCAAAAGCGATGTCTGTCGCATGGGCCCGCAGCATGTCGAGAAGGGACGCATCCGAATCACGCAGGTGAAAACCAGCAAGGAGCTTCGCATTCCGATCCATCCTGATTTGGCAAAAAGCATCGCAGCCACTCCAAGTGGGCACCTCGCCTACATCGTCACCAGACTGGGCGTGCCTCGGACCCGCAATGGCTTCGGCAATTGGTTTGGCGATGCGTGCCGAGCGTCGGGCTTGCAGGGCTATTCAATGCACGGGCTGCGGAAGGCTTGCGCCCGACGCTTGGCTGAATTGGGTCTATCAAATCAGTTGATCAAATCGATTACCGGGCATTCCAGTGACGCCGAAGTGGCGCGATATACGCGCGATGCGGAACAGGTGCGACTGGCCGATACAGCCATGGGTTTGGCTACCCAATACAAAACCGATTTGGCTAACCGCCAAGAAGATGTTGATTAGAAAACAATAATTTTTAAGGTGGCGCGCCCTACAGGAGTCGAACCTGTGACCTCAGGATTAGAAGTCCCGTGCTCTATCCAGCTGAGCTAAGGGCGCGCTGGCCGAATGGCCGGGGGTGCCATAGCGTGCTTTTCCTGCGTGGCAAATCACTATAGGCAGTTGCGCCATGGAGCATGAACCGAAACGGATCGAAGGCCGGGAAGGCGCGCGACGGCAATTTCGCTATTACGATCTCGTCATGGCGGCGTTCGTGGCCATTCTGCTGCTGTCCAATATCATCGGCGCGTCCAAGCCCAGCTTCATCACGCTGCCCAACGGCATGGAATGGTCGTTCGGTGCCGGGGTGTTGTTCTTTCCGATCAGCTACATCATCGGGGACGTGCTGACCGAAGTCTATGGCTATGCCCACGCCCGCCGGGTGATCTGGACCGGTTTCGCCGCGCTGACTTTCATGGCTTTCATGGCCTGGGTGGTGGTGTCCCTGCCGCCCGCGAAGGATTGGCCGGGACAGGAAGCGTACGAATTCGTCTTCGGCAACAGTTGGCGCATCGTCGTGGCGTCGATTTTCGCCTTCTGGGTGGGGGAATTCGCTAATTCCTATGTCCTTGCCCGGATGAAAGTGTGGACGGGCGGCAAATACCTGTGGACCCGCACCATCGGTTCCACCGTGATCGGGCAAGGGTTCGACAGTCTGATCTTCTATCCGCTCGCTTTCTACGGGCTGGCCGGATGGCCCCCGGAACAACTCATGCAGGTCGTCATTTCGCAGTGGCTGATCAAGACCGGATGGGAAGTGCTGCTGACCCCGCTGACCTACGTCGTCGTCGGCTGGCTGAAAGACCGCGAAGGGGTCGACGTGTTCGACAGCGACACCGATTTTTCACCTTTCGCCTCCACGCGTTGATCGCGTTTGGCCATGGCGCTCGACCGCATCACTCTGTCGCGATTCCGCAATCATGGCGAAAGCAGACTGGACGGGACAGCCCATTTCAATCTGCTGATCGGTGAAAACGGCGCCGGCAAGACGAACGTGCTGGAAGCTCTCTCGCTGCTCGCCCCCGGCCGGGGGCTGCGCCGCGCGGCGCTGACCGATATCCCTCAGAAGCAGGCCGGTGGCGGCCCGGCAAGCGGCTTTGCCATCAGCGCCCGGCTGGATAGCGGAGATGGCGGCGAGCCCGTACTGATCGGCACCGGGACGCGCGAAGATCGCCTGACGCGCCGCCTCGTCCAGATCAACGGCGCCGACAGCAGCGCCATGGCGCTGGGCGAATGGCTGGCGGTCAGTTGGCTGACCCCGGCGATGGACGGGCTGTTCACCGACAGCGCGGGCGCGCGGCGGCGGTATATGGACCGGCTCGCCCTCGCGCTCGATCCCGCGCATGCCCGCCATGCCTCACGCTACGAAGCGGCGCTGCGCGAACGCAACCGGCTGCTCGACAGCGACAGCGAACCCGATCCGCAATGGCTCGACGCGGTCGAGGCCGGTCTTGCCCAGCATGGGGCCGCGCTGGCGGCTGGCCGGGCGCGGCTGGTGGAACGCCTGATGGGGGAACTGGCAGCCTTGCCCGATCAGCCTTTCGCCCGCCCCGCCCTGGACTATGCGGCGAACGCCCCTGACAGCGAACAGGCGCTGGCCATGGAACTGCGCAGCCAGCGCCCCCGCGACCGCGCCGCGCGGCGCACGCTGAACGGGCCGCATCGCGATGATCTCACCGTCATGATGGCGGGCAAGGATATCCCGGCCGCGTATTGCTCCACCGGGGAACAGAAAGCGATGCTGATCGCGATCACACTGGCCCATGCCGGGCTGGCGGCGCGCGGGCGGCCCGGGGTGCTGCTGCTGGATGAAGTCGCCGCCCATCTCGACCCGGTGCGGCGCGAGGCCCTGTTCGAGCGGTTGCGGCTGGGCGCGGCGCAAGTGTGGATGACGGGGACGGAGCGGGCCCCGTTCGCAACCATTGCCACCGATCTCGCCGTCTGGCGCGTCAGCGGCGGAAAAGTGGAACGGACGGGCTGAACGCCCGCCCGCTCTCGATCATTCAGGCGAAGACCGCCGCGTTGGCCGGGTCCTTCGGGTCCGGGCCGAAACGGTTGGGGCCCGGCGTACCGGGCAGAACCATCAGCACCAGCAGCGCGATGGAGGCAAGCGTGCCGACAATCGGAATCATGCTGGCCACGATAATCCCGAGATACCACCAGCCGGACATATCGCGATCATGCAGGCGGCGGACGACCACCGCGATCGACGGGACGAGGAACACCGCCATATAACCGAGCGCCACGATCCCCAGGACGATCATGAAGAAAACCGGCGGGGTGGAACCCTGAAAGCTGCCCGTGGCATAGCCGATGGCACCCAGCACAATCGCAAGGCCGGCCACCACCAGCACGTTGAACAGCGTGAACATCCAATATTCCATGCGCCGCGAACGGCCGGAAAAGTCCGCATACCGCTTCAGCGGCAGAAGCATCCATTCCATGTAAAGTCCCCTCGGATACGGCACGAACGGGTCGTGGCCGAACAAACGTCTAAGCGAAAAACGCTCGGCGAATGTTGATTTCATGCCGCGTAAACGCTTCCCGGTAAACAAAAAAGGGAGGCTGCCCCAGCCTCCCTTTCGTAAAGTTGCCTTGGCGCGGATGCTACCACTTGAAGCGGGCGGACGCGCCATAAGTGCGCGGCTGGTTCGGATAGGCCGAAATCGCCAGCGGCTGCGCCACGGAATCGAAGATCCGGTTGAAGTACCGGTCATCGAGCAGATTGCGCCCCCAGATCGACAGTTCCAGCCCGTTGCGCATCGCATAGGTAAGCGAGGCATCGACTTCATCGACCTGGCGCTTGAAATGGCTCGCCGCCTCGATCGCGGGCTTGTAATCGACAGGATTGCCCGCCGTATCGCGCGCGATGAAGCCGGGCAGGCCTTCCACCGCCCAAGAGCGCGATTCATAGTGATAGGAACCGCGCAGGATCAGGCGATCCCCGTTGCCCAGATCCTGATCCCACTGCGCGCTGAACGTGGTCGACCACCGGGGGATTTCCGGCGGGCGGCGGCCCGACTGATCGCCCACGGCCGACGCCACGAAACTGTTGTACTTGGGGTCGAGCCAGGTGATCGCCACGCCCAGCGTCAGTGGCGGGATCGGGCGGGCGGTGCCTTCGAATTCCACGCCATAGGTCGATTGCTTGCCCGCATTGGCGAGCGCAAAGCCCGTCCCCAGGAAGATGTTCGACTGGAAGCCCTTGATCTCCTGATAGAACACCGCGAGATTGACCGAATAGGTGCGCCAGTTGCCCTTGGCGCCCAATTCGATGACCCGCGATTTTTCCGGATCGGCCACGCGCGAACCGTACTGGAGATTGGGCACCAGCAGCCCCGCCCCCGCCAGCCCGCTCGCCGCCGAAAGCGGCGGTCGGCTGTCGCGCGAGAGATTGACCGAGCTTGCTTTGAAGCCTGTCGCATAGCTGGCATAGATATTCACGTGATCGCTGGCATCGTAGGCCAGCCGCACGGTATAGCTGAAATTGCTGTCGCTGGTCTTTCCGTCTTCCGCCGCGTTGGGCAGGTTGACGAACGGCGGGAACAACTGGAGCGTGCGCAGCCCGCCCAGCGGATTGGCCCGCGGATTGTTCATGTTCGCCGTGGCATAGGCCGCGGCCTGCGCTGCGGCGAGGCCGCTGTTCAGCGCCCCCTGATAGATCAGGTTGTAACGCAGCGGCGCATATTGCGCGGCATCGAAATCAATGGCCGAAAACGGATCGTAGGAGGTGACATCGGTGGCGAACTTCTTCTTGTCGCGGGTGTAATTGCCCCCCAACGTCAGCGTCAGCCGCTTGGCCAGTTCGATATCCATCTGCCCGAAGACGGAGAAGGATTCGTTGCGCAGCGCCATATCGATGTTCTGGCCCGTGCCCGCGCGGAAGAATTTGCCGATATATTGCCCGGGGTTGCCATCCATCGCGCCGAACGCCCCTTCGAGCGTGGCGAGATTGAGCGCCCCCCCGCTGCGCCCCTGAATCAGGAGATTGGCATAGGGGCGGAACTGGTCATCGAGATAAAGCTCGCCGTGCTGGCGGAACTTCTCGTTCAGATAGAACACGCCGAACAGCGCACTGATCGAATCGGTGATATCGCCGGTGACGCGGAATTCCTGGCTGAAGCTGCGCAGCCACTTGTCTTCCAGATTGGAGGACAGCAGCCGGGCGGAAGTAAAATCGGAATCCTGGTCGTTCACCGCGTTGGTGCGGCGCAGAGCGGTGATCGACGTGAGCGTGAACGGCCCCGTGTCATAATCGATCTGCGCCGAAACGCCGAAGTTCTCGATCTTGTTGGTCGAGGGGAAATTGCCGTAAATCCGGTCCTTGAACGCATCCTTGGGATTGTTGACCATCCCGCCGACGAGAGGCGACATGAGCGCGGCGGTGGCGCCGGAGCTTTGGATATTGACCACAGCGCAGCAGTTCTCGTCGATCTTGTCGTAATCCCCGATCAGGCGGATTTTCAGCGCATCGTTCGGCTCGAACAGCGCCTGCCCGCGCACGAACCAGCGGTTGCGCTCGTTCGTGCGGGTATCGCTGCCCAGATCCTTCACATAGCCGTCGCGCTTGTTCACCCCGGCAGCGAGGCTCAGCGCCAGCGCGTCGCTCACCGGACCGGTGACATAGCCTTTCAGCACCCGGGCATCGAAGTTGCCGTAGGATGCTTCGACCGAGCCTTGGAACGTGTGCTGCGGTTCGCGGGTGACGATGGAAATCACGCCCGCCGATGCGTTCTTGCCGAACAGCGTCGATTGCGGCCCACGCAGGACCTCGACCCGCTGGATATCCGGGAAATCGCTGATCTGCGAGGCCGTGCGCGAACGGAACACGCCATCGACGAACACGCCCACCGACGGTTCGATACCGACGTTGTTGGAGCCGTTGCCGAAGCCGCGAATGAAGAAGTTCGTCGCCTGCGAGCCTTGCAATTGGACCACGCGCAGCGACGGCACCACACTGACCAGATCGCTGACATCGCGAATGTGAGCGCGTTCCATGGTTTCCGCCGTGGTCACGCTGACCGCAACAGGCACATCCTGCAGCGTCTTTTCGCGCTTGGTCGCGGTGACGATGATCGCATTGCCATCGCTTTCGGCAAAAGTTGTGCTCCCGGCATCCTGCGCGGCGGCGAAGCCCGGCAGGACGAGAGCAGTGGCCCCTGCCCCCGCCAGAATGGCGGTGCGTGAGCGGCGAAGTCGACCCGATGTGCCGTTATCCTGCATGGTATCCCTCATAAATCTCGGCGTTCCGCCGAAAGTGCGAGATCCCGTTTGTCTGATTTTGTCGGGTTGCCGCTCGCACTCCAGCGGGATTGGACCATCGTCTATCCCAAGAGAGTGTTTTTTTGGTTAACGCGCACCTAGCGTTGCCGGAAACCCACAGGCGGCGCCGCTCTCGGGCCCGCAATCGCCCCCCGGTTTGCAATCCGCTTGCCGCATGGGCCGACATGGTATAGATGGCCGCCGTTCGCGGGTGCAGCATGCTTGGCATCGTCGGTCCCGCCCCCAACAACCGAAAGCACCGAGCCCACGCATGTCCGTAGAGAACCTGCGCAATATCGCGATCATTGCCCACGTCGACCATGGCAAGACCACGCTGGTCGACCAACTTTTCCGCCAATCCGGCACGTTCCGGGACAACCAGCGCGTGGAAGAACGCGCCATGGATTCCAACGATCTGGAAAAGGAACGCGGGATCACCATCCTGGCGAAGCCGACTTCGATCGAATGGAACGGCACCCGTATCAACATCATCGACACCCCCGGCCACGCCGACTTCGGCGCTGAAGTGGAACGCATCCTCTCGATGGTCGATGGGGTGATCCTGCTGGTCGACAGCGCCGAAGGCGCGATGCCGCAGACCAAGTTCGTCACCGGCAAGGCACTGGCTCTCGGCCTGCGCCCGATCGTGGTGGTCAACAAGATCGACCGCCCCGACGGCCGCCCGCAGGAAGTGCTGGACGAAGTGTTCGATCTCTTCGTCAATCTCGACGCCAATGACGAACAGCTCGATTTCCCCGTGCTCTATGCCTCGGGCCGCAACGGCTACGCCGGGGTCGATCAGGAAGTGCGCGAAGGCGATCTGACTCCGCTGTTCCAGAAGATCGTGGACCATGTTCCGGCCCCCGGCCTCGACACTTCGGGCCCGTTCTCGTTCCTCGCCACGCTGCTGGACCGCGACAATTTCATGGGCCGCGTGCTGACTGGCCGCGTGCAGTCGGGCACGCTCAAGCTCAACGATCCGATTCACGCGCTCGATGCCGATGGCAACGTGCTCGAAGTCGGCCGTGCGACCAAGCTGCTGTCGTTCCGCGGGCTGGAACGCGTACCGGTGGAAAGCGCGCAGGCGGGCGATATCATCGCCCTGGCGGGGCTTGAAAAGGCCACCGTCGCCAACACTATCGCCGATCCTTCCGTGCGCGAGCCGATTTCGGCCCAGCCGATCGATCCGCCGACGCTCGCCATGCGCTTCGCCGTCAACGACAGCCCGCTGGCCGGCCGTGAAGGCGACAAGGTGACCAGCCGCATGATCCGCGACCGCCTGATGCGCGAATCGGAAACCAATGTCGCCATCCGCATCACCGAAAGCGCCGACAAGGATAGCTTCGAAGTGGCGGGCCGCGGCGAATTGCAGCTCGGCGTGCTGATCGAAACCATGCGCCGCGAAGGCTTCGAACTGGGCATTTCGCGTCCCCGCGTGATTTTCGATACCGACGAGAACGGCCAGCGCACCGAACCGTTCGAAACCGTCGTGATCGACGTGGACGATGAACATTCGGGCACCGTTGTCGAGAAGATGCAGCGCCGTAAGGCCGAACTGACCGAGATGCGCCCGTCCGGCCAGGGCAAGACCCGCATCACCTTCTCCGCCCCTTCGCGCGGGCTGATCGGCTATCACGGTGAATTCCTGTCCGACACGCGCGGCACTGGGATTATGAACCGCCTGTTCGAGAAATACGCACCGCACAAGGGCGTGATCGAAGGCCGGATCAACGGCGTGCTGATTTCCAACTGCGCGGGCGAAGCCGTCGGCTACGCGCTCAACGCGCTGGAAGATCGCGGCATCCTGTTCGTGAAGCCGCAGGACAAGGTCTATGAAGGCATGGTGATCGGCGAGAACGCCAAGCCCGACGATCTGGAAGTGAACCCGCTCAAGTCCAAGCAGCTCACCAACTTCCGTTCGACCGGCAAGGACGATGCGATCCGCCTGACTCCGCCCACGATCATGAGCCTCGAACAGGCCATCGCCTATATCGATGACGATGAAATGGTCGAAGTGACGCCGCAATCGATCCGCCTGCGCAAGGCGATCCTGTGCCCACACGAACGCAAGAAGGCCAAGCGCAAGGAAGCCGCCTGATTTTCAGGCCGGTGCGGGATCGGGCTTATCGAAGCCGGTCCCGCGCTGGCCCACAGGCTTTGCGGCGGTTCAATCGTCCAGCGCAAAGCCGATTTTCAGCGTCACCTGATACTGGATGGCGCCGTTATCATCGACAAAGCCGCGCGCGGCGGCCATTTCGAACCAGCGAACTTTGCGGATCGTGTCCCGGGCCCGATCGAGCGCGGCCTTGACCGCCCCATCGATACCTTCGTTGGAGGTGCCGACGATTTCCACCAGTTTGAAGACGTGGTTTTCCATTTCGATCTCCTTTGCCGATTCAACCCGCCCGATGGTCAAGGCTACCTCTTGCCGGGTTTTCTCACAAGCTGAATGACTTACGCGGCATTGCTCCATGCGTTCCCGCTGGGCCGTCCCGGCGGGCCCCCCACGCCCCCGATGCGCGGCCGGTGCATTTTCGTCCCCAGCTCGCTACGGCAATTCTCTCGCCAAGCGGCTTCTGCATGCTTATGGGCCAAGGCGTGATGGAGATTTCGCAACTTCGGATTGCCCTGTTCAGCGGGAACTACAATTATGTCCGCGATGGGGCGAACCAGGCGCTCAACCGGTTGGTCGATTATCTGCTGCGGCAGGGCGCGCAGGTGCGCGTCTATGCCCCGGTGGTGGAAAATCCGGCGTTCGAACCCACGGGCACGCTGATCCCGATCCCCTCCATGGCGATCCCCAATCGCAAGGAATACCGTTTCCCGCTCGGCCTTTCGTCGCGGGCCCGCCGCGATCTGGAAGCTTTCGCGCCCAATGTGTTGCACGTGTCGTCCCCCGATATCACCGCGCACCGCGCCGTTTCCTGGGCGCGCGGGCGCCATCTGCCTATTCTCGCATCGGTGCATACCCGTTTCGAAACCTACATGCGGTATTACGGGCTGGGCTTCACCGAGCCGCTGATCGAAGCGATCATGCGCCGGTTCTACCGCCGCTGCGATGCCGTGGTCGCCCCTTCGGAAAGCATGGCCGAAGTGCTGCGCAAGGAACGGATGGGCTTCGATATTTCGATCTGGTCGCGCGGGGTCGATCGCGCGATCTTCCATCCCGCTCGGCGCGATCCCGCCTGGCGGCACGCGTTCGGGATTGCCGATGATGAAGTGGTGATCGGCTTCCTCGGCCGCCTGGTGATGGAAAAGGGGCTCGACGTCTTTTCCGACACCATGGACGAACTGCGGCGGCACGGGGTGCCGCACAGGGTGCTGGTGGTGGGCGATGGCCCGGCCCGGAACTGGCTCACCAACCGCCTGCCCGGCACCGCTTTCGCCGGTTTCCAGAGCGGGGCCGATCTCGGCCGCGCGGTCGCCAGCATGGATGTGCTGTTCAACCCTTCCACCACGGAAACTTTCGGCAATGTCACGCTGGAAGCCATGGCCTGCGGCCTGCCGGTGGTTGCGGCGGCGGCGACCGGCAGCGAAAGCCTGGTCGACGATGGCATATCCGGCCGCCTGATCACTCCCGGGGCGATCCACCAGTTCGCCCAGGCCCTGCGCGCCTATATCGAACAGCCGGAATTGCGCCTCCGCCATGGGCAAGCGGGCGAAGCGCGCAGCCGTGATTTCGATTGGGACAAGATCAACCACACCGTGGCCGAAACCTATCTGCGGCTCGTCCGCCAACGGCAGGGCCATGGCTGATCTCTTCGGAGACGATACACCCCCCACCCCCGCACGGGACGAACCGCGCGACGATGCGCCGCTGGCCGATCGCCTGCGCCCCCGCGCTCTCACCGACATTATCGGGCAAGAGCATCTGACCGGTCCGGAAGGGGCCATCGGCCGCATGGTGGCCGCCGGCCGCCTGTCCAGCATGATCCTGTGGGGGCCGCCCGGCACCGGCAAGACCAGCATCGCCCGCCTGCTGGCCGATGCCGTGGGGATGCGCTATGTCGCGGTCAGCGCGGTCTTTTCGGGTGTGGCCGATCTCAAGAAAGCCTTTGCCGAAGCGGAACTGGCGGGCAAGGCGGGCCAGCGTACCCTGCTGTTCGTGGACGAAATCCACCGCTTCAACCGCGCGCAGCAAGATGGTTTCCTGCCCTTCGTCGAACGCGGCACAGTCACTCTGGTCGGCGCGACGACCGAAAATCCCAGCTTTGCTCTCAACGCCGCCCTGCTCAGCCGGGCGCAGGTGCTGATCCTGCACCGGCTCGACGCCGCGGCCCTGTCCGTTCTGCTGGATCGGGCCGAAGCGCTCGAAGGGCCCCTGCCTCTCACCGGGGCCGCGCGCGAGGCGCTGATCGCCTCGGCGGACGGGGATGGCCGTTTCCTGCTCAATCAGGCGGAAACGCTCTATGCCGCGCGCATTCCCGAACCGCTCGACCCGGCGGGGCTCGGCAAGTTCCTGCAACGCCGGGTCGCCGTGTATGACAAGGATCGGGACGGACACTACAACCTGATTTCGGCCCTCCACAAAAGCCTGCGCGGTTCCGACCCTCAGGCTGCGCTCTACTATCTCGCGCGCATGCTCACCGCCGGGGAAGAACCGCTCTACGTGCTGCGCCGCCTGACCCGGTTCGCCAGCGAGGATATCGGGCTGGCCGATCCGCAGGCGCTGGTCCAGTGCCTTGCGGCCAAGGACGCTTACGAATTCCTCGGCAGCCCGGAAGGCGAGCTCGCCATTGCGCAAGCCTGCCTCTATTGCGCCGTGGCCCCCAAATCGAACGCCGCCTACGCCGCGCAGAAGGCGGCATGGGCCAGCGCGAAGGAAACCGGCAGCCTGATGCCACCCAGCAATATCCTCAACGCGCCGACCAAGCTGATGAAGGACATCGGCTATGGCGCGGGCTACACATACGATCACGATGCCGAAGAGGGATTTTCGGGCGACAATTACTGGCCCGAAGACATGGCGCCGCAAAGCTATTATCACCCGGTGGAGCGCGGGTTCGAACGGCAGGTGATCGAGCGCATCGCCTACTGGAACCGCCTACGCGAAAAGCGGCAAGGATAGCCGCCGATGCATCCGGGTCGGTTTCGCCACTTCGCGGCCATCGACTGGTCGGGCGCCGCCGGGGAGCGCCAGCGCGGTATCGCCCTTGCCCTCTGCGATGCGGAAGGCGGCCCCCCGCGCCTTGTCCGCCCCGGCCATATCTGGTCGCGCGAGGAGATTCTCGGCTGGCTGCAACACGATCTGCCCGCCGACACGCTGGTCGGGCTCGATCTGGGCATTGCGCTGCCGTTCAGGGATCGGGGGGCCTTCTTCCCGGGCTGGGAGGAAAGCCCGCCCGATGCGCGCAGCCTGTGGGCGCTGATAGACGGCCTGTGCGCACAAGAGCCCCATCTCGCCGCCAGCCATTTCGTCGATCATCCGGAGGCCAGCCGCCATTTCCGCCGCCACGGCGGGCGCGAAGGCGACCTGTTCGGCGGCGGACGCGGGCGTTTGCGCATAACCGAACACGCGCAGCAGGCGGCAGGGTGCAAACCCTATAGCAATTTCAATCTGGTGGGTGCGGCGCAGGTCGGCAAATCGAGCCTTACCGGTATGCGGGTGCTCCATCAGCTTGGCGGTGCCCTGCCTGTCTGGCCGGTCGATCCGTTGCCGGAAACCGGCTCTGCAATCGTCGAAATCTACACCGCGCTCGCCGCGATAGCAGCGGGCCGGTCCGCCCAGAAATCGAAGATGCGCACCCGCGCCGACCTCAATGCCGCGCTGATCGCGCTCGGCAGCCCGCCTTTCCACGGCCGGATCGCGATGTCCGATCACGCCGCCGACGCCCTTCTGACCGCCGCCTGGCTCCGCATCGCCGCCCCGCGCCCCGAATTGTGGCGCCCAAAATCGATGACCGACGAAATTGCCCGCACAGAGGGCTGGACCTTCGGCGCAGTTTGAAGCAAGGGAACCTTGCACACCGCGCTGCACAAGGGCCGGCTTAGCTCAGTTGGTAGAGCACCTGATTTGTAATCAGGGGGTCAGGGGTTCGAGGCCTCTAGCCGGCACCAAAAACCCCATATTTTGCAAGGGTTTGTGCAGAAGAAAACTTAATAAGCGCGCTTACATTCCAACATCGGGCCGGGGAACGGCGGACCGATTCACTTACTTACGGGCGGTTCATCCTGCGCTTTGCCCTCCGGCGGCCAGCCCGCAACGCGCATCGCACCAGCTGTTCTGATCCGGCCGCTGCTGAAGCAATCCCTTCTATTCCGCTTCGTCATCCATGTCCTCCTCGCCGTCGAATGCATCCATATCGATTTTTCCTGACCGCAACATTTCCTTCTGTTTCGAAACCAAATCCGGCACATCGCGGGGGACCACATCGGCGATGGCAGCGTTATGGCCGGGCTCGGTCTTATCAACCAAATCGGGATTCAGCGCATCCTGCGCTACATCCTGTGCTTGCGTGCCGTCTTCATTCTGTTCGGAGTTCTCTCGATCCGGGTCATTGAAATCGCTTTGGGATTTCCGCTGGCCTTGCGGGTGCCGCTGACGCTTGTCCTGCTCGCTTCGATTGGTCATATCCATGCTCCGCTATCCCCGTCATACTTCAGACGCCCATTCCCACGGTGTGTTCCCCACATCGCGCAGGTCGGAGCAGCATCGTTCCGGAAGGGATCAGCCAGGCAGGTGAGCGCGCAGCTTTTCTTCGAAAAACTTTGCGAAGCCTTGCTGGTCAGGCCCGATACCGGTCAGGACGATATGCGTGAAACCCGCATCGATATATTTCCGGATCGCTTCCATATGGATGTCGGGGTCGGGGCCTGCCGGAATCTTGTCCGCCAGATCATCTGGCCGAACATATTGGCTCGCCGCTTCAAACCCCTTCACCGCGGGAATTTCGCTGTTCACGGACCAGTCGAATGCGGAAAAGCGGAAGCGCTCATGCGCGAGCTTGCGTCCTTCCTCGACGCTCGGCGCATAAGCGAGCGTGATTTCGCCATAGCGCGGCCCGTTTTTCGAGAAGCCCTCTGCCAGCTCGGCATCCGGCTGTGTCGCCATGATGCCATCTGCCTTTTCATTCGCCAGCGCGAGGGAATGCGATCCGCTCACCCCGACGATCACCGGAATGGCATCCGAAGGACAGTCATAGAGTTGAGCGTGATCGAGAACGAAGTATTCGCCCCGGTGATTGTGCACTTCGCCATCCCAAAGCAGATGAAAAATGTCGATCGCCTCGGCCAGCATCGCGTGCCGCTCCGGGATTGAGGGCCAGCGCGCGCCGGTGACATGCTCGTTCAGCCGCTCACCCGCCCCCACGGCCAGACTGAAGCGATTGTCGCTCATGATCGCAACGGTCGCTGCCGCCTGCGCGATGATAGCAGGATGATAGCGAATGATCGGGCAGGTCAGACCGGTGGTGATTCCGATGCGCGAGGTTGCATGCGCGATCGCGCCAAGCACGCTCCATGCGAAAGGGGAGTGGCCCTGCGCTTCGAGCCAGGGATGAAAATGATCCGAGATCGACACGAAATCGAACCCGGCCTGCTCCGCCCTTACGGCATTTTCGACCAAGGCCTTGGGACCGTGCTCCTCGGTCATCAGCTTGTATCCATATTTTGCCATCGTTTGCGCCTATTTCTGTCCCGCCAACCATCTGACGCAGAAAAGACCGACTCGTTCCGTGACGCGGGAGCGTCGCGACGATCTGCTGGATTGGCGGGATGATCTCCCTCAGCATCGCTTGAGCAGACGGCCAGTTACCGATGGGATCGGGGGGTAGCGCACCAATTGCGCGCTGCCCGCGGAACAGTCTTGCGGGCAGAGCATTGGGAAGAAGGGATCGGCTCTGAAGGAGCTACCTGATGAAGATTGCCCAAGTCGCACCACTTGCTGAAAGCGTGCCGCCAAAGTTGTATGGCGGAACCGAACGCGTGGCCTCGTGGTTGACGGAAGAACTTGTTAGCCGCGGCCATGACGTAACGCTTTTCGCCAGCGGCGATTCCCGTACAAGTGCCCGCCTGATTTCCGTTACCGACCGGGCTTTGCGGCTAGACCCGACGATTGTGGAGCCTCTGGGTTATCAGATGATGATGCTGGAGGAAGTGCGGAAACACGCCGACGAATTCGATATCATCCATTTTCATCTGGAATTGCTGCATGCCCCTCTGGCCCGCAGCTTGCGCGTGCCTTCGGTCACCACTCTGCATGGCCGGCTGGATCTGCCTGATCTTGCCCCCTTCTATCGAGCTTTCGCAGAACTGCCGCTCGTATCGATTTCCGATTCCCAACGCCTTCCGATGCCGCCGGTCAACTGGGCCGCAACGATTTATCATGGCATGCCGGGCGACCTGCTGCGCCCCGGCCTTCAATCTCATGCCGGGGATTACCTGGCGTTTCTCGGCCGGATTTCACCGGAGAAGCGGCCCGACCGTGCGATAGAGATTGCCGCGAGAGTGGGGATCAAGCTCAAGATCGCCGCAAAAATCGACGACGTGGACAAGCGGTATTGGAATGAGGCGATTGCCCCATTGATCGCCCGACATGGCGATCTGGTGGAATTTATCGGGGAAATCGGCGACAGACAGAAGGCCGATTTCCTCGGGAATGCGCGCGCCTTGATCTTCCCGATCGACTGGCCTGAACCGTTCGGCCTGGTCATGATCGAAGCAATGGCCTGTGGAACGCCCGTCATCGCCTTTCGCCACGGATCGGTTCCGGAAATTATCGATCACGGCGTCTCGGGCTACGTGGTGGACGACGTGGCCGGCGCCGTCCACGCGGTAGGGCGTCTCGACAGTTTATCCCGCGCGGAAGTGCGCAAATGCTTCGACCGGCGGTTCACCGTCGAACGGATGGTTGACGATTATCTGCGCCTTTATCGCCAACTCGCGGACAAAAGACCGATCGCGCTGAAAAGCGCCCTGCATCTGCACGATCCTGCTATGATGATCGAATCCAAGATTGCCTGAAGGAGAACGTTACGGTGACAAACCGAACGGCCCCGTCTCCGCTCGCTGTCGGGATAGAACCACAGCCCGAGGATGGACATGATGAGTTCGAGATAGCGGCCACTGTGTCGCTGCACGAACAGCGCCCGCGCACTCTCAAGCACAATGATACGTTCGCGGTTTTCGACCACACGGGAAACGTTTCGGCCTATCCCAACAGTTCCGAAGGGCTCTACCATCGGGACACCCGGCATCTGTCGCAGTTTCACCTGACGATCTGCGGGGGTATCCGGCCGATCCTTCTGAGTTCCAGTCTGCGGGACGATAGCAGCACTCTGACCTGCGATCTCACTAATCCCGACATCGCGGGCGGGAACGGCAAGCTGATCCTTCAGAACGATCTCATCCATGTGCGCCGAACCCGGTTTATCTGCAACGGCAGGCTCTATGAACGGCTGACGTTGACCAATTATCAGGACAAGACCGGCATCGTCGCTTGTGAACTGCAATTCGCCAGCGATTTCGCGGATCTTTTCGAAGTGCGCGGCGCCGTTCGCAAACGGCGCGGCAGGACGCTACCCCCATCGCTCGAAGATGATCGTATCTCGCTGGGCTATATCGGGCTGGACGGCATCACGCGCTGCACCAGATTGCACTTCGACCCCGCTCCCGAGCATCTCACGCCGAACCTTGCGATTTTCAGGTTCGAACTGCCACCGCGCAAGAGCAGCACGGTTTCCATCGAGGTTGCTTGCGAAGAACCCGAAACGCATTGGCCGTTGCGCCATCGTCTCATCCATTCCTATCGCGCCGCGCGCAACGACCTGCGTGCCAATATGGCGCGCGCGCCTTCGCTTGTGTCTTCCAACGAGATATTCAACCAGACCGTGCAACGGTGCGTAACCGACATCTACATGTTGCTGACGCAGACCGATTTCGGGCCGTATCCGTATGCCGGCATACCATGGTATTCGACAGTCTTTGGACGCGATGCCCTGATTACCGCATTGGAAATGCTGTGGTTCGATCCCGCAATCGCACGTGGGGTCCTGTGCTATCTTGCCGCGAACCAGGCGCGCGATTTCGATCCCGACGCCGACGCCGAACCGGGCAAGATCCTGCACGAGGTCCGCCATGGCGAAATGGCCAATCTCAAGGAGGTTCCGTTCGGACGCTACTACGGCAGCATTGATGCCACACCGCTCTTCATTTTGCTTGCAGGGGCATATCTCGGGCGGACGGGCGATATCGAAACCCTGAATCAGATATGGCCCAATATCGCTGCTGCGCTCGCATGGATCGATCTGTACGGGGATCGCGACAGGGATGGATATGTCGAATATGGCCGCATGAGCGCGGAAGGCCTGATCAATCAGGGATGGAAAGACAGCCACGATTCAGTCTTTCATGCCGATGGCGCTATCGCCGCAGGGCCGATCGCCCTCGCCGAAGTGCAGGCCTACGTCTACGGCGCATGGCAGGCCGCCGCGGCTATTCTCGAACGGCGTCAGGACAGCGATCAGGCAGAAGTCTATCGCGCGCGCGCCGAGGATCTGCGCAGGCGCTTCGACGCCGATTTCTTCGACGAGGAATTGGGCACCTACGTGCTTGCCCTGGATGGAGAGAAAAAACCTTGCCGCGTGCGTTCTTCCAATGCCGGACAAGTTCTGTTTACCGGGCTGGCCCTGCATGAACGGGTGCCGCGCATAGTGGAAACACTCCTGGCGGTAACGTCTTTCTCCGGCTGGGGCATTCGCACGGTCGCGGCGGGAGAAGCCCGGTACAATCCGATGAGCTATCACAATGGCTCCATCTGGCCGCATGACAACGCGCTGATCGCCGCGGGGTTCGCCCGCTACGGGTTTCGCCGCGAAAGCGCGCGCATCTTCGAAGGCCTGTTTGCCGCTTCCACCTATGTCGACCTGCGCCGGCTGCCCGAACTGTTTTGCGGTTTCGTCCGCCGTCCCGCCAACGGCCCCACATTCTATCCCGTTTCCTGCGTTCCCCAGGCATGGTCGGCAGCCGCGCCGCTTTCGCTCATCCAATCCAGCCTCGGCCTCACGTTCGATGACGAAAAACGCAGCCTGCAGTTCGATCAGCCAATGCTCCCCCCGTTTCTGGATGATTTGACGATCAAGCATCTGGCCATCGGAAACGAATGGGTGGATTTGCGGCTCCATCGTTCCGGCGCGAAAGTTCTGGTGGAAGTGCTGGATCGCAAAGGCGATTTGCAGATTTTCGCCCGCATCTAGGGGCTCGCACCCACAGAAAGTAAACCCACGCCTGCTTGCCGGTTGGCGCCTCACCGCCCCTCTGGCGGCGGCACGGGAACGCAGCATGCAGCTTATGGATTCTCTCAGGCATGCGCGCGCACCGATTCCACCGGTCCTCGATGATTGATCGCATCGCTTATGACGATGACACCGATGTGCTGTGGATCTGGTTTCGGGATACCGGCAAATACGCCTATTACGCTGTGCCTCCCACACTTTTTGAAGCATTCTGCAAAGCGTCTTCGGCCGGGACTTTCTTCAACGAGCATATCAAGGGCCATTTTCGCTGCCAACGCGATCCGGCCCGGCGGGGTTTCGGGCCGAATGCCTGACTGCCCAGGCTTTCGAGCGTGCGATAAACCGGCATGACAGGAGGCAATGCAGCTATCGCTTGCTTTGCGGGTTCGATTTGCCGGTCAGGCCCGTTTGCGCGCCGGCGCTTTGCCTCCCGCCTTTTTTGTCGTCGCCTTGGCGCCAGCCTTGGTAGCGGGTTTCTTCGCGGGGGTCTTGCGCCCAGCCCCGCTTGCGCTTCCGAGCGATTTCTTGAGCGCCGCCATCAGATCGATGACATTCGCGCCGCGCGCATCGCCGCTCTTGGCTTCGCTCTCGATGTTCAGCGTCTTGCCCTTCTTCTTGCGCTCGATAAGTTCCTTCAGCGCATCGACATAGCGATCGTGGAAATCGGTCGCATCGAATTTGCCCGTCTTCTTGTCGATCAATGTCGTTGCGAGATCGAGCAGTTCTTCGTCAGGCTCGGCGTCGCTGATATCGCGAAAATAGCGTGACGCCTTGTTGACTTCGTCGGCATAGCGCAGCGTCTCCATGACCATGCCGCGCCCACAGGCCTTGATGGAAACGACATATTCCCGGCCGCGCATTGCCAGTTGCCCCAACCCGATCTTGCGCGTGCGCCGCAAAGCCTCACGCAGCACGATGAACGCCTCTTCCGCCAGGTCGTCAGCCGGCACGACATAGAAAGGCTTTTCGAAATAGATCATGTCGATGTCATGGGCATCCACGAACTGCGTCAGTTCGAGCGTCTTCCTGCTTTCCAGCCTGACCCCTTCTATCTCTTTCTCATCGAGCAGAACATATTCGCCCTTGGCATATTCGAAGCCTTTGACGATCTCATCGACATTCACCGGCCCGATGCCGGGCACGACCTTCTCATACTTGATCCGCTGGCCCGATGGCTCGTGAATCTGGTTGAAAGCGATTGTCGCCCCGCTCCTGGTCGCCGGGTAAATCTCCACCGGTATGGAAACCAGCGCCAGGCGGATCTGGCCTTTCCAATATGGGCGTGCCGCCATGCATCCTCTCCTTGGAACAGACTCTCTTAATCCTCGATCCTGCCCCTCGTTCCAATCCGCCTGCATATCGATCTATACGGATACGCCGGCAGCGGCGGCGGAACCGGTTTTGCCGGGCGCCGTTTTGTGGGAATGTCAGCTTCATCTTCCCATTCCGGCCCGGGCTGGCCGAGCGTATTGCAGGTTGCCCGTCAGGGTCGGAGCGCGGGCCATGGCGCGCATGATCTTGCCAGCCCCTCCGTTCGCAAGATCGAGACCGCCGAAGCATTGCGGGCGGAAGGAGGATACCATGCCGGCGAACGGCAGCGGGCGGGTGGCTTTCTCGCGCGTGCGCATGGGCCGTGTCGGTTGCGTGCCGTGCAGTTCTAGCAGAGGGGAATATGGTAGAAACCATGAGTAGATCGAACTACTCCCACGCAATGATGTCAGCCTTGCGCCTGCGCTTTCTGGATTCCGAAACTCTCCCGCTCCCGGTTTATCGGGACTTCGTGGATATGCTCTTCGGCATGCGGTTTCCGATTCTGGGCCTGGGCACCGTATTCGTCGGCATCTGCCTGCTCATCAGCCGCGCGCTGGATAGCAAGCTTCTGCTGCTGCTCGCGGTTCTGGGCATCTTCATAACGTTGCTGCGACTGGTAACGATCCGCGCCTATCATCGCGCCAGCCCTGTCCTGCGTATCAAAGACCTCCGCCGCTGGGAGAGCCGCTACGCTATCGGCAATTTCGCGTCGGCCGTGCTTCTAGCGCTGCTTAACGTGATTATCCTGCAGGAGCACAACCCGCTGCTGCATCTGATCACGATCAGCCTTGTCTTCAGCTTCGGCGCCGGAATCGTCGCACGCACGTCCGTCAGGCCCTTGGTATGCCTGACCGGGCTGCTGACAGCCACTGTCCCGACGGTGATTGCGCTCCTGCTTCACGCCACAAAGGCAAAAGTATTCCTTCTGCATCAGGAGCTGTTTCTCATCGAAGCTTTCATCGTCGCGGCGATCACCGGGCTCAGCATTCAGACGATGATCCATCTCTACCGTTCGGCTGTACAGCACCACACCGCCCGATATGAAATGGCGAAGCTTGCACGAACCGACGCGCTGACCGGCCTCTCGAACCGCCTGCTGCTCCGCGAACTCTTCCAGGAGCGCGCCGCAACGGCTGTTCGCGCGAGGAATATCATCGCGCTCCACTATCTCGATCTCGATGGCTTCAAGGCGATCAACGACCAATACGGACATCCCACAGGCGATGCGCTGCTTGAACAGGTTGCCCGGCGGCTTGAAGGCATGGTGCGGATCGATGATGTCGTGGCGCGCCTCGGGGGTGACGAGTTTATCGTCCTGCAGACGGGCATCAGCGATGACAGCGAGGCCGAACTGCTTGCCCGCCGGATCATCCGCGAAATCAGCAAGCCTTACTGCGTCGAGGACATATCGATGACGATATCGGTCAGTGTGGGTATCGCAACAGCGCCCAAGCAGGGCGTCGAACTCGAACGGCTGCTCACATGCGCGGATGCCGCGCTCTACCGGGCCAAGAAAGGCGGCAAAGCACGCGCCATGTTCTGTGTCGAGTCCGATGCGGCCGATGCCAAATTGCCAGCCTCGGCAGCCTGAAACCAGGGCCGGTCATGAACGCCGCCATCCAGCTGTCAGCCGTTGCTTGATCGAGCCCAGCCGATGAACGGACGGGCCCACGGTAAAGGCAGGCCGGGAACATTGTCGGATCGCATTCATTCCTCTTGAGCCCGTGCAGGCTGGCGCGAAACCCCTCGTGGGTCGACCGGCGAAGCGTTGCGTTCGATCGCAATGCTCCCTTCCTGAAACCAATCGCATATTTCACGAGCATCGAATGACTGTCACCAGAACACGACTCGATACCATGACCGGCCCTGAGAAGATGCTGGCGGACCTGAACGAGCTATGGGTTTCGACTGTTTTCTGGCTGCAGAACAACTGGTTGCAAATCATTGTGGCGTCAGTCCTGGCCGCCGCAATCGTCGCGGCGCTTTATGCGCTGCGCCGCTTTGGCAAGAAATGGTGCCTTTCCGAACACAGCAGCGGAACCTGGTTGACGGTTATCGGGCAGACCATTTCCAGGACGACCAACTTTTTCATTCTGATGGTCGCGATCAGGTTGGTGGACGGCTACGCGCAAACGCCGCGGGCGCTGGACAATGCAATCGTGTTTCTGTTCACTGTCGCCGCCGTCTTGCAAGGCGCCATCTGGGCCCGCGAACTTGTCCTTGGCGCGATCGAACACCGCACGATGGATAGCCATTACCGCGGCGAAACCATCATCAACGCGATGGGCCTTATCCGCCTTCTGGTCAGCGTTGTCGTGTTTGCGATTGCGGCAGTCGTCCTGCTCGACAATCTCGGTGTCAATGTCACCGGCCTCGTTGCCGGATTGGGGGTCGGCGGCATTGCTATCGGCCTGGCGGCACAAGGGATTTTCGCCGATCTCTTCGCCGCATTGGCGATCATTTTCGACCGCCCGTTCAGCAAGGGCGATGCGATCAGTTTCGACAACAGTTCCGGTACGATTGAAGCTATCGGCCTCAAATCCACGCGGATACGCGCATATACGGGCGAGCTGAGGATTATCGCCAACAAGAATCTGCTGGATAAGGAAATCCTCAACGTCACCGGGCGCAAACACATCCGGCTGCCGTTCACCATCGGGGTCGCTTATGAGACTCCGCCGGAGATGCTCGCGAAAATCCCCGGCATTCTCAAAGAACTCGTCGAAGCAGAAGGCGGGGAAGCCGCACGGGCGGGTTTTGAGGCTTTCGGCGCAAGCTCGCTCGATTTCGCCCTTTTGGTCGATGTGCCCGGTAACGACTGGTCGGTGGCCCACCCCCTGCGCGATCGCCTTCTGATAGCGATCATGAAACGCTTTGCGCAGGAAGGTATCTCCATCCCCTATCCCACGCAAACCACGTTCACCGCCGCTCCAGACGGCCGCCTGATCATGCCCTATCCCGGCGATCCGCAGTGAACCCGTAGAAAGCCGCCTGATAGATTGCCGTTCTGGATACAACGCCGAAAACTGTGCGATCTTCGCGGGGTGAACCGACCGTTCGGCGATGTCTTCCGGGAGTTCGATAGCCATCCAGGATAGAGGTCTGTTTGTCGGATTACTGCCGAACGCCCCAAAGTCGACACCGGACCCGGCTATATCCGCCAGTTCCAGATGTGCGCCGAGCAGACCGTCACCAGGACAGGTGACGATGAAACGCGTTTGCTCATCGCCAGCGGCGAGCAAGCGTCCGGTCGAGCCGGACGAGCAATTCGCTGGCCGCGATGAAGCCGGCGGCGAGGATCGCGGACGTGATGATAACCGCCGGCCATCCCCGCTCCGTCACATCGATGAACGGATAGGCGTAAAGTCCTTCAAGGTGTCCGCGGATCAACGCATAGACAAGATACGCGAGCGGATAGAGCGCCCATCGGAACGGATCGCTCCACCGCAATCGGCCTTTCGGCGTGAAGGCGAGCCAGTATAGGGCGGCAAGGATCGGATTGAACCGGTGAAGCAGGAAATCCGCCAGTACGGCCGTGCCCTCCAGCGTGCGGACGTCTTGCAAAAAGAGGGCGAACACCACACCGACAAGAACGATGGCGCTGACAATGCCCCCGGTCAGCCGGGCGAGATCGGAGCGAATGCGCCCAAGCGCGAGGATACCGAACACAATCGCAAGCAAAGCGTTGGTTAGAATCGTAAAGTATCGCGCGAGGATGACGGCCGAAGTTCCAATCGAGAAACCGTTCGCCAGCAACGCCGTCAGTTCGAGCCCTATCCCGGCGATTGCCGACAGACAGAGGACGGCAGCAAAGAGCCGGCCGGTGACAGGCAACGACATCATCCTGGCGCCCTCACCCCCGTTCATGTTCCTGGCCTGCTCCGAATGGACCGGGGGGCCGGCCGCCTCGCGCCGGCCTGCCGGTGTCGAAGAACGGAGGCAAGAAACAGGCCGATCATCGGCGCTTCTTGGCCGTGGTTGCAGTGAAATCGGGGTCCTTGTTGGCCACCCAGTCGACAAATTTGCGCACGGCGGGGTTGGCCAGAAGACCTTCCACATCCATCCCGTGGCGCTGCAGTTCGGAATTGGTGAAATTGGCGATCAGCGTTTGCTGGCAAATAGGGTGCATAGGCACGACATCGCGCCCACCTCGGCTTTTGGGAACGGGGTGGTGCCAAACGACGGTCTTGCCAGTCGGTCGGCCACAGAGCCAGCAGAGGACTTCCGTCGCTGGAGCTTCCTCCTCGCCCTCCACATCAAGATAGGAATCGCGTTTCGAATGTTTGCGGGCCATGAGTCTGCCTGATTGCCTGAATGTGCGCGGTCAACATGACAGCGGGTGCGACCGGCATTACCACACGACCACTCCAGGCTGAAAGTGCGCCATCGGGCTGAGTCCTGACTGTGCGCTTTCGGCCAAAAGCCGCGAATTTCCCGCTCTGGTTCTACGATCCGTTCTGAATGCGATAGTGGCTCGGCGGCACGCCCAGAACACGTTTGAACATCGTGGAAAAATTGCCCGGCCCGTCATAGCCCAGATCCAACGCAACGGCCGTGACGGAGTCACCTGCCGCCAGCTTCGGGAGTGCCACCGAAAGGCAGGCCTGCTGGCGCCACTCGGCGAAGCTCATGCCGGTTTCGCGCCGAAAGATGCGCGTGAAATTGCGTCTGTTCATGGCGAGGGCATCGGCCCATTCGTCGATCGTCGCAGTCGCATTCGGCCGGGCGAGAAATGCGTGGCATTTACGGGCCAGTACCGGATGAGCAGGAAATGGCACCGCCAGCGGGATCAGCGGGGCGCAGTCGACTTCCGCCAGCAACAACCGCATCACCAAGCCATCGCGACCGTCCTCTTCATATTCGATCGGCACGTCGGCGGCCGCTACCAGCAGTTGCCGAAGCAAGGGCGAAACGCCGACCACCTGGCAGGACTTGCCCCGGTTTGGACAAGCGTCCGCTTCAATCAGAACGCTGCGCGTTTGCACCGCGCCCACCATACGCACGGAATGCGGCATGCCGCCGGGTATCCACACCGCCCGTTCAGATGGGGCGACCCACGCGCCTTCGGGCGTGCTGACAGCCATGACTCCACTCTTCGCATAGAGGAACTGGCTGCGGCGATGCCAATGCTCCGCCAGTTCGAACGACGCCGGATAGGTATCGCCGATGGCGAGGACCGGGCGTTGCACATCTTCATTCTGATTCGCGAACAGAGTCGCCATATTGTCCCACTCTCAGAAGCGAATGGCTCATATAGCAAAGCGGGCACCCGATGTCGCCGTTAGAAACCCCGCCGGAATACAGGCCAGCATCTATCTCAGTGATGCTGCCGAGTTAAGTGAGCCTCGATTGTGAACAGCTACAGCAACCATCTGAAAATCACCGAGTTGGCGCCGCCAGCCTCGGACATGTCCAACCAGGCGCCCAAGTTCGTCACCGGGATTGTCGGCGCGGTGGCCGCGGCTCATCTGCTCAACGATCTCATTCAGGCGACGCTGCCAGCGATCTATCCGTTGCTGAAAGACAAATATCACCTGACCTTCGCGCAAATCGGAATGATGGCAATGGTCTATCAGATCACCGCCTCGCTCCTTCAGCCATTGGTGGGAATCTATACCGACAAACGCCCGATGCCCTATCTCCTGCCTTTGGGCATGGTCACCACTCTTGTGGGGGTAGCCGGTGTTGCCCTGGCCGGCAGCTATATGACGCTGATCCTGGCATCGGCGGTGATTGGCATAGGCTCCGCCTCCTTCCATCCCGAAGCTTCGCGCGTCGCACGGATGGCATCGGGCGGCCGCTTCGGGACCGCGCAATCCTGTTTTCAGGTGGGTGGCAACAGCGGCTCCGCGATTGGCCCGCTGGTCGCCTCGGCCATCATTCTGCCCTTCGGCCAGACGGCATTCGGTTGGTTGGCCATCGCCGCAATCGCCGCGATCTGGACCTTGTTCTTCGTCACGCGCTGGCGGCTGCATCATCCCCAAGCGCAAATGAGCAAGGGCACCGCTTCACACCCGGCGCAGCATAGCCGCGCCACCATCGTTCGCGCTTTGGCGGTGGTCGCCGTTCTGATGTTCGCGAAGTTCATCTACATCGGAGCCATCACCAACTATTTCACCTTCTACCTGATTGACCGCTTCGGTCTGACGGCGCGAGAATCGCAGTTCTATCTCTTCTGCTTTCTCGGATCGGTGGCAGCCGGTACTTTCTTCGGCGGCCCGGTTGGCGATCGGATCGGCCGCAAGGCGGTCATCTGGGTGTCGTTTCTGGGTGTAGCCCCCTTCGCTTTGCTGATGCCGCATGCGAGCCTGTTCTGGACCGCGATCCTCGCGATCATAATCGGGCTGGTTCTGTCCTCCGCATTCGCCGCTCTGGTCGTCTATGCGCAGGAACTCGTGCCCGGCCGGGTCGGGTTGGTGTCCGGTATGATGTTCGGCCTGATGTTCGGCATCAGCGGCATCGGGGCCGCCGGAATGGGCGAGCTAGCTGACAGCTATGGCATTGCCTGGGTCTTCGGAGTCGTTGCCTATCTGCCCTTACTCGGCTTTGCGACGGGATTGCTGCCAAGCACGAAAGAACAGCGCCCATAGCATGTCAGGTAATCGTGGCCGCGTTCACGCAAGGCGGCACCAACTGGCTTTATGAATGCGCACATTCATGCGGTAGCGGATCGATGGGCTTGAGACTGGCGATGCGATTGCGGATCACACCAAGGCTTGATCGAGACCGCCCACCCCGCCTCACAATCCCCCGGGTGCGCCCCGGAGCAGGCGCGATTTGAGGTGTTCGGACTTTCCGTTGCCGCTTTCGATAGTGAGATCGTCGTCGGCAATGCGCAGCAGGGCGCAATCCTTGCCTTGATCGGTTTCGGGAGGTCCCGAGAGACACAGCCTTTCACGCTCGTCGACGGACCATTGGAGGCGAACGCGCTTGGCGTTCTGCCGGATTTCACGCAATTCGGCGGTCCCGTCCGCTGTCAGGTAGAGATAGCCGAATGCCTCGCCCGTCTGCCCCGGTTCGCGCACCACGAGCGTGTTGCCGGTCAGCAAAGCGATCAGAGCACGCCCGGACGCGTCTTCAATCCTGATCGCCTCCGCCGCCGATGCGGTGGCCGGGGCGGCAAGAGCCGCGCAGGCAAGACCAAAGACGGTTATCGGACGCAACGGGCGGAGCGCGCGCGCCTTTATCGGGCAGCCCTTGCTCACGAGGCGCTGGCTTCGAGCGTGAAATGGGTGACGATGCCGTTGCCCGACAGAGTGAAGCTGCCGTCATCGCCGCGCGCTTTCTCCTCAAGGCACAGGTCGTTGCCGGTGTTGTCCGGTTTCAGGCAAAGCTGCCCGCTGCGGCGAAACCATTTCCCCTGCCCCGCCGGCTTGGGCTGATTGTCCACCATATCGGAGTAAGTGCCATCCTTGCCGAAGACCATGCGGTGCCGGGAACCGTCAGGCGCTTCGAAAGCGTAGATTCCGGGCTTCATCGGCCCTTCGCCCTGGGCATCCCCGCATCCGGCCAGCAGCACCGCAAGAAGCACAGCGGAAGCCGATGAGAACTGGCGCACATTCATCTCCTGTCAACGGCCTTGTCCCGGCGAAGCAATGGCCGCAACCGGACTGTCCGGTCTGCGGCCATGTTCATGGGCGTGTGCGTCAGCGGACGCGCTGGACGCGGTTGGCGGCACCCTGGATCGACAGGCGTGGGCGGCTGTTGTTGCCCGGCATCGACCAGCTTACCTGATTGCTGGCGCCCTCGATCCTGACCGGCGCGCCGGGGGCGAGATCGATCCGAATGATATTGGCCGCGCCTTCGATCGTCAGGCTGGAACAGGCGCCGGTGATGGTCAATTCATTGCTGGCCCCCTGGATATGCGCGCTTCCCCCATTGCAATCGAGATAGTGGTTTTCCTGCCCCGCCCCTTCGATATGCACGCCATCGCCGCCATGGGATGGCTTGGCCTGAACGGCGGCGGGCAGCGCCACGGCCGCCAGTGCGAGGAAGAAAGTGTGCGCAGATCGTTTCATAGACATTCCATTTCCTGAACAATGCCGTTTGCGGGAAACACCCGACATTTCAGGACAATGCAACGACCGAGGAACGGAAAACGACATATGCGGCGACCGGGTTTCCACGCGCGGCCAGCCGTGCCGGAGCAGCGCCGCAAGGCCCACCGATAACCCGGGCGGGGACAGAATCACCGTTCGCCGGCGGCAGCCGCTTCCCGCAAAGGGCGCCAGTCCAGCCCCAGAAGGAAGGCGGTGATCGCCTTGTGCGCTTCCGCCTCGCGGTTGGCGGGGTATTCCGTTTCGGCGCGCACGCCCCAGTTGCCGAATTGCGCCGTAATCAGTCCTTCGACTTCGCGCCCGTTGGTGAAGCGCCCGTAGAAATTGTCGAAATCCAGCTCGTCCAAGGGGGCTTCCGTCAGCGGCCGGGGGCGAGCAAGGCGGTTCAACACGATGGCGCGGCGGCTGAGGTAGTGTTCGCGCGCCGCCATGCCCGGCAATTCGACCATGCCGATCTGCACCAAAGCGGACGCCCGGTTGCTGAGCGGCACGCGATAGCGCACGCCGACATAATCCCCCGCATCGCTGAACACGCGCTCGGACACGCGCCTGACATTGCCGACCTCGGCCGGGAACGTCATCCCCGATGCCCGGTGGACCAGCAGATCGCCGCGACGTTCGAATGCACCGGCCAACGCGCTGGCGGGGCCCCGGTCTGCAGGCCGCACGGTGTCCGCCCGAAGCGGAGCGACAGGGGCCAGCACGCCCGCCGCCAAACACGAGGCGGCGAGCGTGCGGAACGCAGGCAGATGGCGCATGGCGACAGTCCCCGAAAACAAAGTGCTTCGGGCCATATCGTGTCCGGCCGGCGCAGGCCAGCCTTGCGGTTTACTGCGGCAGTTTGGCCAGTTCGGCGTCGATCTGGTTCAGCCGTTCGTCGGTCAGATCATCGGGCGCGAACGCCTGGATCGCGCGCAGAGTCATCCCCCGAGCCATTTCGATCTGACCTTGGCTGGTGAAGCCGGGCACCGCTTTCTCGACAATCGCCTTGGCCGCCGGATCGTCCAGCAGATCGCCGATGGTGGTATCGGCAGTGGTGTATTTCGCGGCGCGAACGGCCGCCGCAGCGGGGGCATCGGCCGCCGCAGCGGGGGCATCGGCCGCCGAGGCAAGCGCGGGGGCGACGGTGAGCGCCAGCAATGCCACGGCAGAGCCAGCCAGAATATGACGCATGGACAATCCTCTTCCCTATTTTTCGCTGCCATGGGTGGGCAACGCGGCTTTATCGAACAGTACCGTTCGAATAGCAAGCGCTGGCTACCACGCGGCGCGGGCGGCCATGGCGAGTTCGATCGTCCGGTCCGCATGGGCGAGGAATTGTTCCACCGTCAGCTTGCCGCTGGTCACCGCATAGAGATCGAACCCGCCGATGGCGGAAACGATCGTCAGCGCCACCCCTTCGGCGTCCTTCACCGGCCTGCCGTCACGCTCCGCCGCCGCGAGGATATCGCCGCGTATGATATCGACGATATGGCGGTATCCGGCCCCGGACACCGCATCCGCCAGTTGCGGAAAGCGATGCTTGATCCCGCGCAGGACCCGCTGGAACGACACCACATCGGGCCGCAACATGCTGCGCACCATCAAATGCGCATGGTGGCGCAGACGTTGTGCGATATCGTCGGTCAGCAGGTGATCGTATTGCGCGGCGGCCTGGGCCCACTGCGCGATCAGATCGAGCGTCACCGCCGTGAACAGCGCCTCCTTGGAGGAATGGCGGGCATAGAGCGTGCCTTTGGATATCCGGGCGGCGGCGGCCACCTGCTCCATCGCCACGGCATCGAACCCTTCGGCGAGGAAAAGCGCGCGCGCATGTTCGAGAATCAGCCGGTCGATCGCGCTCGCCCGGGCGGGGCTCGGCCGCCCGCGCCGCGATCCGCTGTTGTCCTTGCTGCCTGCCATGCCGCTATGCTCGCTCCCGTTCGCGCATGGGAGTGCCTCAGGCGGGCGGGCGCTTCAAGACCCGGATCAGGCGAAAACCTGCGCCCGCACCCAATCGACCGAGCTATCGCCGCTTGCCAGCCGCGCCCGGCCCAACAGTCGGTTCCAGTAACTTTCCGAACCGTCGGCCAGCCGCCATTCGTGCAGGCGGCGGGTGTAAAGCTGGAGATCGTATTCCTCACTCACCCCGATGGCCCCATGCACCGCGTGGGCGGTGGCCGCGATGCGCGCGGCGGATGCGCTGGTCACCGATTTGGCGGTGGCCGCCGCCGCGAGCGTGGGCACCACCCCGCCCGCACAGCCAAGCTGCGCGGCAAGGCGGCAGGCGACCGTATCTTCCGCCATCACCGCCAGATTCTGCTGCAGCGCCTGCTGGCGGCCGATGGGCTTGCCAAACTGCACCCGTTCGTTGGCGTAGGCGGTGGTCATATCGAGCAGCCGCGCCGCCGCGCCGGCCATCGCCGCCGCGCGCAGCACCGCCGCCATGGGGCGCAGGCCATGTTCCGGCGCGGGCGGGCCCGGCCCATCCGGCACCCGGTCCCAGCGCATCCGCGCGGCAAGGCTGCCGGCAACGCCGGTAGGCTCCGCCTGGCCCGAAGCCACGGACGCCAGCACCATGCCATCGCCCAGATCGACCAGCACATGCTCCGCCACCAGACCGAACGGCACGATCGCATCCTGCCCCGGCCGCGCCGCGGCAAAAGCAATCGGCCCTTGCGGCGCATCCACGCCCGCTTCGGCCAGCAGGAACCGCGCCGCCATGGTTTCCGCCACCGGCACGGGCACGGCATGGCGGCCGAGCGCCCGCCACAGCGGCTCGACATCGGCCAGTGCCAGCCCCGCCCCGCCCGCGCTTTCAGGCACCAGCGCATCGAGGAAACCCGATTGCACCAGTTCATCCCACAGCGACGCGGCGGATGCGCCCTGTTCCACCGCGCGCACCTGCGCCGGGCTGGAAATCGTCTCCAGCATCCGTTCGAAGGGTTCGAGCAGTTCGTTGCTATCCATGGTCCGCCTCCTTTCTCAACGCAGGCCCAGGCCGCGCGCGATAATCCCGCGCAGGATTTCCCGCGTGCCCCCGCGCAACGAGAAGCTCGGCGCGACCTGCGTGACATAGAGTAGCGTGCGGTAAAGTTCGGTGGAGGCCGGCTCATCCGGGTGGCCGGCCAGATCGTCACCGATCGCCACTGGCAGTTCCTGTTCGAAATGGGTGCCGAGGTCCTTCACCAGCGAGGCTTCGACCACCGGGCTTTCGCCCAGCGCCAGCCGCGCGGTGCAGGCGATGGACATCGCGCGCAATGTGGCCAGCCGCGCGGTGAACCCGCCGACCATGGCCAGCGTAGCGTCATCCGCCCGACCCGTTTCCCGCAGATGGCGGACCCAGGCATCGAGCAGGACGACGCTGGAATAGATCCGTTCCGGCCCGCTGCGTTCGAACGCCAGTTCGGCGGTGACCTGCTTCCACCCTTCGCCCTCGCGCCCGATCAGCGCATCGTCCGCCAGTTCGACATTTTCGAAGAACACTTCGGCGAAGTGGGCATCGCCCGTCAGATCGACGATCGGGCGGATGGTGACGCCGGGCAGCCGCAGATCGACGATCAGTTGCGACAGCCCCGCGTGCCGGTCTTCCGGTTTGCCCGAGGTGCGCAGCAGCGCGATCATGTAATCGGAATGGAGCGAATTGGTCGTCCAGATCTTCTGCCCGTTGAGCAGCCAGCCCGTGGCGGTCTTTTCCGCGCGGGTGCGCACACTGGCAAGGTCGGAGCCGGAGCCGGGCTCACTCATCCCGATGCAGAACAGCGCTTCCCCCTTGCAGATGCGCGGGATGTAGAATGCGCGCTGCGCCTCGGTGCCGTAATTGCAGATCAGCGGCGCGCTCTGCCGGTCGGCGATCCAGTGGCCCGCCACCGGGGCCCCGGCGGACAGCAGTTCTTCCACCACCACGAACCGGGCGAAAGGCCCGCGCTCCTGCCCGCCATAGCGCTTGGGCAGATTGAGGCCGAGGAACCCCGCCTGCCCCAAGCGGCGGCTGAACGCGGCATCGAAACCCTGCCAACTGCGCGCGCGCCGGTCCACCGGCATATCCGCCACCGCCCGCGCGACGAGTTCGCGAATGGCGGGGCGCAGCGCCTCATCCTCCGGCGGCAGGCTGGCAAGGGCAAGCGTATCGAACACGGGTCGTCTCTCCGCGAATGGTGCGCGCCCAGATGCGCCACCCCGCCGCTTCTGTTCAAATATTTATTTCCGCAATTCCGATAGTGTTTGCGTATCGCTCTGTTCGCGGGCCACCGCGATGAAATTGCGCACCAGCACTTCCGCATCGGGCCGGCAGGCGATTCCCATTTCGATGGCGATGGGTTCCGTCAACGGCATCAGATGCACCGCTTCGGGCGCGAAGCGGGCCATGCGCGCGGGCACCAGCCCCACCCCCAGCCCCGATTGCACGAGGCTGAGAATCGTCTGCACCTGTGTCGCTTCCTGCGCCACGCGCGGGGCGAACCCAGCCTTCTGGCATTCCAGAATGGTGATGATGTGCAGCACGCTGATCGCGCTGTGGATGATGAACGGCTGGTCGGCCAGTTCGCGCAGCGCCACCGATTTGCGCCGGGCCAGCGCATGATCAGCGGGCACTGCGGCCACCAGTTCATCATGCTCGATCACGTCCAGCATCAGCGGCACCCGGCGCATGATCGGCAGGCGCACCAGCCCGGCATCAAAATTGCGCGCTTCGATCTCCTCCACGATTTCGGCGCTGGTCATTTCGCGCAGTTCCAGTTCCACCCGTGGAAACTGCGCGCGATAGGCGGAAATGATCCGCGGCAGCCGTTCGCTGACAGCGGAACCGACGAACCCGATCCGCAGGCGCCCCAGTTCGCCTGTCGCCCCCTGCTGCACCGCGTCGCGCACGGCCCGCGCCTGCGCCTGCGCCTCACGCGCGGGGCCCAGCGCGGCCTTGCCCGCCGCCGTCAGCCGCACGCCGCGCACGCCGCGTTCGAACAGCGGCGCGCCCAGTTCCGCCTCCAGCTTGCGAATCGCCACCGTCAACGGCGGCTGCGACATGTTCAGCCGCTCCGCCGCGCGGTGGAAGTTCAAGGTTTCGGCAAGCGTGGTGAAATAGCGAAGCTGGCGCAGATCCATGATATGCAAAAACTATCGATTGGCGATAATTCAATATTAGCAGTGCCGTGCGGATCGGCCTAGCACAAACCCATGATCGGCCCGGACACGATCCGGCCTGCACGGAGAACCCGCATGTCCCCCTTCCTCCAGATCGCGCGCGATGGTGCCGTCGTCACCGTCACGCTGAACCGCCCGGACGACCGCAACGCGATCACCGAAACATCGCAGAGCGAGGAATTCGCCGCGTTTTGCGCCGATGCCACGCGCGACCTGTCGATCCGCGCGATCATCCTGACGGGCGCGGGCAAGGCGTTCTGTTCGGGCGGCAATGTCAAGAACATGCGCGACCGCGAAGGCATGTTCGCGGGCACGCCCTATCAGCAACGCAACGCCTATCGCACCAGCGTGCAACTGATCGGCAAGGCGCTGATCGAACTGGAAGTGCCGGTGATCGCGGCGATCAACGGCCCGGCCATCGGCCTCGGGCTCGATATCGCCTGCATGTGCGACATCCGCATCGCGGCGGAACGGGCGGTGATGGCGGAAAGCTACGTCAAGCTGGGGATCATTCCCGGCGGCGGCGGGGCATGGCTGCTGCCGCGCGTGATCGGCATGGCCCGCGCCAGCCAGATGACGCTGACCGGCGATGCCATCGATGCGGCCAAAGCGCTGGAATATGGGCTGGTGAGCGAAGTCCTGCCGGATGCGGAACTCCTTCCCCGCGCCCGCGAAATCGCCGGCAGCATCGCGGCCAATCCCGGCCACGCCACCCGCATGGCCAAGCGGCTGATGCGCGAAGGGCAGCATATGCAATTGCCGCAACTGCTCGAAATGGCGGCGGCCTATCAGGCCCTGGCGCACCATACCGAGGATCACCACGAAGCCATCGGCGCGTTTCTCGACAAGCGCGCGCCGCAATTCCAGGACCGGTGATCCGCGATGGCCGATGATATGCAGAACATCGGCCCGCTGGCGGGCCTTCGGGTGCTCGACCTGTCGCGCGTGCTGGCCGGGCCATGGTCCTCGCAGGCGCTGGGCGATCTCGGCGCGGAAGTCATCAAGGTGGAACAGCCGGGACAGGGTGACGACACCCGCCGCTGGGGCCCGCCGTTCCTGGAGGACGGCTCCAATGACGCGGCCTATTACCTTTGCGCCAACCGCAACAAGCATTCCATCGCGGTCAACATGGCCGATCCCGAAGGGGCCGCGCTGCTGCGCCGTCTGGCCGCGCAGTCGGATATCGTGCTGGAGAATTTCCGTGTCGGCGGGCTGGCGAAATACGGCCTGGATTACGAATCGCTGCGGGCGGTGAATCCCGGCCTGATCTATTGCTCGATCACCGGCTTCGGGCAGGATGGCCCCTACAAGGATCGCGGCGGCTACGACTTCCTGATTCAGGGGATGAGCGGGCTGATGAGCGTGACCGGCCATGCCGATGGCGAGCCGGGCAGCGGGCCGATCAAAGTCGGCGTGCCGATCAGCGATCTGGTGACGGGGCTTTATGCCACGATTGCGATCCTCGCCGCGCTCAACCACCGCAACGCCACGGGCGAAGGGCAATATATCGATTGCGCCCTGCTCGATACGCAGGTGTCGCTGCTGGTCAATCAGGCCTCCAATTATATGAACGGCGGGATGGTCCCCCGCCGTCTCGGCAATGCTCATCCCAACACCGTGCCCTATCAGGATTTCGCCTGCGCCGATGGCGAGATTCTGGTGGCGCTGGGCAATGACCGGCAGTTCCGCGCCTTCTGCGCGCTGCTCGGGCGGGAGGATCTGGCGGACGATCCACGCTATGCCTCCAACGGCGGGCGAAGCACCCACCGCCACGATCTGATCCCGGCGATGCAGGAAACCATCGGCACCTGGCAATCGGACGACCTGATCGCGCGGATGGAAGCGGCGGGCCTGCCCGGCGGCAAAGTCAACACGATCCCCGAAATCCTCGCCGATCCGCAGATCGCGCATCGCGGGCTGGTCAAGGATATGGAACGCTCCGACGGGACGCCGGTCAAAGTGCTGGGCTTCCCCGGCAAGCTGTCGCGCACTCCGGCCAGCTACCGCAAGGCCCCGCCGCGCTGTGGCGAGGACACCGCCGCCGTCCTGCGCGCCGCGCTGGGCCTCGATGACGCGGACATCGAACGTCTGCGCACGGCGGGGGTGATTGCGGAAACGCTGTGATCGGGCGCGCTGGCCGCCAGAGTTTCACCCCCCGGCGGCCTGTCGGCAATCAGTATCCCCTGCTCCATACCTGAGCGAAGAACGGGTTGACGCTGGCGGCGGTATCGTAAGTCGCGGGGTCCACCATGGACGTGGGGCACCAGTGCCCGCCGCGCAGCATCAGGCGCGGGGTCATGGTGAATTCATGGCCCATGGCGCTGCGCCAGCGGGCCGGTTCCCCTGCGCCGATCTCCCCATCGGACAGCAGCGTGGCGCCGCGAAATTCCGCCGCGCCGAGAAGGTCCGCCCGGGTCCACGCGCTTTCGTGCTTCGTCGTGTCGTAGCCGTGATCGAGTTCGGTCGGCGTGCGCGAGGGCTGTTCGAGCGGATAGCTGGCCCAATCGCGCGGAAGACGTTCCCATTCCTCGCGCGAGCCGAAGAACGGGCGGATATGCGCCTGGTCATCGTTCGCCAGCCAGTTGAGCGTCCCGCCCGGCCCTTCCGCCAGCTTCTGCATCCGGCGCAGGCCCGCCTTGCCCGCGAAGCGCGCGCCGAGCTTGATGTAGAACGGCACCGAGCGGGACAACGCGGCGAAGAAGTGGTCCAGGCTTTCGCGGCGGTAGGGGACCAGCGCTTCCAGCCGGTCGGAATCGGTGTACCACTGGCCGTGAAAATTGCGCGTGGCCGACCAGTGCGGCAACTGCGTGTCACGGAAATCCTTCGCCCCCACCGCCCGGGCCGTGGCGGCGGCGAATTCGTGCGTGACGGTGCGCATCTTCGCGCCCCCCCCGATGTTGTAGAACCCGCGCCACAGTTCCTCAGGCACGCTGTCTTCGCAGGTATTGGCCGCCAGCCGCCCGGAATCGCCCACGGTGGCCCATTCGAACACCCCGTTCCACGGATTGTGGAAGACGATGGGATCGTGGATTTTCCACATGTTGGGGTGCAGCATGCCCGTCTGCCGCAGCGAAACCCAGCGCTTCAGCCCCGATTCCGCGACGATCGCTTCGGCCATGGTCTTGCTGACGGCGTATTGATCGAATGTGCTGATCTTGATCGGATCGCCCGTGCGGCCCCAATGGATCGGCGCGCTGCGGTCGCCCGTCTGCGCCACCGTGCCGATATAGACCAGCGCGATCCGGTTCGGTTCCGGCTGCGCCTTGATCGCATCGACGATATTGCGCGCGCCGCCGACGTTCACTTTCATCGTCAGTTCGGGATAAGCATCGGCATAGGGCGAGACCATCCCGCCGATATGCAGCACCTGATCCACACCGGTGACGCCGCGCAGGATATCGTCGTAATTGGTCAGATCGCCCCAGACCACTTCGAAAGCGGGATGGCCGGCGTAGCGTTTGAGGATCGGGTGCGCCTTCTCTTCCGGCCGGACCAGCGCGCGCACGCGAAAACGGTCGGTGCGCTGCATCAGTTCGTGCAGCGTCGCCCCGCCCATGTTGCCGGTCGCGCCGGTGAGGAAAATCGTTTTCTTGTCCATCATTGCCATCCTGTCCCCCAAAAGGACCGCCACTTTCGCGGCAGCGCCGCCCTGATGCATTACTTTATACCAAAAGGAAAACCCGAATTCCGCTTGAAACTCCGCCCGATCAATGTAAGTGTGCACTCACATAAGTTCATTCGGAAGATTCGGGAGCCTGCATGTCCACCAATGAAAAGCTTGCCAACGCGTTGAAATCCCTGCCGCTTGCGGACAGCCCCGAACTTGCGGGCGCACTGGCTGAAGCGAATGTGCCGACATTGCTGGCCGCCTATGTCCACCTGTCGCGCGATACGGCGATGCTTGATCGCTTCGCCCCGCACATCAAGCCCGCCTTTTCCGGCGAACCGACCGTTATCCCCGACGATCTCTCCGCTGAACTGCGCACGAAGATGCACCGCCTGCTGACCACCGGCGAAGGGCTCCACCGCGACACCCCTTCCGATGCGCTGATGCAGCAGATCATGTCCGCCACCGTGGGCGAAAAGGTGGAGGATGAATTCGTCGACGTGGTGTTCGACCAATGCGGTTTCCGCCCGTGGATCGACCGTTCCAAAGTCGAAAGCCGGCCCACCCCGCCCACGAACTTCAAGGTTCTGGTGATCGGCGCCGGGCTGACCGGCATGGCCGCCGCGACCAAGCTGCGCGAAGCGGGCTACGATTACGTGGTGATCGAAAAGAACGGCGATGTCGGCGGCACCTGGTACGAAAACCGTTACCCCGGCGTCGGTGTCGACACGCCCAGCCACTTCTACAGCTTCAGCTGGGAAATCTGGCCCGACTGGACGCATTACCACCCGCAGGGCGCGGATATGCAGCGCTATCTGCTGAGCGTGGCGGACAAGTACGACCTGCGCGACAAAGTGCGCTTCAACACCGCTGTCGAAACGCTGGTCTATGACGAGAAATCCGCCACCTGGACGGTGACGGTGCGCAATCCCGACGGTTCGCACGAGGATATCGTCGCCAATGCGGTGATCAACGGCCATGGCCCGGTCAACCGCTTCAAGTGGCCCGATATCCCCGGCCTGCACGATTTCAACGGCCCGGTGGTCCACACCGCCGCCTGGCCTGCCGATCTCGACGTGACGGGCAAGCGCGTGGCCGTGATCGGCACCGGCGCCAGTTCGGCCCAACTGGTCGGCGCGATCGCCCCCAAGGTCGCGCAGATGAACGTCTATCAGCGCACGCAGCACTGGGTGCTGTTCAACCCGGAAATCGCCCACGAGGTGAGCGACGGGATGAAATGGGCGCTGACCCATATCCCGACCTATCTCGAATGGTTCCGCTTCCGCGTGTACTGGTTCGCGGCCGACGGGCTGTTCGGCAACGTGCTGAAAGATCCGGAATGGGAAGGCAACGATCTGGCCGTGTCCGCCGCCAACGAAGGCATCCGCCAGTATGCGCTGCAATATCTCAACACCAAGCTGGCCGACCGCCCGGACGTGATCGAAAAGCTCACGCCCGATTTCCCGATCTTCTCCAAGCGCATCATCCTCGATAACGGCTGGCTCGATGCGCTGGCGCGCGACAACGTCCATCTCGAAAACGGTGGCATCGCCCGCATCCTGCCCAATGGCGTGGAAGCCAAGGACGGCACGTTCTACGAATGCGACGTGATCCTCTGCGCCACCGGTTTCGATGTCGCCAAGATGATCGGCAATCTCACCGTCAAGGGCGTGGGCGGCCGCGATCTGGGCGAGGAATGGGGCGATGAAGACGCGCGCTCCTACATGGGCATGGTCATGCCGGGCTATCCGAACCTGTTCTGGACGGTCGGCCCCAACAGCGCGCCCAATCACGCCGCCGGGCAGAACATGATTTCGGAATGCCAGGTGAACTGGATCGTCGAGGCACTGGATCGCATCGTCGCGGCCGGCGCCAAGGCGTTCGAGATCAAGCAGGAAGCTTTCGATGCGTGGAACCGCAAAGTAGACGAACGCATGCCGCAGATGATCTGGACCCATCCGAAAGCCAACAGCTACTACAACAATTCCAAGGGCCGCGTGTATCTGTCGTGGCCGTGGCGTCTGGTCGATTTCTTCGTCGAAACGCGCCAGCCGGAAGAAGGCACCTATACGCTGCACAAGTAAGCATGCGGGCCGGGGCGCACGGCCGCGCCCCTTCGCCGCACAGGACGGCCGCCCCGCGCATCACCGGGGCGGCCGTCTTTTTGCGTGCGGTGCGGGAAACCGGAAAGCGCATGGCGGGCGCCCGGCGAAGCTGTTACAGGCCCGCGCAATCAACTGAGGAAGCGGGACATGCTGGCGACAATTCAACCGGGTACGACGTTCAAGGACAATCTTCAGCACTTGCCGCCCGTCGACGGCGTGGAACGCATCGACCTGATCGACGAGAACGGCGCCGTGGCCGCCAGCATCGAGAACCAGCCGGGCAAGCAAGGCTCGCTCGCCGTCTATCACTATCTCAAGCAGGCTTTTGGCGCTCTGAATGCGGAAGCGGCCGAACACGGCCTGGCCGTGTTTGCCGAACACACGGCGGATGCGCGCAACCGCCCGGGCGCACATCCCAATGTCGATCGCCTGCTTGCCATCGCCGCCGGCGGGGCGCCGCTGCGGATCGAAGTCATCGCCGCCAGCCGCTGACCGGCTTCTGGCGCCCGATGCGTGCGAACACCCCACCCCGTTCGTCCTGAACCTGTCGAAGGCCACGCGCCGCCATTGGCCCCATGCGCTGGTGGCATAGCCGCTATCGTGGGGCGCGTCCTTCGACAGGCTCAGGACGAACGGATGGGGGACTTGGGGGCATTGGCTTCGCTCCCGTATTTCTGGTCGGCTTGCCATGCAGGCTGGCCTGAAACCCCCTTCGTCATTCCCGCGCAGGCGGGAATCCAGTTCTACGGTTGCGGCTGGATTCCCGCCTGCGCGGGAATGACGAGGTTTGGGCTGCATGGGAATGGGAACGGCAGTATCCCCCCGGCAAAACACTTTCCTACACGCCCGAAATCTGCCCTAACCTGCCGGATGACGCAGCGCAGAAACCCGTCCGCCCGTTCCCGGCAGGCAACCGCCCGGAAAACCCGCTCCCGT
Source organism: Caenibius sp. WL (assembly GCF_019803445.1). Lineage (NCBI taxonomy): Bacteria > Pseudomonadati > Pseudomonadota > Alphaproteobacteria > Sphingomonadales > Erythrobacteraceae > Caenibius > Caenibius sp. WL. Next base: position 3,017,048 of record NZ_CP081844.1, read on the forward strand.
AAATCATCGGCCCGTCCCTTGTGGCCCGCTTACCGCCGCCTGCCCGCATTCGTGCCCGTGTCGGTGCGCGCCCGGCGCGATGGGTGGGATGCACAGCGGCAGGGGCGGTTTATCGGCTGGCTGGCGCAGACCGGTTCTGTTTCCGAAGCCGCCGCGCGGGTGGGGCGTTCGCGCGAGAGCGCCTATCGCCTGCGCCGCCGGGCCGATGCCGCAGGGTTCGCCGCCGCATGGGATGCCGCGCTGGCCGGGCGGGCCGGTATCAGGATACCGGCGCGGAAAGTCACACCCGACGATCTGCCCGCGCTCGCATTTGCCGGGCCGGTACGGGTGCGGATGTATCGCGGACGCTTTGCCGCGGTCAGCCGCCAGCCCAGCGATACCGCGCTGTTGCGGTTGCTTGCGCAATATGATCGGCTTTGCGCGGGCATGATCGGAGTGTGTGGTGGTGACGGTGCAGGGGCCGCACTTTCGGGCCGTTCTGCGTCAACCTGCGGGGTGGGGAGATGAGAGGGGCAAAACCCACCCCCGCTCGTCCTGAGCCTGTCGAAGGACACGCGCTAGGGTGTGGCTGAAGGGGCTGCCGTTCGCGCGCATCCCCTTCGGCTGGCTGCTTGCAGCAGCCGCTCAGGACAGGCTTCGGCTGGCTCAGGATGAGCGGACGGGGGAGAACGGAAGGAGGTGCCGAAGGGCGCAGTACCGAACGGAGACGGAGATGCCTGTGCAACCACCCCAAAAAAAGGGGGCCAATCCTTGCGGACGGCCCCCGGATCACCACAGACAGCGCTCAATAACGCAGGCCGATCGCTCCATCGTGGTAGATCGAAGCCCCGGTCATGAATTTCGATTCGTCCGAGGCGAGATAGACGAAGGCATGGGCGGTATCCTCCGGCTGGCTTGAAATGCCGAGCGGGCCCATCGCGGCGAGCGCGGCTTCGGCCGCTTCGGGCGATTCCCACAGGCCCTGGCGGACATAGTCCTCGAACCCTTCGCGCAGGATCGGGGTCATCGTCATGCCGGGGTGGATCGAATTGACGCGGATGCGCTTGCGGCCCAGTTCCTGCGCGGCGCAGATCGTCAGCATCCGCCCCGCCGCTTTCGACACGTGATAGCCGATGTTGTTGGCGTTGGGCATGTAGGACGCCATCGACAGATTGTTGACGATGGCCCCGCCGCCGGGGAACCGCTGGATAGCGGATTCGAGATGCGGCACGGCATGCTTGATCCCGAGGAACAGCGCATCGTGATTGACCGCCATCACGGTGCGCAGATCCTCCAGCGAGGTTTCCATCACCCCGCCGTGGATCGACAGCCCGGCGTTGTTCACCAGCACATCGAGCTGGCCGAACGCCGCCACCGTATCGCCGATGACGCGTTGCCAGTCGGCTTCGCTGGTCACGTCCTGCTGCCTCAGGCGAAACGCCCCGGCATGGCCGTCACCCGCCACGGCGGCGGCAATCGCGTCCGCCTGTTCGGTGCGCATGTCGGTGCCGACCACCGCTTTCGCCCCTTCGCGCAGCAGCGCCCGGCAGACCGCCACGCCGATGTTCCCTTCGCGCCCCGCCCCGGTGACGATCGCGACTTTGCCTTCGACTCTTCCCATTGTGCTTGTTTCCTTTTCCGGTCAGGCGATGAACTGGCGGAACATCGGCCACGGCACATCGGAGGTGTACATCGAGGCATCGTCCATCGAATCCTTAGGGATTTCGAAGCTTTCCGTGCTGAACGCCGTATCGAAATTGGCCATCGCGTCCTCGATGGTCCAATCCTTGTCGGTGGCGCGATAGCCAGTCGAAACCCCGGCGAAGACACGGGCATACCCGCCGCCGCCCACCGTGAACATCTCGCCGTTGCAGGGCACGTCTTCGTGGGCCAGCATCGCGACCACCGGGGCCACCGCGTGCGGCGGGAAATCGCGGTGCATCAGCGCGTTGATTTCCGGGCCCATCAGCTCGGTCATCCGGCTGCCGGCAATCGGCATGATGCAGTTGACGCGGATGTTCCAGTTGTTGGCCGAACTGGCCGAACCGAGGCAGCGGGTGATCGCCCACACCGCGCCCTTGGCGGCGGGATAAGGCACGCCCGAGCCCATGCCGAACCACGAGCCGGAACAGACGTTGACGATGCGGCCATAATCGTTGGCTTTCATCTGCGCCCAGACTTCGCGGCAGAGATAGAACGTGCCGCTGGCGGCAACCGAAATGTCCTTGTCCCACTGTTCGTCGGTCAGCGTTTCGAGCGGGCCGCCCCCGCTGACGATCCCGGCGTTGTTGACCAGGATATCCACCCGGCCCCAGCGCTGCATCGCATCGGCGACAATGGCCTTGGCCTCGCTGGAAGTGGCGACACTGTTGGTGTTGGCTTCGGCGATCCCGCCCCTGGCGCGGATTTCCTCGGCCGCGGCGGCGGCATAGCCCGCGTCAGCCCCGGTGCCGGTGAAATTGCCGCCCAGATCGTTGACCAGCACTTTCGCCCCGCGTTCGGCCAGCAGGCTGGCATAGGTCTTGCCCAGCCCCCCGCCCGCGCCGGTGACAATCGCCACTTTGCCGTCGAAATTCATCTTGTCCATGTCCCGTTCCTCTCACTTGCCCGTGTGTTGTTTCAGGAAGCGCGCGGCATCCTGCAGCGCTTCGCGCGCGCCGGGCAGGAAGCCCACCCACGAGGCGAAGCCGTGAATCATGCCGGGGTAGCGCTTACGCGCCACCGTCACCCCGGCATGTTCCAGCTTGGCCGCGAACGCTTCGGCATCGTCGCGCGAAGGATCGCATTCGGCGGTGGCGACGAATGCGGGCGCCAGCCCCTCATGGCTCGCCGCGCGCAAGGGCGAGGCCAGCGGATCGTCCTGCTGCGTGGCGGGATCGGTGAGATACTGTTCCCAGAACCAGTCCACATCGTCGCTGGTCAGCAGCGGCCCATCGGCGAATTCCTCGGCCGACGGGCTCTTGGGCCAGGGATAGTTGCACGATCCGTAGAAATTGATCTGCGCCCGCAAGGCAGGCCCGCCTTCATCGCGCGACCGCAAGGCCAGTGCGCAGGCGAGATTGGCGCCCGCGCTGTCCCCCGCCACGGCAAGCCGCGCGGGATCGCCGCCCAGTTCGCCCGCATGGGCCGCTGCCCATTGCAGCGCGGCCCAGCAATCGTCGGGCGCGGCGGGGAACGGATGTTCGGGCGCCAGCCGGTAATCGACCGAAATCACCAGCGTTTCGCCCCACGCGCACAGCGCCCGGGCGATCATATCCTGCGTGTCGAGATCGCCGACCACGAAACCGCCGCCATGCATATAGAGCGTAACCGGAAACGGCCCTTCGCCCTGCGGGGTGTAGATCCGCAGCGCCAGATCGCCGCCCGGCCCGGCAATCGTCCGGTCTTCCACCCCGGCGACCACCGCATCCTGCGCGGGCGGGATCGCGATCGAACTGTCGCGCACCGACTGCCGCAGCATGGCCAGCGGAATGTGGCGCACACCGGGCCAGGGCGGCATGCTGGACAGCATGGCATCGATTTGCGGATCAAGCGGCATCCTTCGGGCTCCTTTTTCGTGTTCCATCGTCGCGCCCGCCGCGCCGGAAGGGCGGCCGGAATGCGCGATGCCTGCCAATTTCATGACAGCTTGCAACGGAATACAACAGCCCGCGCCCCACGCAATAAGTATTTACTCACTTTTGCCCCGGCCATAGAGTGCCCGCCAAACATCTTGAGAGGAGGATTGCCGGTGAAAGCGATGGTTCTGGATAGCTTCGGCGGGCCCGAAGTGCTGCATCTGGCGGAAATCGAAAAGCCCGTCGCCACCCCCGGCAATGTCGTCGTCCAGATCGCTTACGCCAGCGTCAATCCGGCGGACTGGAAATCGCGCGAAGGCTGGCTGGCCCGCTATTTCGATTACACGTTCCCCTTCGTCGTCGGCTTCGATGCGGCGGGCGTGGTCGCCGAAGTGGGCGAAGGCGTCACCGGCCTCGCCGTGGGGGACCGGGTGGTGACTCCGGGCAATCAGGGCATCGGCGAACGCGGCTCCTATGCCGAATATGTCCGCGCGGCAGCCGAACGCGTCATCCGCCTGCCCGACACCATCGGCTTCCGCGAGGCCGCCACCTTGCCCACCGCCGGGATGACCGCATGGGAAGCGACGCTGGACGTGGGCCAGGCAGGGGCAGGCAAGACGGTGGTGGTCAATGGCGGCGCGGGCGGCACCGGCAGTTTCGCCATCCAGCTCGCCCGGATGGCCGGCGCGCGCGTCGCCACCACCTGCAGCCCGCGCAATTTCGACTATGTCACCGCACTCGGCGCGGAATGCGCGATCGATTACCGGCAGGGCGATCCCTACGCCCGGATTCGCGAATGGGCGCCCGATGGCGTGGATGTGGTGGTCGATACGGTCGGCCAGGGCACGTTCGTCGATGTGGTCGATGTGATGAAGCGCGGCGGCATCGTCGCCCCCATCGGCACGCTGATCGCGGATGAACCCGCCATCGATCCGGCCCGCGCCGCCGCCGCCGGAATCACGGTCGTGCCAACGATTTCCCAGTTCGCCAACCAGCCGCGCCAGTTGCGCGCACTGGTGGAAGCGCTGGCGGCGGGTTCCATCGTCGCGCCCGAATATACCGTCATGCCACTGGCCGAAGCGGGCGAAGCGCACCGCCGCGTGCAAGAAGGCCATGTGCGCGGAAAAATCCTGCTGGAAGTGAACGCCGCGCTGGAGAACTGACGGGGTTCGGCGTATGCACAGGCGTTCTGCCGCGCGCGTGCGGAAAAATTCCCCTGCACCGTGGGCATCACCCATTTGGGTTATGCGGGGTGCCTGGGCGCGGGATAGACAGTCGCGTTCCAACCTTTAAGGCCTCAGAGCTGGGAGAGTGCAGCATGAAATTTTCGATTATCTACGAAGCGCAGATGGTGGACACCTCGCGCGAAAACGAACAGGCCGTGTTCCACCAGATCGTGGATCAGGCGAAGTACGCTGAAGAAATGGGCTTTGACTGCATCTGGTGCGTCGAACACACTGCCCTCACGCAGTATGCCCACATGTCGGCGCCGGAAACCGTGCTCGCCTTCATCGCCGGCGCGACCGACCGCATTCACGTCGGCCACGGCGTGGTCTGCCTTCCCCCCGCGATGAACCACCCGGTCAAGGTCGCCGAACGCATCGCCACGCTCGACATCCTGTCGAAGGGCCGTCTGCACTTCGGGGTCGGCAAGGGCGGCACGCAGCAGGAAGCGGGCACGTTCGGGTACAATCTCGAAGAACTGCAGCCGATGATCGACGAAAGCATGTACCTGATCCCGAAGATCATGGTGCAGGACGAAATCGAACATGACGGCACCTACGTGAAGATTCCGAAGCGCCCGATCCACCCCAGCCCGTATCAGGACCCGCATCCGCCGATGTACATGGCCTGCACCCGCGAACACACGCTGGTCGCCGCCGGTGAACGCGGTATCGGCGCGCTCGTGCTCGGCTTCTCCGGCCCGGACGAAATCGCCAAGAAGAACGCGATCTACCGCGAAGCCTACCGCAACCGTAAGCCTGAAGATCAAGTCGGTTTCCGCCCGACCGAACACCTCGCCGCGCTCTGCGCCGCGACCGTGCTCGAAGATCGCGAAAAGGCCCGCAAGATCGGCCTGCGCGGCCAGCGCTTCTTCGCCGAATCGATCGCCTACTGGTATCAGGGCGGCCCGCTGCCCACGATCGACGAAGATCTCTCGGCCGAGGAACAGGAAGCCATCCTCAACAAGGAAAAAGAACAGACCATCGCGTACCTCTCGGAAGAAGCCATTCCGGTGGGTGACGAACACCTGTCGAACTACAACGTCGCACAGGACGCATACGGCACGCCGGAAGACTGCATCCGCTACGTGCAGCGCCTGATCGACGCCGGTGCCGACGAAATCCTGTTCCTGTTCCAGATGGGCGGTATTCCGCACGACGTGATCATGGAAACGATCCGCAACATCGGTGAGAAGGTCATCCCGCACTTCCGTGCGCAGGCAGCAGCCAAGCAGGCTGAAACCGTTTGATGCCATAAGGGTGCGCGCGGCGGGGTTCCGAACTTCCGCCGCGCGCACCCAACTTTCCGGCCACGCGCATAGCGTGAGCCCTCCGCTTTTCCGCACGATAGCCATGCCGCGCGGCCCCGCGTCGCCTTGATGCGCAAAAGCATTACCTACTTTTCCCCATGATGCTCTAAGGCATCGGGGATGGACACGCCTGTCGATCCGCAATTCTCCGACCTTCTGGTGCGCCTTTATGGCGACCTCGACAGCGAGCATCCGTGGGATGCCTTTCTCGAAGCGCTCGCCAAATGGCTGGAATCGAGCTTCGCGACTCTCATCATCACCGCCCCCGGCACGCATATGCCGGGCACTTATGTCACCCCGGGCGCCGATCCGCACTTCATGGCCCGCTATATCGAATCGTTCTTCGCGGAAGATCCGTTCAAGGATTTGCCCGATGGTAAGGTGACATCGTTCACCGAATTCATAAGCCAGATGGCGATGGAAGATTATTCCGAATATCGCGACTATCTGGATGTCGCGGGCGGCGAACAGGTGCTGGCCGTCGACATGCGTTTCAGCGGCCAGTTCGAAGCGCGTTTCCGGGTCTCGCGCGACAAGAGCAAGCCTGATTTCGCGGCGGCGGAACGGACCGCCTTGCAGGCGCTGGTGCCGCATCTGCGCATCGCCGTCAGCCTGTTCGAGAGACTGCAACTGGCCGGCGCCGAACACGCCATGTTCGAAAGCGCGACCGAAGGGCTGGGGCTCGCCCTGCTGGTGCTCGACCGCAATGGCCGCATCATCAGCAGCAATGCCCTTGCCGAACGTTTCCTCACCGAAGGCGAAGGCGTCCGGCGGGCGGGCGGTTGTCTGGCGTTCGACACGGTGGAACCGCGCAAGATCATCGCCGATCTTCTCGCCAGACCGGTGGGCCAGACCAAAGTCACCCGCTTCCGCATCGAACGGCCCGAGCGGGGCGACCTGATCGCCACCGCCCGCGCCATGGATCTGCCCGCGATCCATTCGGGGACGGGCGCGCTCGCCCTGTTCCTCGCTTTGCCGGGCGACGAATCCTCGCTCGAACCCGAAACCGCGCGCGAACTGTTCGGCCTGACCATGGCCGAAGCCCGCCTCGCGGTGACGCTGACGCAAGGGGTCTCACTGGTCGAAGCCGCCCGCCGCCTCGGCATCACGCACAACACCGCCAAGACGCAGCTGCGCGCCATTTTCGCGAAGACGGGCGCGCGCCGGCAATCACAACTGGTCAGCATTCTCGCCGCGACCGGCGCCTGATCCTGCCCCCCGCATCGCTTTCAAGTGAGTGCCCCGTAGATTTGGGTAAGTGCGTGGGCCCGGCAGTTTTCTGTTCATACCGCTGGAAACGGCGGCTTTCAGCGCAGAAGGAAAATTGACATAAGCCCGCAGAAAAATAAGTAAGCACTTATGACACGAAAGCGGATTTCCGGCCCCGAGCGCCGCGCCCTGATCCTCGCCGCGGCGCGGCGCATCTTTTCCCAATATGGGTATGAAGGGGCGAAGACTCTCCAGATCGCGCGCGAGGCGAAAGTGTCCGAAGCGCTGGTCTATCGCCATTTCCCATCGAAACTCGCGCTGTACCGCGCCGTGATGCGGCAGGTGTTCAGCGAGCAGGACAGCCATTTCCAGCATCTCGGCCTCCAGGAAACCAACGCCGCCGGTCTGGTCCGCACGCTCAAGACCTATTTCCTAACCTCGATCGCCGAAGGCGCCCCGGACGAGGAGCAGCGCTTCCGCATGACTCTGGCCAGCCTTGCGGGTGACGGCAATTTCGCCAGCCTGATCTATCGCCGGGCGCAGCGGCTGAATGCCAAGCTGGTCCACGAAGCGCACCAGAACGCGCGCGAAAGCGGCGAAATGACCGGCAAGGCGCTGCGTCCGGCCAACACCGCGATGTTCGTCGAACATATCGGAATCATGATCAGCGCGATCCAGGCGCTGGCCCCGGCCTCGCGCCCCTATGCTTCGGACGGCTACGATCTGGCCATGGACGCCGTGTGGTTCTGCTGCCGCGGCCTCGGCCTCTCGGACGAAACGATCGCCCGATATATCGATGACGAGCCGCACATCCCCGCCACCGCATAAAAAAGGGGCCATATGGCCCCTTTTCCATTTCACCACGGTGAAGCATCGGCACATGCCGCGCGGCCCCTGCGGACCGCGCGCGCATGGCTTATTGCACCACGTAGTCTTCCATCTTCGGCGCCGCCATCGCTTCGGCGAAAGCATCGTAGCTCCACGGCCAGCTCGAGGGAACGCCCGTGGCGTCGAGATACCAGCTCGCGCAGCCCGAACCGAAAATGGTGTTCTTCGCGGCGGCGATCCGGCGTTCTTCGTAATTCTCGTGCGCAGCGGTGCTGGGAACCACGGTCGTCGCCTCACCCTTGCGCAGCAGGCCGATCAACTGATCGATATAGTCCCACTGCCGTTCCGCGATGTCGATCAGCGAGAAGTTGCCGACCGGCCCCGTCGGCCCGTTGAGCATGAAGAAGTTCGGGAAGCCCGGGATGGTGACCGCATAGTAAGCGGTCGGGCGCGTGGCCCACACGTCATCCAGCGAAACCCCGCCTTCGCCCAGCACGGTGGTCGGCCGGATGAAACGATCCGCCTTGAAACCAGTGGCCAGAATCAGCGTATCGAGTTCGTGGAACGTGCCGTCCTTCATACGCACGCCGTTGGGTTCGACCCGTTCGATGCCACCCGTTTCGACATAGACCGACGGGTTCTGCACTTCGTCGTAATAGGACCAGGAATAGACTAGGCGCTTGCACGCGGCGCGATAGTTCGGCGTCAGCTTCTGCTTGAGTTCCGGATCGGCGATCTTGGCGTCCAGATACTGCTGGCAGATTTCCTCGATCTGCTTGATTTCCGGGCTGTGGAAATCGGTGATCGCGTCGGTGAAGCGGCGCACATTGCCGATATATTCATCGCTGAAACGGATCGCATCCATCAGCGCCGGGTCCTTGCGGAACGCTTCGCGATCAGCCTCCGTGTATTCGAACTGTTCGACCGGCATGATCCACTGCGGCGAACGCTGGAAATGCACCAGCTTTTCGACTTTCTTGTTGATCGCGGTGACAATCTGGATGCCGGTGGACCCGCAACCGATAAGGCCGACCTTCGCGCCTTCGATCGGCGCTTCGTCATCCCAGCGCGCCGTATGGAACGCATGGCCCTTGAACGTTTCGAGCCCCGGAATTGCCGGGAGATTCGGGTGGTGCAGCACGCCCGAAGCGGCGATCACCACATCGGCTTCTGTCTGTTCGCCGTTGACAAGACCCAGTTTCCACACCGCGCGATCCGCGTCCCACACGGTCGAAACCACTTCGCTGTTGAAGCGGATGTGCGGCATCACGCCGTACTTTTCAGCGGTCTTTTCGAAGTAGGTCTGGATTTCGTCGCCCTTGGCGTAGAACGCTTTCCATTCCGGATAGGGTTCGAAGCTGTAGGTATAGGCGTGCGCCGGAACGTCGCAAGTCAGGCCCGGATAGCGGTTTTCCCGCCACGTACCGCCCAAACGCGCCGCCTTTTCATAGACAGTGAATTCTTCGCCACGTTCCTTGAGCTTGATCGCAGCGAGGATACCGGCCATCCCGGCCCCAACCACCGCATACCGCAACGCCTTGCCTGCACCGTTGTTATCAGAGGACATGTTTTACCTCGTTCCCTTTCCAGTTATGAAAGGACAATCGCACAAGCGCCCGCTCTCCACATCACCCGATAGGGTTACGTGACAGGATGAATACAAATTCTTGTCCGGCCACCGTTCAGGGCATCAGCGCCCCGCCGTTGACATGCATCACCTGCCCGTTGATCCAGCGGCCATCCTCCGACAGCAACAGGGCGACCATCGCGGCGATATCCTCCACTTTGCCCAGCCGCGTGCTGTATACCCCGGTCAGGCATTGCTTGATGAAGTCTTCAGGCACCTGCCCGCCCGCAATCATTTCAGGGGTCATCACGAAACCCGGCGCCACGCAGTTGGAAGTGATCCCTTCCCGTCCCCAGCGGCTTGCCACGTGGCGCATCAGCGCATTGAGGCCGCTTTTCGAGGCGGCATAGGATGGGCGGGTAGGTTCCGCCGCATCCCCTGCGGACGAGGTCGTGTACACGATTGCCCCGCCGCCATTGGCCAGCAGGTGCGGCAGCACCGCTCTGGTGCAGCGCAAGTGGCCGCGCAGATTGACGTCGATCGTGCGGTCGAACACCGCCATATCGACATCGAGCGCATCGCTGTCCTGGAAGATCACCCGCAGGTCCGCCGCGTTGACGTGGGCACCGTCGAGCTTGCCCAGCTTGCCGACCGCCTGTTCGATGGCCGCACCGATCGATGCTTCGTCGGTGATATCGACCGGAACCGCGAAAGCATCCCCGCCGCCGGCCACCACGCCGTCTGCCACGGCCTTGGCGGCATCGCTATTGATATCCGCCACGCAGACGCGCGCACCCTCGCTCGCCAGCCGCTTTACCGTGGCCGCGCCGATCCCGGTGCCCGCGCCGATGACAATGATGCATTTCCCTGCCAGACGTTCGCTCATTCCCGATCTCCTTGTTATGCGCAGGAGCTAACTTGCGGGCAGGAACCGCGCAAGCAGCGCCCGAGCCACGCGCGCAATCGGAGACGCGGCTGGTTAGAACTGGCCGACAAGGTTCCGTGCCGTGGCGATGACCAGTTCAGCCGCCGGCGAAAGACTGCGCCCCGCATGCGAGGCGATGACCAGTTCGATGGATGCAGGGACGCCCTCCACCTCGACGGGCAGAACCGCGAGCCGCTCCGGCGCCTTGTGCACCAACGCTCCCGAAGCCAGCCAGATCACATCCGAATTGGCGGTGAGTTCGAACAACACCTGGCAATCATCGCACAGCACCGAAATTTCCCGGTTCTGGAACCAGGGTGCGCTTTTTTCATCGCTGGCCACCTGAATATCAGTGGTGATGCAGGCAAGGGCATAGGCCGAAAGATCTTCTGCCCGGACAGCCGCCTGCTGCAGGAGCGGATGCCCTGCCCGCACGATGAAGTTCATCGGCAATTGGGCGAAAGGCAGGACGTCCAGTTCATCGGCATCGCACAGCGGGTGACGCGCACCCACGAAGAATTCGATGGCATCGGCTTCGAGCTGGGCCATCTGCTCGGACACCGCACCCACCGATGCGACCGCACCGATACCAGGGTGATCACGGGCCAGCGCGCCCAGGACATCCGCCAGCCAAAGCGTCGCCGGCAAGGGCGCGAAACCGAAGCGCACATCGCCGCCGGCAGTCTGCGCCAGGGCTTGCGCGTTGCGCTTCAGCGTCGTCGCTTCGCGCAGGACATTGCGGGCATCGCGCAGCAATTGCGCGCCGACGATGGTGGGCTTGGTCCCGCTCTTGTTCCGGTCGAGCAAGGTCAGCCCTACTTCCTCCTCCAGCAAGCGGATGGCGTGGCTCAGCGCGGATTGGGAAATGTGCAGCACCTTGGCGGCGCGGACGAAACTGCCCTGCTCCACCAGGGTGACGAAGTATTGCAGCCGCCGCAGGTTCATATGTGAAAACTATTCATGCATTCCCGGAAATCAATTCATTTTTCCTATTCATGGGCTTTTGGTAATCAAACCGAAACCAGAAAGGATACCTTGCCATGACCGGCGGAGCTTTGGATGGCCTCGGCAATTACGGGCTGTTCTACCTGATTTCCGGCCTCAGCGTTCTAGCCCTAGAGATCATCGCCGGGCGGCATCGCGGAATCTATTCGCGATCCGAATGGCTGATCAACCTGCTGTGCGCGGCCATCGGCATGGCAGCTATCCGTCCGTTGCTTTCCATCGCGGGCGCATTGGTCTTCGTCATACTCTTGCCCGGACGGCAGGGGATGCTTGCGCATGCTTCGGTCGGCCTCACCTTTGCCATCGGATTGCTGGTAACGGAATTCCTGTTCTACTGGGTTCACCGCCTGGCGCACGAAGGGAAAGGCAAACGGGGAATGGACTGGCTCTGGCAGCTTCACCGCACCCACCATTCCGCTCGCTATATGAACATCATCCTGCTGATCCGCCAACATCCGCTGTGGCCCATCGTGCAGCCGCAAACCTGGGTCGTCGCCTTCCTGCTCTATGCAGAACAACCGGTTGCCGCCGCGTCGATCGCCGTATCGGTCTATGCCTGGAATCTCATCACCCACAGCAACTTCCGCTGGGACGATCGCGTGCGCGCCATGCCAATGATCGGCCCCATGTTCCGCGCCATGGAGCATGTGCTCGTCTCGCCGGGTATCCATCACACACATCACGGCTATGGCAAGGACGGTGCGAACTACCGCAATTTCGGCCTGATCTTCTCAATCTACGATACGCTGTTCGGCACCTTGCATATTCCGGAAGGGCGGCCCTGGAAATACGGTCTCCCCGGCACCGACGCTTCCTGGAAGGAACAGGTTCTCTATCCGCTGGTACGGCCTCCCGCAAAAAAGCGCTGAGAGCCTTTCAGGCCCCGCCCCGCTCCATCTCGCCATGGAGGAAGTGGTGCAGCAGGTCGGCCATCGCGGCCACGCCCGCCGCGGGATCTTTCGGCCACTGGCGCACGCCGAGATAATAGCACGACCGGTCAAGCTGGCTCAGCACCAGCCCCACGCGCATGCGCGCATCGGCATCCCCGCGCAGATGGGCAAGGCGCGGTTCGCCTTCGGCCAACAGGTCGATCAGCACTTCCTGATAGCGCGCCGTCTTGCCGTAGATTTCCTGATCCAGCAGCACCGCATGCGCCAGAATCACGCAGATCGCCTCGTTCTCGCGATAGAAGCGCACCATCTGCCCGCACCAGTCGCGCAACTGTTCGCGCGTCTTGCCCGGCATACGCGCCAGTTGCGCGTAATAAGGCTGCCAGACCGGGGCGAAGCGATCCGCGATCTCCTCCACCAGCGCCTGCATCGATGAAAAATGGGCGTAGAACGAAGCCCGGCTGACCTGCGCCTCCTTCAGCACATCGGCCACCACGCTGGCGGCATAGCCCTTGCGCGTGAACACGCGAATCGCGCCTTCCACCAACCGGTCGCGCGTCGCTTCGCGCTGGGCCGCCTGCAGGGCGTTGCCCCGGCTTTCGCCGGAAGGCTGCCTGCCGTTGTCCATCGCGATTGCATTGCCCATACAAACTGTATAGTCAGGTTCCGACACTGGCGGCAAGTCTCCTCAATCATGGCTTTCCTGCTGTCAGTCATAAACATAATCCGGAGCCTGACCCATGTCGTCCAACCGTTATCCGCATCTGCTTTCCGCCGGCCGCATCGGCACCATGGAATTGCGCAACCGCATCGCCGTCACCGCCATGGGGGTCAGCCTCTCGGAAGACGATGGCACCGTCGGCGAACGTCTGATCGCCTATCATGAAGAACAGGCCAAGGGCGGCGTCGGCCTGATCATTTCGGGCGTGGCCGGCGTGGCCTGGCCGACCGGTTGCGTCGCCTGGCAGCAGACCGCGATTTCGGACGACAAATTCATTCCCGGCCTCAAGCAGTTGACCGAACGCGTCCATGCCCATGGAGCCAAGATCGCGGCGCAGCTTCATCACGGCGGCCTGGTCGCCGGTTATTCCGCCGCGCGCTGGGGCCTGCCGCTGTGGGCGCCCGCCATTCCCCCCGCCGCCAAGGGCAATTTCACCGACTATTTCCTGATGGAGGAACTGGCCGGTCTGGCCGGAATGAAGCAGCCCGAAATCAAAGTGCTGGAGCAGGCCGATATCGATCTTGTGGTGCAGCAATTCGCCGCCGGCGCACGCCGCGCCAAGGAAGCCGGGTTCGATGGCGTGGAAGTCCACAGCGGCCACGGCTATCTGCTGTCCTCGTTCGTTTCCCCGATCACCAACACCCGCACCGACCAATACGGCGGCCCGCTCGAAAACCGCATGCGCCTGACGCTTGATGTCCTGCGTGCGATCCGGGCCGAAGTCGGGCCCGATTTCCCGGTCTGGGTGAAACTCGATTCACGCGAAGTGGGCAAGGACGGCGGTATTACCGTGGAAGACGCCAAGCGTTCCGCGAAGATGATCGAAGAAGCCGGGGCCGATGCGATCACCATGACCACCTATCACGACACGGGTGACGGCAAGCTCCATTCGGAATCGCACACCCCGCATATCGATGCATGGAACCTGCCCGCCACGGCGGAAGTCAAGAAAGCCGTCTCGATCCCCGTGCTCGGTTCGGGCCGTGTCGAACCCGAAGTGGGCGACAGCGCGATCGGCAAGGGCGAGGTCGATTTCATCGCCATGGGGCGCAAGCTGCTGGCCGATCCGCACCTGCCAAACAAGCTGGCGGCGGGCCGCCCCGATCAGGTCCGCCCCTGCATCTATTGCTACACCTGCATCAGCGCGATCTACATGGGCAGCCATGCCCGCTGCGCGGTGAACCCTGAACTCAGCTTCGAATTCGAACAGCGGGTGGAGCCCAAGGGCAAGCAGCATATCGCCGTGATCGGCGGCGGCCCCGGCGGCATGGAATCGGCCCGCCGCCTCGCCGCGCAGGGCCACAAGGTCACGCTGATCGAAAAGGGCGACCGGCTGGGCGGCACGCTGCGCTTCGCCTCGCTGGCTTACGAACCCAACGAACGGCTGCTCAACTGGCTGCGCGCGGAAGTGGCCGAAGCCGATATCGATGTGCGCCTGTCGACCGAAGCCACGCCCGACCTGCTGCGCCAACTGGGTGTGGACAAAGTGATCGTGGCCACCGGCGCGATCCGTGGCATGCCCGATATTCCGGGCAACGATCTGCCCAACGTGTTTTCGGGCGACGACATGCGCAGCATGATGCTGGGCGAAACCACCACCGAACTGAAGCGCAAGACCGGGCTGCTCACCCGCATGGCGACGAAAATCGGCGCGGCCACCGGCGCCACCTCCAATCTCGCGCTGGTGCGCAAGGCGACGCATAGCTGGATGCCGCTGGGCCAGAACATCGTCATCGTCGGCGGCGAACTGGTGGGCATCGAACTGGCCGAATTCCTCCACGAACGCGGCCGCACGGTGACGGTGGTCGACGAAGCGCCGCGCTTCGGCAAGGGACTGCTGCTGGTGCGCCGGATGCGCATCCTTGCCGAACTCAAGGAACACGGCGTTTCGCTGCAACCGGGGGCGAGCGATATCGTCATCGAAAAGGATGCGGTGCGTTTTACCGATGCCACTGGCACGGCCCAGTCCGTCCCCGCCGATCACGTGATCGTGGCGAAGGGCGCGGAAGGCAATCTGGCGCTGGCCGAACGGCTGCGCGCGGAAGGCTTCACCGTGGAGACCGCAGGCGATGCAAACGGCGTCGGTTATATCGAAGGTGCGATGCGCGGTGCGGCCGAAGCTGTTAACGCAGTTAACGCAATCTAGCTATTGCCCCGCACTCCCATTCGAGGCTACGGGTGGGAAGTCATGGTTCCGCTTCGGCTGGAACCTTGCGAACATTTTACCCTGTTGGGCGGAGGCGAACCCTCCGCCCCTTTTTTTGCAACACCCATGCACAGCATGGCATTCAGTGCTGGCTATCGGTGCGGAAGCGGTGCGGGGTGATTCCTTCCGCCTCGCGGAAAGCGCTGGTGAAACTGCTGACATGGCTGAACCCGCAGCGGTAGGACACTTCCTTGATCGGGAGGCCCGTTTCCCGCAGCAAATGCCGCGCCTCCCGCAGCCGCAGCGAAGCCAGGAACTGATTGAAGCCCAGCCCCGTCGCCTGCTTCAACGCTGCCGCGAACTGGCGGGAAGAAAGGGCGCACACCCGCGCCGCCTCGGTCAGATTCGGCCTCGTGCGTAGCGTGCCGATGCAATAGCGTTCGACCCGGCGCATATCATCCTCCGACAGGCCGCTGCCCGCCGAACCGGTTGCCAGCCGGGCAAGGTCCACCGCCAGAGTGGCGGCCAGACCGCCGACGAGAGCCGCGCTGTCAGGGCCGGGACTGCGCGTTTCCTCGGCAATCCGCTCCAGCGCGCGAACGATATCGCGATTGCGGATATCGGTGCAGCGCTCCAGCCGGGCGAGATCGAACGCGGCCACATGGTCGGACAAGTGCGGGTGCACGTGCCGTTCGAACCGGCACATCAACATAGCCGCCCCTGCCTCCTCGCCGATCAGATGCATTCCCACCCCGGCGGGGACGAAGCTCACCGGGCCGAAGCGGCGGTAATCGCTGCGGGCCTGCGGCGCGATATAACAGGCGCGGATGTCCACCGGCACCCGCGCGACGTTGAACGCGATCACATGCTGGTTGCCCGGCGGCATTTCCATCTCGCTGCCGAAACGCGCCTGTTCGATCGCCACACTCAAGCCGGGAAATTGATATGTCACACCGCCAGCCTCTCCTGCACCGGGTATGCTCCCGGCCTTGCGCGCCCCGCCCGTTCGGGCACAGGTTCGTGCATCTTTCCCTAATTCGCCGAAATCGGCCTAACCCTTGGGCCCTGCACCGCGTGGCGAAATGCTATAAACAATCGCGCCATGGATCAACATACCAACCATGCGCCCGCCAATCCGCCCAAGCCGATCCGGGTCGGCATTGTCGGCGCCAATCCGGATCGCGGCTGGGGATCGGGCGTGCACCGGCGGGTGATCGCCCTGCTGCCCGAATTCGAACTGACCGCCGTCTGCACCACGCGGCAGGATACCGCGGAACGCGCCGCGCGCCAGTTCGGTGCGCGCCATGCCTTTACCGATCCCGCCGCGCTGGCTGCCCACCCGGAAGTCGATCTCGTGGCGATCTGTGTGCTTGCGCCGCATCATCACGCAGTGGCCCGTGCGGCGCTGATGGCCGGTAAGCATGTCTATTGCGAATGGCCGCTCGCCGTCACGCCAGAACAGGCCGCCGAACTGGCGGAGCTGGCAACGCAGCGGGGCGTGAAGGCGATTATCGGCCTGCATCTCAACGGCGCCCCAGCCCTGCGCCACGCGGCGCGACTGGTGACGGAGGGTTATATCGGCTGCTTACAGGCGATCAATCTGCGGGTGCGCGTCCCCGGATCGATCACCCGCACCATGGCCACCCGCGCGCACGGCACGCACCTTCTGTCGATCTACGGCGGGCATCTGCTGGGGGCGATCACCAGCCATTTCAGCGCGATCATCGAATGGACCACACGCGGCGCGATCCATCTGCCCCCGGTGGACGAGACCGGCGCGCCCTGCCCACGCGATGCGCCGGATCATGTGCTGGTGCACGGCAGGCTGGCGAACGGCGCGCTGTTGAGCCTCGATCTCGGGAGCATGACAATGGCCGACATGGGCTGCGAATGGCGTATCGCGGGCAGTGCGGGCACGCTCCACCTGCGGTCCGCCGCGCCCGACATGCCCGCGATGGAAGCGCTGATACTCTCCGGCGCGCCGGCGGGCGAAGCGATGCGCGATCTGCCTTTGCCGCCGGAACTCGATTGCCCCGCGATCCCGCCGGAACCGCTGCGCTATTCCGCCTATCCCGGGGTGGAGGCATCGCGCGATGCGCTGGTTGCGATCGGCACCCTTTACCAGAATCTGGGTGAGGCGATCCACAACGATGGCCCGGTCTTTCCCGACTTTGCCCACGCCCTCGCCATTCAGCGGCTGGTTGCGGATATCGATGCCGCGCTGATCGCAGACGGAACCTGACACCGCCAACAGAACCGCATTAGGAGAGCCACCATGGATGCCATCGTGCAAGAGACCGCCGGGGACGGCGCGGACGTCACCTCCGGCAACGCCGTCACCTACATGAACAACCGTAAGCTGATCCGCACCGAAAGCAGCGTTCTGGTCAGTTCCTCCCCGTGGCTTAACGAACCGCGCCTGCGCGAATGGATCGCCACCGAAAGCCTGCGCCGCAACGGCCCTGACTATCCGCTGCTCTATGGCATGTCGGCGATGATCCACGGGCTGGACGACACGCGGGATCACGAACGGATCGACGCACTGATCAAGGCAGAGCGCAAGATCAATCCCAAGCTCGACGCATGGTTCGAAGAACGCTTCATTTCCACGTTCACGCTGGACGATCTCGGCCAGAATCCCGCGGGATCGGTCGGCCGCCTGCTGTTCGACCACATGACCCAGCTCGGCCTGTCGCCGGAATTGCTGCATCAGCGAATGGAAGACCCGAACTGGGCCCCGGAAAGCGATTTCGACTATTTCACGCTGCGCACCGGGCAGACCCACGATCTCGATCATCTGCTGGGCGAAGTCGGGTTCGACGTGATCGCCGAAATCTTCCCCACCGGCCTGCGCACCGGCAACATGTTCGCCCATGTCAGCCCGGAACTGGCGGGGGAACTGCTGACCACCAACACCATGGTGATCTTCCCGTGGTTCATGCGCTGCATGCTGAATTACCCGCAGGCCTGGCCGATGATGTGGCACAATCTCAACCACGGTTACACAGTGGGCCAGCAATCGGACATGCTGTTCACCGCGAAGCTGGAGGACGTCTGGCACCTCTCCCCCGCCGAAGCGCGCGATGCGCTGGGCGTGCGCGGCTGGCAAGGCCCGAACGACAGCCGCGCCGCCTCGCGCATTTTCGGCGAAGGTTACGAGATCATCTGAACGGAGCCCCCACACCGCGCAACGTGAGTGTCCGCTTACATTTGAGTTGACACGCCGCGCCCGCAATCGGAGGAAGGCATGTCCGGGCAGGTTGCGTTGCAAGGCGCAGGCAGCCGGGATGCATAACCACGATTTCAGGGAACGGGATAGAAGAATGGGCAGCTACAAAGTCACCGATGGCGTCGTCGAACTGGGCAATATCAAGCTGCCCCTGCCCGATACCGTCAGCCCCGAAGCGCGGGCCTATCTCTGTTTCGATCCCAATCAGGGCCAGCCCGAAGGCGCTGCTCCGCTGCCGATGTGGAAAATGCGCGATGCGCTGGTGCCCGCGTTCGAAATGCTCAACGCCCAGGCGCAGCAGGCCTATCCGGTCACGATCGAGGAAATGGAGATTGCCGGGGTGCGCTGCCACCACGTCAAGCCGATCGATCCCCCTGCCGCCAATACCGGCAAAGTGCTGATCAACATGCATGGCGGCGGATTCGTGCTCGGTTCCGGTTCACTGGTGGAAGCGATCCCGATCGCCAACGAGACCCAGTGCAACGTGATTTCGATCGATTATCGCCTTGCGCCCGAACACCCCTTCCCCGCCGCCGTGGACGATATCGTTGCGGTCTATCGCACTGTGCTGGAATATCACGCGGCACAGGATGTGGCGCTGTACGGCGCTTCGGCGGGCGGTTTCCTGACCGCCATGGCGATCATGCGCTTCAAGCAGGAAGGGCTGCCCCTGCCCGCATGCTGCGGCGTGTTCACCGCTGGCGGCGATGTCACGCAACTGGGCGATACGTTCAATTATCTCACACTGGCGGGCTTCTACGGCCATGTCGGTGTATCATTCGACGATCCGATGTCCGAACGCGGCGCCTTTGTGGGCAGCGCCGATCCGAACGATCCTCTGGTGGCGCCGATCAAGGGCGATCTGTCGGATTTCCCGCCCACTCTGCTCGTCACCGGCACGCGCGATGCGGTGCTCAGTTCCTCCGCGATGTTCCATCTCGCCTTGCGCAAGGCGGGCCGCGATGCCGAACTCTACGTGTTCGAAGCAATGGCGCATGGCTTCTGGTACAACGTCGCCATGCCCGAATCCCGCGATGCCATCGCGATCATGGCGCGCTTCTTCGAAAAGCATCTGAAAATCTGATTCCCGATGCAAACGCCGCCTGCATGCGATTTGCAGGCGGCTGCCGTGCCTCTTATTGGTGTATCACCAAAGAAATCGGCTTACCCTTTTCCGTAAACACAGAATTCCGCGCAAACAGTGAATCAAGTAACATCCTCCGCGCTACCGATCTTGACCGGAAAGCGATTATGCGTAGCATCGTATAGTATCGGGGGATGGCAGTTACACGGCAATATACCGGGACCAGCCACTTAATATCCAATTAGAACTCCCCCCGACAAAGCTGTTCTCTGCAGGGAGGGGTAATTCAATGGCATACAATCCCACAATCTGGAAAAGTGCGCTCTATGCCTCGGCGGCCGGCAGCATGGCGTGGCTGGCACAACCCGCATGGGCCCAGGACGAGCGCACTGCGGACGACAAGGCGGAAATCGTCGTCACCGGCACTTTGCTGCGCCAGACTGTCAGTTCTTCGCCGCTGGCGGTGGTCAGCTCGGAAGATATCACTGCCCGCGCGCTCACCAATGCGGCCGAACTGGTCAACACGGTGACGGCCAACTCCGGCTCCGAAGCAGGCACCGATCAGTTGGGCCAACCGCTGACATCGGGCACCGCCCAGTTCAACCTGCGCAATCTCGGGCTCGGCTCCACGCTGGTCCTGCTCAACAACCGGCGGCAAACGCTGTCCGCGGTGGCCAACAACGACGGCAGCACATTCGTCGATATCAACTCGCTCGTCCCTCTGATCGCGGTCCAGCGGCTGGAAGTGGTGAAAGACGGCGCGGCCGCGACATACGGTTCGGACGCCGTGGCGGGCGTGGTCAACTTCATCACCCGCAAGTCGGTCGATCGGCCGGAAATTTCCGCGCGCGTCAATTTCATCGACGGGGCACAGCAATACAATCTCGATGGCATCGCCGGCTTCGAAGTCGGCGGCGGCGATCTGGTTCTGGCCGCCTCCTATTACAAAAGCACGCGGCTGGCTTCCTACAAGCGCAAGTTTTCGACCGCATCGACTTTCGGCCGTCCTGCATGGCATTCGGTTTCCAGCTACGGCATGCCGGGCTCGTACTTCGTGCCCAGCCTGGGCGGCTATCGCCCCGATCCGGATTGCACCAACGCCGCCTTTCCCGAAAGCTACAAGCTTTCCCCCAACGATTTCTGCCGGTTCGACTTTTCCGGTTATTACGACCTGATCCCCAAGGAAGAACGGATACAGGTCTTCGGCAGCTACAACGCCACACTGGGCAACGACATCAATCTCAATCTCGAAGCGGCCTACGCCAAGACCAAAAACACCAACACCTCGTCCCCCTCTTTCCCCATTCTGGCGATCTCGCCGACTGTTCCCGGCACGCATCCCGACAATCCGTTCGGCCAGAATGTCACATTCCGCGGCCGCCTGCTTAATGGCGACTACGGGCCTTCGATCACGCACAACAATTATGAAACCTTCCGCCTCGCAGGCGGGCTCGATGGGGAGTTCGGCAAGGGCTGGCACTGGTCGGTCAACGCTGCTTACAGCCAGCAGACCGCGCTCTACAACAAGCCCGACACGATCAAGAGCAAGCTCATCAATGCACTGAACGGCTTGGGCGGGCCGGGTTGCAATCCGGCCACGGGCACGCCCGGCGTCGGCAGCTGCCACTATTTCAACCCGTTCGGTTCCGCCTATCTCGGCACCGGGACGGCGAACAGCCCTGAACTGATCCGCAGCCTGATCGGCTATTCCGACATGCACGGCAAAGCCTCGTTGATGACGGTGGACGGGCTGGTTTCGGGCGACCTGTTCCAACTGGGCGGTGAAACCGTGCAGGCGGCTCTCGGCGTCCAGTACCGCCGCAGCACTTTCCGCCATGACTGGAGCGATCTCATCAACGCCGGCGAACTCATCACGCTCGGCCAGGCCCCCGATTTCTCGGGCTCGCAGGAAACCTATTCGGTGTTCGGTGAAATCAAAGTGCCGCTGGGCACATTTGCCGAAGCGAATTTCTCCGGCCGCTATGAAAAGTACAAAAGCAGCTTCGGGCGCTTCACGCCGAAGATTTCGCTGCTGGCCCACCCGGTCGATTCGCTCACGCTGCGGGCCAGTTGGGGGCAGGCCTTCCGTGCGCCCGGCGTCTATCAGCAGTTCGCCGTGCAATCGGCCCAGCCGGGCGTGACAGATCCGAAAACCAATGCCTTCGTCTTCGTCAACACCCAGACTTTCGGCAACCGCAATCTCGATCCCGAACGCTCCACCAACTGGAACCTGGGGCTGACGTTCAACCCGGTGCGCAATGTCGAACTCAATTTCGACTACTACAATTTCCGGTACAAGCACCTGATCGTTAAGGAAAATCCGCAGCCCTTCATCAACCAGGCCCATCTGGACGATCTGGCCGGGCTAACCAACACCCCGGCGCAACAGCGCGTCCACCGCGAGATCAACGGCAACCTCCAGCAGGTCGATCTCAATTTCATCAATGCTTCCTCGGTCGAAGTGGAAGGCTTCGACGTCGGCGCCCGCGCCTGGGTCGAAGGCGGCTTCGGCCGGCTGGAACTGCGCGCCGATTGGTCGCATGTGGTGAAGTACGACATCCGCATCGCCGCCGGTGGCGCGGTGATCGATGGCCTGGGCAGCGTGAACTTCAACAATCTCGGCCGTTCGATGCCGCAGGATCGCGTGGAATACGGCCTCAACTGGTCGCTGGGGGCACACAATCTCGATATCCTCGGCCACTATATCAGCGGTTACAAGAATGACCGTCCGGGCATCACCAACACCCGGATCAAGTCGTTCAACACTTACGATATCCAGTACCGCGTCGATCTGGGCGAAGCTGTCGGGCTTGACGGAACCACGCTCTCCATCGGCGCGGTCAACGTGTTCGACAAGCAACCGCCTGTGGCTCAGCTCTTCCTCGGCTTCGATCCGATGATCCACGATCCGCGCGGGCGTGTGGTCCATGTCGGGCTGAACCAAAAGTTCTGATTCTCCCGCCCCTGTCCGCCTCCGGGCGAACAGGGGCATTTCCCCACATTTTCCGCACGCTGGCATATTCCCAAGCGTGAGAAACTCGGCATAGAACAGTCTAGGAAAGAGCGGGACAATCGGCGCGGACTCACCGCGGGCACAGCGCCTGATTTGGGGATGACGAAATGACGGAAACAGACGCGCAGCCGGCACCTGCCCTCACCTCCCGGCAGGCGAATTTCGCTCTGGTGGTCTTTCTCCTCGCTTATGTCCTCTCGTTCGTCGACCGGCAGATCCTGGCGCTGATGGTCGATCCGATCCGGGAAGATCTCGGTCTCAGCGACATCCAGATCGGGCTGCTCCAGGGGTTTGCCTTCGCGATCCTCTACGCCGTCATGGGCCTGCCTTTCGGGATGCTGGCCGACCGCGTTTCGCGGCGCAAGATCATCGCCGCCGGGGTCATATTCTGGAGCTTCGCCACGGCGATGTGCGGCCTTGCCCGCAGCTTCGCCATGCTGTTCCTGGCACGGATCGGGGTTGGTGTCGGCGAAGCGGCCCTTTCGCCTGCGGCCCACTCCTATCTCAGCAGCGCCTTCCCGCGCGAAAAGCTGGGCCGCACCATGGCGATCTACAATCTCGGTGTGACCGGGGGCACGGGTATCGCGCTGATCATCGGCGGGGCGGTGGTCCAACTCATCGCCAACAGCGGCAATGTCCATCTGCCCATCTTCGGGGAACTGCGCGCGTGGCAGACGGCATTCCTCGTGGTCGCCGCGCCGGGTGCGCTCATCACTTTGCTGGTGCTGGCAACAAAGGAACCGCCCCGGCAGGTCAACCGGGAAACCGGCAAGCACTCCGTCCCGCTGGGCGATGTCTTCCGCTATCTCTGGGCCAACCGCCGCACGTTTCTCAGCATCTATCTGTCCGCCGGGATGTTCGGCATCTACGGTTACAGCCTTGCCGGGTGGTATCCCGCCCTGATGCAACGCAATTTCGGGCTCACCGCCGGGGAAGCCGGAACGATCCTCGGGCTCGCCTATGCGGTGATGGGCAGCGTGGGGCTGGTGACGGGCGGAATGCTGGCCGATCGGTTGGCCAAGAAAGGGTATTTCGATTCCAACCAGCGTGTCGTCGCCTGGGTCGGCGCGGCAGTGGTAATCCCGGCGGCCATAACGCCGCTGATGCCCAATATGACTCTGCTGACCCTGCTGCTGATTCCTTCCATCTTCCTGTTCTACAATTTCTTCGGCTGCTCCATCGCGGCGGTCCAGCTCGCATCGCCGCCTTCGATGCGCGGAACCAATTCCGCGATCTATCTGATGATCAACAGCTTCATCGGCCTTTCGGTCGGTTCGGTCGCCGCGCCGCTTACCAACGCCTATCTGTTCGGCGGGAAAGAACTGGCACTGTCTCTCGCGGTTGTCGCGGCCATCGGCTGCGGCTGCGCCGGGCTGTTCGCGCTCTGGGGCCTGCGTTCTTATGGCCAGCTTGCCGAACGGCAGGCTGTGCTGATTGCACAGCAGACGCAGGCGGTCGCCGCGACCTAGCGCCTTTCGCCAGCGCCGTTCAGGCGGTGTGCGCCAGTTCGTGCTTCAGCACTTTGCCCGCCGCGTTGCGCGGAAGATCGTCAACGAAGGCAACACTGCGCGGCACTTTGTAATTGGCCATATTGGCGCGCGACCAGGCGATGATGTCCTGCTCGCTCGCGACGGAATCGGGCCGCAGGACGATGAAAGCCTTACCCACTTCACCCAGCCGCTCGTCCGCCATGCCGATCACCGCCACCATGGCGATCGCGGGATGGCGCGCCAACAGGCTTTCCACTTCCGCCGGATAGACGTTGAAGCCGCCGGAAATGTACATGTCCTTCAGTCGTCCGGTGATGCGCACATAGCCCGCATCGTCCATCGATCCGACATCGCCGGTATGCAGCCAGCCCTCGCCATCGATCGCTTCGGCGGTGGCCTGCGGATCGTCGAGATAGCCCACCATCATCGCCGGGCCGCGCACGCGGATTTCACCGCTTTCACCGCGCGGCAATTCCTGCCCGTCCGGCCCCGCGATAATCACTTCGTTGCCCGGCAGCGCGCAGCCCACCGTGTTGGCGATCAGTTCCGCCGGATCGCCCGGCATGCAACTGGTGATGACGGTGTATTCGCTCATCCCGTAAGCGGTGGTGAGGTCTTTCATGCCCAGTTCGTTACGGATGCGATCGATCAGCACCGCCGGAACCGAGGTGGAACCGCTGGTCCCCCCGCGCAGGGAAGAACTGTCGAACGGATGCTTTTCCCGCTCCGCCAGCAGCATCTGGAAAATCGTCGGCGGGCCGGGGAAGAAGGTGATCCGGTCCTGTTCGATATGGCGGATCACTTGGCTCACATCGAACTGCGCCATCGGATACATCACCGCGCCGGTGATGAGGCAGGCCACCCAGCCCACCTTGAAGCCGAAGCTGTGAAAGAACGGGTTGACGATCAGATACCGTTCGCCCCGCGAAAGGCCGGTGTTGGCCACCCACATCGCGATCTGCGGGATGACCCGGCCATAGGTCATCATCACCCCCTTGGGCAGCCCGGTGGTGCCGGAGGTGAAGATCATGTCGGACACGATATCGGGATGCAGCGCATCGAACGCCGCCGTCACGGCAGGATCGTCCGCCCCTTTCCCGCTGGCGACGAAGGCGGCAAAGCCGGTGTCGAGCAGGACGGTTTCGGCGAGATCGGGCAAATCCTCATCCGCCAGCAGCGCGCGATAATCCTGCCCGAGGAATTCTTCGACCGTGAACAGCAGGCGGGAACGGGTGCGGCGCAGGATATCGCCTGCCTCGTGCCCCTTGAACCGGGTGTTGAGCGGGATCAGTGTGGCCCCGCAGATCATCAGGCCGATAGCGGCCACCACCCATTCGCGGCTGTTGGGCGCCCAGATGGCGATGCGGTCCCCTTCACGGACCCCACGCAGCAAAAGGGCCGATGCCGCCGCGCGACATTGGCCCCATAGCTGGGTGAAACTCCAGGTTTCACCCTGTTCGACCAGCGCCGGGGCATCGCCCCAGCGCCGGGCAGCGAGCGCCGCCGCATGCGGAATGGTCTGCGGCAGCGCTTCCGCCATTGTCAGGCGACTTCGAACAGCCCCGCAGCGCCCATGCCGCCCGCGATGCACATCGAAGCAACGACATACTTCACGCCGCGGCGCTTGCCTTCGATCAGCGCGTGGCCGACAAGGCGGCTGCCGGTCATGCCGAACGGGTGGCCGATGGCGATACCGCCGCCGTTGACGTTCAGCTTTTCAGGATCGATGCCCAGCTTCTGCTGGCAGTACACGGCCTGCGAAGCGAAAGCTTCGTTGATTTCCCACAGGCCGATATCCTCGATCTTGAGACCGGCGCGTTCCAGCAGCTTCGGAATGGCGAAGACCGGGCCGATGCCCATTTCGTCCGCGCCGCAGCCGGCAACCTGGAACCCGCGATAGATGCCCAAAACCGGCAGGTTTTCCTTCTGCGCGGTGGCCAGATCCATCACGACCTGTGCCGAAGCGCCATCGGAAAGCTGGCTGGCGTTGCCTGCGGTGACGTTCTTGCCTTCCTGAATGACAAGGCCGTTCTTGAACACCGGCTTCAGTTCGGCCAGCTTTTCGTAAGTCGTGCCTGTACGGACGCCTTCGTCCTTGGTCAGCGTGACTTCTTCCTTGCCGGTTTCGTTGCCTTCCTTGTCGAACAGCGCCTTGGTGACGGTGATCGGCACGATCTCGTCATCGAACTTGCCTGCTTCCTGCGCGGCGGCGGCCCGCTGCTGGCTGAGCGCGGCAAAACGGTCCTGCGCTTCGCGGCTGATGTTGTAGCGATCGGCCACCACTTCGGCGGTTTCGATCATCACCATGTAGGCGTAGGGATCGTGTTCCTTCACGAATTCGGAGCGGTTGCGCCACTGCGGCGCATGCTTGTTGATCGTGAGCGAGACGTTTTCCGTGCCGCAGGCCAGCGCCACGTCGATTTCGTTGGCGATGATGCCGCGCGCCGCGAAAGCGATGGCGTTGAGGCCCGAGGAACACTTGCGGTCCATCGTGAAGCCGGCGGTCGTATCCGGCAGGACCGAACCATGCACGGCCAGGCGGCCGAGGTTGTAGCTCTGCGTGTTCCACTGGTTGGCACAGCCCATGTACACGTCATCGACGCGTGCCGGATCGATGCCCGCACGTTCGATCGCGGCGTTGACGACATGAGCAGCCATCAGCGGTGCCTCGGTGTCGTTGAACGCACCGCGATAGGCTTTGCCAACGGCGGTCCGGGCGGTGGATACGATAGCTGCTTCGCGCATATGCAATTCCCTGATTAAAAGCCGTGCATGTTGGTGGGGCCCCAATAGGCCCGCATTTCGATGACTTCGTTGGCATCGTTGAAGCGGAATGTGTCGATCACGTCGATCCGCTTGTCGCTACCTTCGTAATGGAGGTTAACCGAGAAGGGGAACACCGCATAGTCCTGCACCACGCGGACCGGCCCTTCCAGCTTGAGCTTCGCGCCGGTCTTCATCGATTCCGCATAGAACGCGCGGATCGCTTCACGGCCGACATGCTTGGGCGTGCCGATCGGATCTTCGACCGTGGCGTCTTCGGCATAGAGCGCGGCGACGCGGTCCGGGCTGCCGGCACCGAATGCGGCGACATATTCTTCCACTGCGGCGGCCATCTTGGCTGGATCGGGCATTGTCCTACTCCGTTGTATCGCGGTTGCGGCACCGCCGCTCGCGGATGGTGGTTCACTCTGCAAAAGCTCGTCCGCCGCCGTGGCGGGCGGATTGGCGAAAACGGCCGTCATCAAGCACGTGATGCCCGCAGCAGCCGTTTTCAAGCCCGTCATTATCCCTTTACTCGGGGAAATAGCGATTGATCGTATCGACGACGCAGGCCGGGCGGTCCTTGCCTTCGATTTCGATCGTCACGCGGATGACGGCCTGGATCGCGCCGCCCTTCACTTCTTCCACCGAAACGATTTCGCCGGTGCCGCGAATGCGCGAGCCGACAACCACCGGATTGAGGAAGCGGGTCTTGTCCATGCCGACGTTCACCCCAGCGGAAAAACCGCGCACGTCGATCATCTGCGGCATGAACATGTTGACCAGGCTCAGCGTCAGATAGCCGTGGGCGATCGTCGCGCCGAAGGGGCCGTCCTTGGCTTTCACCGGATCGACGTGGATCCACTGGTGATCGCCTGTGCAATCGGCGAAGGCATCGATCCGGTCCTGTTCGATAGTCAGCCATTCGCTGGGTTCCAGCGCCGTGCCTTCCTTGCCGACGAGATCGCGCGGGCTTTCGAAGATGATTGCCATGGATCAGGCCCTCTGGCTGGAAACAGAAACGATTTCGCCGGTCATGTACGAGGCGAGATCGCTGGCCAGGAACATCATCACGTTGGCGATTTCCCACACTTCGGCCGGGCGCTTGAACGCTTCGCGTTCCACCAGCTTGTCCAGCGTTTCCTGCGTCGTCACCTTGGCGAGGAACGGGTGCATCGCCAGCGAAGGCGACACCGCGTTGATGCGCACGCCGTATTCGGCGGCTTCGATGGCCGAGCAGCGGGTGAAGGCCATCACGCCAGCCTTAGCCGCGGCATAGTGCGCCTGGCCCTTCTGCGCGCGCCAGCCGAGCACCGAAGCGTTGTTGACCATCGCGCCCGACTTCGCCGCATACATCGTCGGCAGGAAAGCGCGGGTCATGCGGAACAGGCTGGTCAGCGTCACGTCAAGCACGCGGTGCCACTGGTCGTCGGTCATGTCGACGACATCGACTTCACCGCCGAGACCGGCGTTGTTGATCAGCACATCGACTTTGCCGAGCGCGGCCAGCGCGCCATCACGCAGGCCCTGCACGTTGTCTTCGTTGGTCACGTCGCACACGTAGGTCGCCGGGCGTTCGCATTTCAGCTCGTCGGCAATGCGATCCGCCGCTTCGCCCAGACGGCGTTCGTGGAAATCGCTGATCAGCACCTTGGCGCCTTCTTCGACGGCACGCTTGGCGGCGGCATAGCCAATGCCGGTGCCCGCCGCGGCGGTGATGACGACAGTCTTGCCTTTCAGCAGGTCGCGGGGTTCAGGATAAACGGGAATCAGGCTCATTTGTCACCTCTGGGTTCGCGGGGCAGGCCAAGGCCGCGTTCCGCGATGATATTGCGTTGAATCTGGTTGGTACCGCCGTAGATCGTGTCCGAACGGCCGAACAGGAACATGTTGGGCAGCGCGCTCCATTCGTATTCCTCGCCTTCTGCGATCTCGCCAGCCTGGCCGAGAACGTCCATGGCCAGTTCGCCAAGATCGCGGCGCCAGGTGGCCCACTGGATCTTGTAGGTCAGCGCCGCGCCATCGATCTGGGCGGTATCGGCATTCGACAGCATCCGCAGCGCGCCATAGCGCATCAGGCGCAGGCCGATTTCGGCCTTGGCGATGCGCTGGCGGACTATGGCATCCTTGGCCAGGCCGTTGGCCTTGGCTGCTTCGATGATGGCGTCCAGTTCGTTGCGGAAGCCCATCTGCTGCCCCAGCGTGGACACGCCGCGTTCGAACGCCAGCAGGCCCATCGCCACGCGCCAGCCATCGCCGGGCGTGCCGATCAGGCTGTCAGCCGGGCAACGGGCATCTTCGAAGAAGGTCTCGTTGAATTCGGCATCGCCGTTGATCTGCTTGATCGGGCGAACCTCGACCCCCGGCTGATGCATATCCATCATCAGGAAGGTCAGGCCCTTCGGCCCCTTGGAGCCTTCCTCGCTGCGGGCAACGACGAAAATCCAGTCTGAATAGTGCGCGAGGCTGGTCCAGACCTTCTGGCCGTTGACCACCCATTCATCGCCTTCCAGCCGCGCCTTGGTGCGGACATTGGCGAGGTCCGAACCCGCGTTGGGCTCGGAATAGCCTTGGCACCAGATTTGCGTGCCGTTGGCGATGCCGGGCAGGAACTTGGCTTTCTGCTCTTCCGTGCCGAACGCCAGGATCGTCGGCCCGGCCAGTTCCACGCCAATGTGGTTGGCGCGGTTCGGGCCGCCCGCACGGGCATATTCTTCCGCGAAGATCACCTGCTGCGCGATGGTGGCGTTGCGGCCACCCCATTCTTCCGGCCAGCCGATCACCGACCAGCGGTTTTCCGCCAGCCGCTGTTCCCAGTCCTTGCGCCGTTCGATCATGCTGTTCATCCCGGGCAGGCCCTTGATGTCAGCGAAATCGCCGTTCAACTGGCTTTGCAGCCAGTCGGCGCATTCGGCGCGGAATTCTTCTTCCGCCTGCGAAAAGCCCAGCTTCATGCCGCCTCTCCCATGATCAGAGCGGCAACCTGTTCGCGGTGCCAATCACCATTGCCATACATGCTCAGGATCGAGCGGGCGCGCTTGAAGAACAGATGGGTATCGTGTTCCCAGGTGAACCCGATCCCGCCGTGAAGCTGGATCATGTTGCCCGCGCACATGAAGTAGGTGTCGGCGCAGAAGCTCTTGGCCGAATGGAGCGCCAGTTGCGCCTCGTCCGAACCTTCGTCCACCGCGCAAGCCGCCCAATATACCGCCGAGCGCGCCTGTTCGATATCCACCATCATGTCCGCCAGGCGATGCTTGTACGCCTGATACGAACCGATCTGGCGGCCGAATTGTACGCGTTCCAGCGAATAGGCCACCGTGCGGTCGAGCGTTTCCTGCGCCCCGCCCAGAGCTTCGGCTGCAAGGCAAATCCACGCCCCGGCCTGCAGCGCATGGCGCGCCGCGGCGGCATCGGCCAGCGGTTCCGCCTCCACCCCTGCCAGCGAAACGGTGGCGAGCGGACGGGTCTGATCCATCGTGGTGTGGCTGATGGCCGAAACGCCCGGCATATCCTTGCGCACAATCCACGCGCCATCGTCTCCGATGAACACGAACAGATCGGCGGACGCACCATGCGGCACGAACTGCACATCGCCGGTCAGCGTGTTGCCCGCCACGGTGAGGCCGTGGATGCCCTGCGATGCGGCGATCGTTTCGCCGCTCACCAGCCTGGGCAGCCATTGCGCCTTCTGTTCCTCGCTCCCACCCGCCGCGATGGCGCGGGCGGCGGTGGCGAGACCGAGCAGCGGCAGAGCAGCGACTTGCGCGCCAGCCGCTTCGGCGACAATGGCGAATTCGACCATGCCGAGCCCTGCCCCGCCGAAATCTTCCGGCAGGCCGACACCGGCAAGGCCGAGTTCGGTGCAGAACGCCGTCCACAGTTCCCGGTCGATCCCGTCCGCTTCCATGGCGGCGCGGGTGCGTTCACTGGTGGCATTGTCCTTGAAGAAGGCTTGGACCGTCTCCGCGATCATCGCCTGTTCGTCGGTGAAGGCGAACTCCATGGCTCAGCCGGCCCCGTAAACGGGCTTGGCCGGTTCGCGCTGTTCGATCAGCTTGCGCACGATCGGATCGAGTTCGCCGGCTTCGAAGCGGGCGCCCTTGTCGAAATTCGGGCTGTCGGTCCAACCCTGCGACAGGAAGATATTGCCGCCTTTCAGCTCGAACACCTGGCCAGTCACGCCCTTGGACTGTTCCGACACCAGATAGGCCACCAGCGGAGCCATGTTTTCCGGTGCGAATTCGTCGAACGCGCCTTCAGCCACGTCCATGTCGAACGCGCCGGTATCGGTCATGCGGGTGCGGGCATTGGGGGCCAGCGCGTTGGCGGTGATGCCGAGGCGGGCCAGTTCAACCGCCTGAACCAGCGTCAGCGTGGCGATGCCGCCCTTGGCTGTCGCGTAAGCCGACTGGCCGACGGAGCCCTGCAGGCCCGCGCCGCTGGTGGTGTTGATGATGCGCGCATCGACCGGGTTGCCGGCCTTCGACTGGGCACGCCAGTATTCGGCGGCATGGCGGCTGGTGCAGAAATGGCCGCGCAGGTGCACGCGGATCACCGCATCCCATTCTTCCGGGGTGCAGGTGAAGAACATACGGTCACGCACGAAACCGGCATTGTTGACCACGGCATGCAGCGCGCCGAAATTGTCGAGCGCGGCTTCCACCATGCGCTTGCCCGCGTCCCAATCGGCCACGTCATCGGTGTTGGCCACCGCTTCGCCGCCCATGGCGCGGATTTCGTCCACGACCTGTTCGGCCGCGCCCTTGGTCAAACCTTCTTCGCCATGCGTGCCAACGCCAAGGTCGTTGACCACGACCTTGCAGCCTTCGGCAGCCAGACCCAGTGCATAGGCCTTGCCCAGACCGTTCCCGGCCCCGGTCACGATTGCCACGCGTCCTTCGCAAATACCCACTTCGTTACTCCTTCAAATCCAGCAGATCAGGCGGAAACCGGAATCAGCAGATGCTGACTGAGGTCCCCCGCGAGATCGAACAGGGAATAGTCCCGCTCGGAAAAGTGCCATTCGCCGTTTTCACGGACGAAGGCATCGTGATAACGGCCAGCGCAGATCACCTGTAACGGCAGATCGGGCGTGGCCTGCAAAACGGTGTAGTAGGACCGGCTCGTCGCCGTTCCCGCTTCCTCGTCCACTTCGACAATCGCATTCG
This sequence comes from Caenibius sp. WL, assembly GCF_019803445.1. NCBI lineage: Bacteria > Pseudomonadati > Pseudomonadota > Alphaproteobacteria > Sphingomonadales > Erythrobacteraceae > Caenibius > Caenibius sp. WL. The sequence continues at coordinate 3,049,158 of NZ_CP081844.1, forward strand.
TGATGACATGCTTCGTCCGCGGCGTGCCGCAAGGATAGATGCGGACATTGGCGCGCCACAGCGCCAGCATCGGCTCCGATCCTTCCAGCCATTTGCCGCCCGTCTTGGTCCGGGCTCTGGAAAACAGCGCAGCCACGCCTTCCAGATCGCCCGCGTCCATCAGTTCGGCGTAGCGGTACAGCAGGTTCTTGATTCTGGTTTCTGCGCCCATGATCACCCTCTCCCCAACCGGCCTGCCAGCATGGTTCGGAAAAGAACCGGCGCCGGCAGGGAAAACGTGCCTCAAACGGATGAGGCGCAGCAACGCAACGCCGTTTAGAGGCGTTCCACAATCGTGACGTTGGCCTGCCCGCCGCCTTCGCACATCGTCTGCAGACCGTAACGGCCGCCGGTACGCTCCAGCACGTTTAGCAGAGTCGTCATCAGGCGGGCGCCGGTCGCGCCGATCGGATGGCCGAGCGCGATCCCGCCGCCATAGAGATTCACTTTCTCGTGCGGCACGCCCAGTTCCTGCATCCATGCCAGCGGCACCGATGCGAACGCTTCGTTGCATTCGAACACGTCGATATCGTCAATCGACATGCCCGCCTTCTGCAACGCATACTTGGTCGCGGGGATCGGGCCGGTGAGCATCCAGATCGGATTGTCGGCGCGCACCGACATGTGATGGATGCGGGCGCGCGGCTTGAGGCCGTGATCCTTCACCGCCTGTTCGCTGGCAACCAGCAAGGCGGCCGCGCCGTCGCAGTTCTGGCTGGCGACACCGGCGGTGATGACACCGCCTTCGTTCACCGGGTTCAAGGCGGCAAGGCCTTCCAGCGTCGTCGTCGGGCGGATGGTTTCGTCGCGATCCAACCCTTCGAGCGGCGCGATTTCAGACGCGAACCAGCCGTTTTCCGTCGCCGCCTGCGCCCGCTGGTGCGAAGCGAGGCTGAAGCGCTCCATTTCCTCGCGGCTGATGTTCCACTTGTTGGCGATCATTTCGGCCGACTTGATCTGGTTCACATCTTCGGTGCCATAACGGGCATCCCAGCCCTTGGCGCCGATGAAGGGATTTTCGAACCCGAATTGGGTACCGACGATCATCGCCGAGGAGATCGGAATACGGTTCATCGCTTGGCTGCCGCCGGCAACGACCAGATCCTGCGTCCCGCTCATCACGCCCTGCGCGGCGAAATGCAGCGCCTGCTGCGAAGAACCGCACTGGCGGTCGATAGTCACGCCCGGGACATGTTCGGGCATACCAGCCACCAGCCACGCCGTACGGCCGATATCGCCGGACTGGCCGCCGATGGTGTCGCAGCAACCCCACACCACGTCTTCGACCGCATTGGGATCGATTCCCGTGCGTTCGACCAGCGCGCTGATCGGATGGGCGGCAAGATCGGCCGGATGCATATGGGCAAGGCTGCCCTTCTTGCGGCCGGTGGGAGCGCGGACGGCGTCGACAATATAGGCTTCAGGCATTTTCAGTCTCACGAGCAAAGGTCTGATCGGGGCCAATCGGCTGGGTGAACATGCGGGTCGCGATGCGGCCACGATGGAACTCTGGTGTACCCCAGTACTGCTTCAGCGCCAATGCGCGCTTGAGGAAGAGATGCACGTCCACTTCCCAGCTATAGCCCATGGCGCCATGCACCTGAATGGCCGCGCGGGCAGCCTTTTCCGCCGCTTCCAGCGCCACCAGCTTGGCATGGCTGACACGGGCGCGGGCCTGAATGTCCTGCCGGGCGATATCCGCCGCCGCGGCCAGAACCACGGGCCGGGCGAATTCGATCGCCACCTGCGCCGAGGCGAGGTGATGCTTCACCGCCTGATAGCTGCCGATGGGCTTGCCGAACTGCTGGCGTTCCTGCGCATAGGCGACCGCCAGATCGACCGAACGCTGCGCGAGACCGAGGCCCTGCGCGGCGCAGAACAGCGCCCCGCGATCCAGCGCCAGATCCCAGTCCGCCTTGCCCAGCTTCGTGGCATTGGCCTCATCCCATTCCACGCGGAACAGGCGGCGGAATGGATCGATGCTGTCCTCACGCGTCAGCGTGACCTGATCAGGCGTGGCGAGCCAGGCTTCGCCATCCTTGTGCAGGATGATCGCCCCGGCAAGATCGGCATCGAGCACGTAGAGATTGGCCGGATGCTGAATCGCAATCGTGGCCGACGGATCGGCCAGCACATCGCTGCCCGGCGCAAGCGCCGCCAGCAGCGGAGCCGCCACGCCCGCGCTTTCCGCCAGCGGTTCGGGCAGCACCACATAGCCCGCCTTTTCCGCGATCAGCGCGAAATCGAGTTCGGTCAGCCCCAGGCCGCCCGATTCCTCGGGCAGCAGCAACAGCGTGAAGCCGGTTTCGACAATCGCCTGCCAGCGTGCATCGTCGCGCGCTTCGCCGGTTTCCATCTGCTTGCGCCAGTGATCGGGCGTGCAGGTGTCCGCGAACAGGGTCTGCGCCGTTTCGGCGAACATCCGCTGTTCGTCATTGAGGGTAAAATCCACAGTGCCCCTCCTTACTTGCGCGGCAGGCCAAGCATACGCTCGGCGATGATGTTGCGCTGGATCTCGTTCGAACCGGCATAGATCGGCCCGGCGAGAGCGAAGATGTAATCGTCCATCCAGTCGTACGCATAAGCATCCGGCGCTTCCTGCGTCAATTCGGCCCTGGGGCCGAGGATCGCGAGCGCGGTTTCCGTGAGATGGATGTCCAGTTCCGACCAGAAAATCTTGTTCGTCGACGCTTCCGGCCCGATCTTGGCCCCCGCCATCAGGCGCGATGCCGTCTGGTAGATGTTCAGCGCATAGGCTTCCGCGTTCATGAACGCGCGCGTGACTTCGGATGCCAGCGCCGGATCGGCGGTTTCCTTGTTCGCTTCCCACAGTTCGGCCAGCTTGGCCGCCGCCACCTGATAGCGCGCGGGCGAACGGAGCATCAGCCCGCGTTCGAAGCCGGCGGTGGCCATGCAGATGTGCCAGCCCTGCCCTTCATCGCCGAGGCGATTGAACGCGGGAACGCGCACGTCTTCGAGGAAGATTTCGGCAAAGCCGACATGGCCGTTGATCTTCTTGATCGCGTTGACCGTCACCCCGGGGGCGTTGAGCGGGAAGAAGATCAGGCTCATGCCGTGGTGGCGTTCGGTGCCCGGTTCACGGAACAGGCCGAAAGCCCAGTCGGCAAAGACCGCGCGGCTCGACCAGATCTTGTGGCCGTTGAGCACGTATTCGTCACCCTCGCGCACGGCGGTGGCGCGCACCCCGGCAAGATCGCTGCCCGCCTGCGGTTCGGACCATGCCTGCGCCCAGATTTCCTCGCCCGAGGCCATCGGAGGGAGGAAGCGGGATTTCTGTTCATGCGTGCCGAATTCCATCAGCGTGGGGCCGAGCAGGAAAATGCCGTTCTGGTTGACGCGGCCCGGCGCACCGGCGCGGTAGTATTCCTCCTCGAAGATCAGCCACTGGATCAGGTCCACGCCGCGGCCGCCGTATTCCTTCGGCCAGGTCACCATGCCCCAGTCGCCCTGCTTCAAAGTCGCTTCCCACTTGCGGTGCGCTTCGAACCCTTCGCGAGTGGCGTCGTAATGTTCCAGCGGCTCTGCCGGAACATGCGCTTCGAGCCAGGCGCGCACTTCCGCGCGGAACGCCTGCTGTTCGGGAGTGTACGAGAGATCCATCAGAACGATGCCGCCTTGCCGGTTTCCACGAAAGCGTCACGCGCTTTCTGGCTGTCTTCGTGCATGTACATTTCGAGCGTGAAGCCCTGTTCCCAGCGATAGCCGCGATCCACGTCGCGCGCTTCGAGGCCGTTCAGCGCTTCCTTGGCGATGACCAGCGCCTTGCGCGACTTGGAGGCGATCACCTTGCAGAATTCGCGCGCTTCGGTTTCGAGATCGGCGCGCGGCACGACCTTTTCCACGGCGCCGAGGCGATAGGCTTCCTGCGCCGGGATGTTGCCGCCGGTGAAGAACGCCGCGCGCACCTTGTGCAGCGGCAGCATGCGCGACATGTGGCTGGCCCCGCCCATCGCGCCGCGATCGACTTCCGGCAGCGAGAAGTAGGCGTCGTCAGCGGCGATGATCGTGTCCGATCCGCCGCAGATGCCGATGCCGCCGCCGATCACGAACTTGTGCACGGCCACCACGACGGGGATTTCCGCTTCGTGGATCGCCTTGAACGTCAGGAAGTTGCCACGGTTCAGGATCGTGATCCGTTCCGGATGCGCCTGCATTTCCTTGATGTCCACACCGCCGCAGAACCCGCGCCCTTCGGCCCGGATGAGGATGCAGTTCACTTCGGGATTGCGCGCCGCTTCGTTGATGATGCCCGGGATCGACATCCAGGTGGCACTGTCGAACGCGTTGACCGGCGGCACGTCGAAGACGATCTCGGCGATACGGTCCTTGATGGTCGTGGTAATCGGCATATCAATCTCCTCAGGCGCCGGTGGCGCACAGTGCCTGCAAACGTTGTTCCGCTTCGGCCACGATCCGGTCGATCAGTTCCTGGCAGGTCGGAATTTCGGTGATGCGTCCGCCGACCACGCCGGTGGCCATGACGCCGTTTTCGATATCGCCATCGACCACGGCCTTCTGGATCAGCATCGGCATGGTCGCGGCCATCATCGCCTGCTTGAGCGGCATGGCGCCGTGCGAGGTCATGCCCCTGGCCGATTTCAATAGGTCGATCCACGAAGCGCCGGTCTGCTTTTTCATCGCCATGCTGGCTTCGATCGCCCGCGCCCACATGCCGAGCTTGCCCGACTTTTCGATCCGGTCCATCAGCTTCGAACGGACCATGCGCTGCGGGATACCGTCCAGCTTGGTGGTCAACACGATGCCATCGGTCGAGGCGCGCAGGTATTCGCCCTTGGTCACTTCGGGAACCGGGCTTTCCTGGGTCAGCAGGAAACGCGTGCCCATGGCAATGCCGACCGCGCCATAAGCCAGCGCCGCAGCGAGGCCGCGCCCATCGGCGAAACCGCCACTGGCGATCACCGGCACATCAACCGTATCGAGCACTTGCGGCAGCAGCACGGTGGTCGGCACCGAACCGGTATGCCCGCCGCCTTCGCCGCCCTGCACGCTGACCATGTCGACGCCCAGTTCGACCATCTTCTGCGCGTGCTTCACCGCACCCACGGTCGGGATGCAGAGGATGCCGGCATCGCGGAAACGGCCGATCATCTTTGCGTTGGGCCCGCGCCCGAAGCTGACCGCGCGCACCTGGTCCTTGTTCTCGATAATCAGGTCGACGATCTTATCCGCGCCCGGCTGGAACGAGTGGAAATTCACCCCGAACGGACGATCCGTGCCCCGGCGCACCTGCAGCAGCTTTTCGCGCGCTTCGTCCGGAGTCATCACCGCCGCGCCGAGGAAACCGAAAGCCCCGGCATTGGACGAGCCGATCACCAGGCTCGGTTCCGCCACCCAGCCCATCGCGGTCTGGATGATCGGCACGCGGCAGCCCAGCCGCTCGACCAGAATCGTGTTCAACGCATTGCTCATCATTCGGTATCCGTCTTGTCCGCAGCGGCCTTGTTCGCCGCCGCCATCGACTTCGCATCCATGCCGCCGAGGCTGTTCGACGACAGCAGGTCGCTCTGCGCATGCGCGAAGTGATGCATGTGGAAATGGGCGTCGGTGGCGCTGCGCTTCCCTCGCAGCTCCTCGACGTGATTAAGAGCCTGCTTGGTCAGCCAGTTGCCCAGACGCGGGCGGGCAGCCAGTTCCTCGCCCAGCTTCTGGACATCGGCCAGCAGGTTTTCACGCGTGGTCAAACGGTTGACCATGCCGAAGTTGTAGGCGCGTTCCGCCGGCAGGCGTTCGCCCAGAAGAATGAATTCCTTGGCGATGCGTGGCGGCAGTTCGAAACCGTGCGCGAAATATTCCACGCCGGGAATGCCCATGCGGTTCACCGGGTCCTGGAAGAAGGCATCGTCGGTGGCGACAATGATATCGCACACCCAGGCCAGCATCAGGCCACCCGCGACACAAGCGCCCTGCACCGCCGCGATTGTCGGCTTGGGCGCATCGCGCCAGCGGCGGCACATGGTGAGATAGACCTCATGCTCGCGCGTATAGAGGAATTCGACGCCCGGCTTGTTGGTATGATCGGGGAGCAGCCCCACCCGGTCCCAGCTCGCCGTGACATCACGGCCCGGCGTGCCGATATCGTGCCCGGCGGAAAAGTGCTTGCCTTCGCCGCGCAGCACGATGGCGCGCACGGCATCGTCGTCCACCGCCCGGCGGAACGCCGCATCCAGCGCATAAGTCATCTGACTGTTCTGCGCGTTGTTGTACTTCGGGCGATTGAGAATGATATGGGCAACCGGCCCGACCACTTCGTAGCGGACGGGCTCCTCGGTTTCATAGTGGATGTCGGCCTTGGGCGGTTCGACCAGGCGATCCAGTTCGTTCATGAAGTCCTCCCGACCGGGCGGATACCATCATCCGCACCGGCCACCCCTGTCGCGCATAAGCGCGCCATCACGCCTTTACAATCACCGATGATCCATGGCCGAACAGGCCCTGGTTCGCTGTGATACCGACCTTGGCGCCCTGCACCTGCCGATCGCCGGACTGGCCACGCAACTGCCATGTCAGTTCGCACACCTGCGCGATGGCCTGCGCGGGCACGGCTTCGCCGAAGCAGGCAAGGCCGCCCGAAGGGTTGATCGGCATGCGCCCGCCGATGCGGGTGGCGCCTTCGCGAACCAGCCCCGCCGCTTCGCCGCGCGGGCAGAGCTGCAGGTCTTCCATCCAGTCCATTTCAAGTGCGGTCGACAGGTCATAGACTTCGGCAACCGATACGTCTTCGGGGCCGATGCCTGCTTCTTCGTATGCCTTGCGCGGCAGGGCGGCGCGGAAGCTGTGCGCGTCCATCGCCACGGCGCTGTCGGTGGCAAGGTCGGGCATTTCGATCACGGCCGAAGCGAATGTCGGCGTCACGGTCGAAATCGCGGCGATGCGCGGGGCATTCGCCTTGCCGATCTTGCGCGCATAATCGAGGCTGCACACGATCAGCGCCGCGCCGCCATCGGACGTGGCGCAGATATCCATCAGGCGCAGCGGATCGGCGACCATTGCCGATGCCGCCACGTCTTCCATGGTGAACTTCTTGCGATAGCGCGCCTTGGGATTGGTGAAGCCGTGTTCGGCATTCTTGACTTTCACCCGCGCGAAATCTTCTTGCGTATCGCCGTACATTTCCATGCGGCGGCGCGCATAGAGCGCGAAATAGGTGGGGTTGGTGACACCCACACGGAAACGCACCCAATCCGGATCGTCCGGGCGTTCGCCCTTGGCCGGGGCAAGGAAGCCCTTGGGCGTGGTGTCCGCGCCGATCACCAGCGCGACTTCGGCCTGACCCGAGAGAATCTTGGCCCGGGCCGCGGCCAGCGCCTGCGAACCCGAGGCGCATGCGGCGTAGCTGGTGTTGACTTCGGCGCCCTGCCAGCCGAGCGCCTGTGCGAACGTCGCGCCCGCGACATAGCCGGGATAGCCGCACCGCATGGTTGCCGCGCCCGACACGAACTGCACGTCGCGCCACGAAATACCGGCGTCGGCCAGCGCTTCACGCGCCGCTTCGACACCATATTCCACGAATTTGCGGCCCCATTTGCCCCAGGGGTGCATACCCGCGCCGATGATTGCGATTTCCTGCGTCATGCCACGGGCTTCCACTTCCAGGTCAGCTTGCCTTCCGGTTCCACCGCATCGGGGATCGTTTCGAGCACCAGTTCCATTTCGAGGCCGGCCTTGAGCTGCTCGACGCCGACGCCCTCGACCACCTGGCCGAGGACGATCATCTTCTCTTTGGCGAGTTCGACAGCCGCAATCGCGTAAGGCTCGAACGGCTCTTTCGCGATATACGGCTCCGGCGGTTTGTAGCAGGCATTGGTAAAGGACCACAGCTTGCCCGTCCGCGAAAGCTCGACACTTTCGAACTGCGAACAATCACAGTCAGGATTGCGGCAGAACCCTTCCACGGACGGGAAGTAGAACGTGCCACATTTGACACAGCGCGAACCCAGCAAAGCCGGGCTCTCGCCAGTCGTGAAAAATCCCTCGAGTACGGGCTTCGCTGCTTGCGTCATGCAGTCCTCTTCGCCGGCGGGTTGTCCTTGATCACAGTCGCACGAATATTGTGCGGGTCAAGCTTGGCGATGATTTCGAGCGCTTCGGCAGTCGGCATCGGGGTTTCGGTAAGATCGCCCTTCTCCAGTTCGAAGCCGGTGGCTTCCTGCACTTCCTCGAAAGTCACGCCCGGATGGAGCGAGACGACGCGGATCGCATTGTCCTTGCCGCCGAAATCCATCACGCACAGATTGGTGACGATCACGCGCAGGTCGACGCCCGAATAGTTGCCGCCTGCCACGCGCTTCGCCGGGTTGTACCCCACGCCCGAGATCATATCGACTTCGCCCGGCACGAACACGCGGGCCGAATGCGCGGGGAAGAAGAACGAGTTCGTGTGATAGATGGTGTTGCCCGGGAAACCGCGCACACCCAGCATCTGCGTCTTGGGCTGCTGATACGTGCCGCCCATGTAGGACAGGTTGATCTGCCCGAAACGGTCGAGCTGGGTCGGCGTCACCATCGCATGGCGGCGGCCGGTCCACACCGCGCTGTCGAAGAAGCGCGAGAACGGCAGGTGCCCCGCACGCTTGCGATCGTCGTAATTGCGCGGGCCCAGCGGCACGGGCTGTTCGACCAGATAGGCTTCTCCATCGGTCATCATCAGTTCCGGGCTGTGAGTCAGCTTGGCCACGCTAGCCGCCAGACGCGGCACGGGGCCGACGCCGGTTGCCACCACTTCACCGTTGTTGCGGAAAGCTTCCGAGCACGCAAAGATGCACAGTTCAGTCAGAGATACTTCAGTCATCAGAATATCGGCAACGGAAGACCCGCCACCGCCTCCTTTCCACCAACGCTTTCCAGATAGGCTTCTTCGCTCGCACCCACGAAACGATCGGCCACGGCTGCCCAGTCGCCCGGTTCCTTCGCCGCAGCGGCGTAGGCCTTGAACGCCTTCATGTCCCAGCCATAGTGCGGGGGCATGGAACTGGGATGCGCGCCATAAGGCATATGCACCACACCATTGACGAAGCACCGCTCGAAGACATTCGCATGCGCTTCCGCTTCGTAGTGGTCTTCCATCTTGTCGACCAGTTCTTCGCACGAAACGAAAGTCTTGGCCGCCGCCTTGGCGAACCATTCGTCATAGTACGAGTCGGGGCCAAGCAGATGCACGTTGCCGCGCCAGTCGCTGCGGTTGGCATGAATCAGCGCCACATCCAGCTTGATAGCGGGCATCGCGATCAGGGTTTCGCCGTCTTCATAAGGCGACTGAACCGTCTTGAGCCCGCCCAGTTCGGCGAGATCGGTGCCGAGACCCACGCGGGTCGGCAGGAACGGCAGGCCGAACGCAGCGGCCTTGAGGCCCCACTGGAACATGCCTTCGTCGAGTTCGAGCACTTCGATCTGGCCTGCTTCGCGCGCCTTGCGGAACCAGGGTTCCAGCGGAATCGCATCGAGCGAGACGAACGCGAAGATCAGCTTCTTCACTTTCCCTGCCGCGCACAGCATGCCGACATCCGCGCCGCCATAGGCGACAACCGTGAGGTCCTTCACATCCGAACGGAGGAGTTCGCGCACCAGCCCCATGGGCTTGCGGCGCGGCCCCCAGCCGCCAATGCCGATGGTCATGCCATCCTTTATCTGCGCGACGACATCCGCCGCGCTCATCCGCTTGTCTAACATTCGCTTACCTTCTTCAGAAAATCAGCTTCGCAGCAACCGGGCGTCATGCCCCCTGTTGCTCTTCCAGAGCCTTTTGCCAGGCCCAAAGGTGCCCCCACTCACTCGGTTGGAGATGAGCGGTAGGCACCCACGACTCTGGGTCGATCACCAGAGGATCGCAGCCGATCTCCAAATCGAACCCGCCCGGCGTCTGCATGTAGAAGCCGAAGGTCTGGTCGTTGACGTGCCGTCCGAGCGTGGCGCTTTCCGGCACCTTGGCCGCGCGCATGCGGTCATGGCATTTGCCCACGTCGGCAATGGTCTTCATTTCGAGCATCAGATGGATGCAGCCCGAAGGCGGTTGCGGCATTTCGCCAATCGCGATCGAGTGGTGGCGGCCGTTGTCAGCGTGCATGAAAGCCATGCCCATACCCGGATCGGCCGGATCGTCGCTGAAATGGAACCGCGGGATATCGGTGTCGCGGAAGCCCACGACATTGCGATAGAAATCATGGGTTTCGTTGAAATTGGGCGCGGCGAACACCGCGTGACCCATTCCCATGTCGCCCGTCACGAACCCTTCGACACCCACCGGCGAAACGAACGCGACATCATCGCGCTTGTCGCCATGGAAGAATTCGAGGCCATTGCCCGCCGGATCGCTGGTGCGGAAGAACGCGGCAACGCCGCGCACCGCGGCTTCTTCGGCCGAACCGTCTTCCACCGGGCGGCCCGCCGCCGCGACAGCCGCTTTCAGCGATTCGAGCGAAGCGGCATCGGCCACTTCGTAGCCCGCGGCGATGAACTTCTCCTCCGCGCCCGGACGAATCCAGAACCGGAACGGGCGGCTGTCGACGCGATAGAACGCGCTACCGTCCGGCGCGCCTTCGCCGCGCATCGTCCCGACGACGTCGGCCATGAAATGATCCCAATCCGCCATCTTGGCGGATTCGACGATCACATATCCAAGTGCCTTCACTCCCATGATGTCAGGCTCCTTTCAGCAAATCCAAGAAATAGGGGCGTTCGCCGCCCCCGTCGACATTGAGGCGAGCCCCGCTCACCCAGCCGGCCATGTCCGAGCACAGCCAGAGAATGGCCCCGGCGACATCTTCGCCCATCCCCATGCGTTGCAGCGGGATCGACCTGGCGACCCCGGCCTGCGCGTCCTCGTCGCCATAGGTCGCTTCGGCGGTTTCGGTCGACATCAGGCCCAGGATGATGGCGTTGACCCGGATGTTGTCCGGCCCCCACTCCTGCGCCAGAGTCTGCGTCAGATTGAGCAGGCCCGCCTTGGCCGCGCCATAAGCGGCGGTCATCGGTGAAGGCCGGATGCCCGAAACGCTGGCGATGTTGACGATGCTGCCGGCCCCTGCCGCCTTCATCACCGGATAGGCCGCCTGCGACAGATACATCGCCGAACTGAGATTGAGCTTGATGATCGCGTCGAAGAAGCGCGGACTGGCCGTCGCGGCTTCGGCATGCGGCGAACCGCCCGCGTTGTTGATCAGGAAATCCAGCCGTCCATGCTTGGCGACGACCGCATCGACAAACGCCTTGGCCTGATCCGGATCGCGAATGTCCGCGGCATGGAAAGCCACGCCATCGGGCAGATCGTCCGGTTCGTTACGCCCGCAGATTTCGACTTTGCATCCGGCCTGCGCCATGGTCGCGGCAATGATGCGCCCAAGGCCCCGAGTCCCGCCCGTGACGATGGCCACGCACCCAGTGAGATCAACAGCAAACTTGCCTGACAACGGCTTTTCTCCCACACTGTCACGCCGAACACCAATCGGCATGGGTTAAGCAGATTCGAAAACACTCATATCCAAAGCCAACATGCTTTTCAATTGACGATTTGCGTATCACATGGCACAAAAAATTACGAATGCTTCGCTGTAAGCCCGTTTGATTCGAGCTCTATGGGAGAGAACGCCAAGATGGCCACTGCCGCTCCGTCCACGACACCCGGATCCATCCCCACGCATGAAGAACTGGTGGCGCGCGCGCGCGCCATGGTTCCCGTGCTGAAAGAACGCGCCCGCAAATGCGTTGCGGAACGCGACGTTCCGGCCGAAACCATTGCCGAAATGCAGGAAGCCGGTTTCTTCCGCATTCTCCAGCCGAAGCGCTGGGGCGGCTATGAAATGAATCCCAACGCCTTCTACGATGTGCAGAAGACTCTGGCCGAAGGCTGCATGTCCACCGGCTGGATGTACGGCGTTGTCGGCTGCCACCCCTACGAACTGGCGCTGTTCCACAACGAAGCGCAGGAAGAGGTCTGGGGCGAGGACACCTCGACTCTCGCTTCGTCGAGCTACCAGCCCGTCGGCAAGGTCACGCGCGTCGAAGGCGGTTTCCGCCTTTCCGGCCGCTGGGGCTTCTCGACCGGCTCGATCCACTGCCAGTGGGTGATTCTCGGTGCGATGGTCCCGCCGGCCGAAGAAGGCGGCCCGCCGGATATGCGCGCGTTCCTGCTGCCGCGTAAGGATTACACTATCGATCGCGATGCCTGGCATGTGTTCGGCCTTCAGGGCACGGGCAGCCACGACGTGATCGTGGACGATGTGTTCGTTCCCGAATACCGCACGCACCGTTCGGTCGACGGGTTCCTCTGCACCAACCCCGGTCAGAAGGAAAACAACGGCCCGCTCTACACGCTGCCCTGGGCGCAGGTGTTCACCCGCTCGGTATCGACCGCGGCGTTCGGCGGCGCCCGCGCTGTCGTCAACGGTGCGATCAACATCATGCAAAGCCGCGTGTCGACCAACACCGGCAAGGCATCGAAGGCCGATCCGTTCCTCCACGAAGCGATTGCCCGCGCCCACGCGCAGATCACCGAAATGGAAAACACGCTGCGGCTGACGTTCGATGAACTGATGGGCTATGCCGAACGCGGCGAAACCATCCCGATGGAGAAGCGGACACTCTTCGCCTACAATTCGTCGTCGGTCGTGCGCCGTCTGGCCGATCTGGCGGATGACATGGTCAAGCTGCTCGGCGGCCGGGCGATCTACATGTCCAGCGAAGTGATCCAGCCCTGGCTCGATCTCCACGCCGGCCGTGCGCACGTCGCCAACGATCCGAACAACCGCACTGCCGATGTGATCGGCGGTATCCTGGGTGAACCGCCGAGCTTCACCTTCCTCTGAGGAAAGACCCCATGGCCGATCTCAAGGAGGCAACCTATGCCGTTGCCGGTGGATACGATATCCATCTGAAAGAGGCCGGCTCCGGCCCTGCCGTGGTGTTCATCCACGGCAGCGGCCCGGGGGCATCGGGCTCTTCCAATTTCCGGCGCAACATCGACGCGTTCGTGGATGCCGGTTTCCGCGTCATCCTGCCCGATCTCATCGGTTATGGCGCATCGTCGAAGCCCGAAGGCATCGATTACACGCTCGAACTGTTCACCGACACGCTCTACGATGCCCTGCGCCAGCACGGTATTGAGAAGGCGTCGCTGGTGGGCAATTCGCTGGGCGGCGCCATCGCCATCCAGATGACACTCGACCATCCTGAATTCAGCCATAAGCTGATCATGATGGCGCCCGGCGCGGTGGCGGAACAGGCAAGCTATTTCACGCTGCCAGGCATCGCCAAGATGCGCTCCGGTTTCGGCGGCCCCGATTTCAATATCGAGGAACAGCGCCGCCTGATTTCCAACCTGATGCATCCCGATTCCGCGCATCTGATTTCCGATGAGCTGGTAGCCGAACGCTTCGCCGTGGCCAGCACCCAGCCCAAGGACGTGCTGGTGCGGATGAAAACGCCCAATCTCGGGCCACGTCTGGGCGAGATCAGCCATCCGATCTTCGTGTTCTGGGGCCTGAACGACGAGTTCTGCCCGGAAGAGCACAGCCGTCTGTTCCTCGATGCCTGCCCCGATGTCCGCGCGATCACCTTCGCGCGCTGCGGCCACTGGGTCCAGGTCGAACGGGCAAACGAATTCAACCACTATTCGATTGATTTCCTGTCATGAGCAAAGCCGAATTGTATGGCCGCGAATTGTACGAAGCGCTGCGCGGCCGGCGCTCCCTTACCCCGCTGATCGAACGCGACAGCGATCTCACCGTTGATGATGCCTATGCGATCAGCCTCGATTTCCTCGCCCGCCGGGTGAAGGATGGCGAAAAGGTTGTCGGCAAGAAGATCGGTGTCACCTCCAAGGCGGTGCAGGACATGCTGGGCGTGCATCAGCCCGACTTCGGCTTCCTGACCGACTGGATGTTCGTCGAAGGCGATATCGATGTTGATGCCAAGGCGCTGATCGCGCCGCGCGCGGAAGCGGAAATCGCCTTCATCCTGAAGGATAGCCTGAACGGCCCCGGCGTGACCGCCGCCGATGTCATGGCCGCGACCGAAAGCATCGCGCCCTGCTTCGAAATCGTCGACAGCCGCATCAACGACTGGAAGATCAGCATCGTCGATACGGTGTCCGACAACGCTTCGTGCGGGGTCTATGTGATCGGCGACGCGCGGCTCGATCCGCGCGAATTCGATCTGCCGGGCCTGCATGTCGCCGTCACCAAGAACGGCGAACCGCTGTCCGAAGGCTATGGCAACGCGGTTCAGGGCGATCCGGCGCAGGCGGTGGCCTGGCTGGCCAACACGCTCGGCGCCTATGGCGTGACGCTGGATGCAGGCGACGTGATCCTGTCGGGTTCGCTTGTCCCTCTCGCCCCGGCGGTGAAGGGCGATACGTTCGAAATGATCCTGAGCGACAAGAACCCGGCCGAAGGCGGGCGGGCGCTCGGCAACTGCGTCGCCCGCTTCGTCTGATAGAAAGCGCTGACACAAGGGGGGCCAGCCGAATACGGCAGCCCCCTCATCTCTTGACCCGGGGAGGACGCCGACATGAGCGTCGAACAGAATATTGCCGCTGTCGAAGCTTTCATTGCCGCGATGAATGCGGGTGATGTTCCCGCTATCGTCGATGCCTATGCGCCCGATGGCAGTGTCACCACCATGGGCAACACCCTGATTTCGGGCACGTTCGACAAGGCTGCGATCACGATGGCCGCGGGCCGGATTTTCGAAGCCTTCCCCAGCGGCATCCGTTTCACCGTCCACGCGATCACCGCGCAGGACGATCGCGTGGCAGTCGAAGCGTCCTCCCAGGGGATGCACGTATCGGGCCGCGAATACCGCAATCAGTACCACTTTCTGGCCCGCCTGCGCGACGGCAAGATCGTCTCGTGGAAGGAATACTGCGACACCGAGGCGATCACCGAAGTGTTGTGCGGCGGCCAGCGTCCCGCCGCCTGAAAACGGGCCGATACAAAACACAACCGGCATGCCCATCGGATCGCGAGGGCATTGAATGAGGATCACATGACCGAGATTTCCCTGCACAAGCCCTACCCCGCGGCCGAAGTCGCCCAATGGGACTTTGAAACCGATGTCGCCGTGGTCGGCTTCGGCGCCGCGGGTGCCTGCGCGGCCATCGAAGCCGCCAACGCGGGCGCCAGGGTCATGCTGTTCGAACGCAATTCGGGCAGCGGCGGCGCCTCGGCGCTGTCGGGCGGGGAAATCTACATCGGCGGCAACGGCGGGACGGATGCCCAGCGCGCGGCCGGTTTCGAAGATTCGACCGAAGATTTCGCGGCTTATCTCAAGGCGGCTGGCGGACCGTGCGCGGACCATACCAAATGCGATCTCTACGCCCGCGAAGCGCTGAACCACTATGAATGGCTGAAAGCGCAGGGCGTGCCCTATCGCGGCAATTACCTGCCGGGCAAGCTGATCGAACCGACCGACGATTCCACGCTCATCTGGTCGGGCAGCGAACAGGCCGAGCCGTTCCGCTCGCTTGCCAAACCTGCCCCGCGCGGCCACGTGATCCAGCATATGGGCTGGGGCGGCGGCCGTCCGCTGGTCGACATCCTCGAAGCCAGCGCCCGCAATCTGGGCGTGGAAGTGGTGGTCGATGCCCGCGCCGTCGCCCTGATCCGCGACGGCGAACGTATTTGCGGCGTGGTGATGCGGATCGACAACCAGAACCGCTTCATCAAGGCGAACAAGGGCGTCGTCCTCGCCACCGGCGGCTTCGTGATGAACGAAGAGATGCGCCGCCGCTATTGCCCCGATACGTTCAAGATCAACAGCCCGATCGGCGACAAGGACGACGGTTCGGGCATCGAACTGGGCGTCAGCGCGGGCGGCGATGCGATCCATATGGAACAGTTCTTCACCACGTGCCCGTGGACGATGCCGGAACCGCAGGCTTATGGCGTGTTCGTCAACGAAGCCGGACAGCGCTTCATCAACGAGGATTGCTACCACGGCCGTGTCAGCCGCTATGCGTTCGACCAGTTGGGCCGCCGGGTGTTCCTGCTGCTCGACATCGCCCACTTCGATCAGCCGCTCGAACTCGCGGGGATCACTATCGCCGGAACGGGCGAGACCTGGGAGGAAGTCGAGCGTGAACTCGAAATGGCCGAAGGTACGCTCAGCCGGACGATGGAATTCTACAACCGGCACGCCGCCGAAGGGAAAGATCCGCTGTTCAACAAGCAGCCGCCGATCCTGACGCCGCTGGATAAGGGGCCGTTCGTCGCGCTGGAGTTGAATTTCGAACATTCCTACTTCAGCTTCTTCACGCTCGGCGGATTGCGCACGTCCACTGACGGGGAAGTGCTGGATCGCAGCGGGGCGCCCGTCCCCGGCCTTTATGCCGCGGGCCGCTGCACATCGGGCCTGCCCGCGTGGGGCCACGGCTACAGCTCGGGCATGAGCCTGGCCGACTGCACTTTCTTCGGCCGCCAGGCGGGCCGCAAAGCCGCCGCGTGAACGCGGCCACGACAACGAAACAGAACGAGAGAGGAATCGACGCAATGATACTCAAGGACAAGGTGGTTATCGTCACCGGTGCGGGCCCGGGCATGGGCCAGGCGCTGTGCCGCGGGGCCGCGCAGGAAGGGGCGAAAGTCGTCGTTTCCGCGCGTTCGGTCGATGCGATCAATGCCGTGCGGGACGATATCCTCGCCCAGGGCGGGGAAGCGATCGCGGTGCCTTGCGACGTGTCCGACATGGGCCAGTGCCGCAATCTCGCCCAGCAGGCGCTCGCCAAGTGGGGCCGGATCGATGGCCTCGTCAATTCCGCCTACTTCCACCCGGACTGGACCCCGCTTCATCAGGCCGACATGGACCAGATGGTGCGGGTGATGGATGTCAACGCGCTGGGCGGCCTGCGCATGGCGCAGTGCGTGCTCCCGACGATGATCGAACAGAAATCCGGCTCGATCGTCAACGTTTCCACGCTTGCCACGCGCAAATGCAATCCGGGCGAAGGCGGTTATGCCATGGCCAAGGCGGCGCTCAACCAGATGACCCGGCAGCTCGCCGGCGAACTGACGGGCACCGGCATCCGCATCAACACCGCGCTGATGGGCTGGATGGATGGTGTGCCGCTGGATGGCTTCTTCGCTTCGCTGGGCAAGGAAGAAGGCGCAGCGTTCAAGAAACAGCGCGCTTCGGAAATCCCCATCGGCCACATCCCGCGCGATGCCGATTGCGCCAAGGCGGTCTATTTCCTGCTGTCCGACTATGCCAGCGAAGTCACCGGCGCTTCGCTCGATGTCAACGGCGGCGACTGGATGGCCCCTTAAGGAGACGATGTGATGGAAATGCTCGACTGGATGAAGCAGGCCAAGACATTGGCCGAAGATCCCGTGAACGGGTTCGATCCCGATGCGGTGACCGAAAGCGTCACCGTGGATATCGATGCCCCCGCCCGGATCGTGTGGGACATCCTGTGCGACATGCCGCGCTACAACGAATGGAATCCGTTCTGCGTCAAGGCGGTCTCCGAACTCAAGATGGGTGCGGCGGTCGATATGCGGCTGATGAACTATGCCGCCCCCGGATCGATCGTGCCCAATTGCGAATATATCTGCGCGCTCGACAAGGAACGGATGATTTCGTGGGAAATGGTCCATACGGATGCATGGCCCTATCCCGCCCGCCGCGATCAGGTGATCACGCCCACCGGGCCCAATTCCTGCCGCTACTATTCGACCGACGCCTTCCTCGGCAACAACGGCATCCATGTCTATCGCTTTGCCGGGCCATGGGTGAAGCGCGCGTTCGATGACAGCGCCTATGCGCTCAAGGCCCGCGCCGAAGCCTTCTTCGCCGCTGAAAACTGAGCGGACACGATAACCGGGACGGACGAAGATAGCGCGTTGCGCCATCTTCGTCCGCCTTGCTCTTCCTTGCCGGACCATCCTCGTGAAGGCTGCCCCGCAACCGGGCCCGCCGCGATGAATCGCGCCGCGCCGGGCGCACACGGAATTCCAGGAGACAGACACATGCTTACGAAAGTGACGCTGAACGAGACCGATCTGTCGGTCAGCCAGCTCTGCTACGGCACCAATATGCTGGGCTGGATGATCGATCAGGAAAAATCCAACGCCATTCTCGACCGCTTCGCGGAACTGGGCGGCAATTTCATCGACACCGCCCGTTCCTATGGCGACTGGGCGCCCGATGCCCCGAAGGGAGCCAGCGAACGCGCCGTGGGCGGCTGGCTCAAGACCCGCAGCCGCGATGGCCTGGTCATCGCCACCAAGGGCGGTTTCATGGATCTGCGCGCAGGCGACTGGCGCAACCGCGTCACGCCCGAGGACATCACGCAGGATCTGGGGGAAAGCCTCGATCACCTCGGCATCGACACGATCGACCTCTACTGGCTGCACGCCGACAACCCGGACGCCCCGGTGCAGCCGATCATCGATACGTTGCTCGGCCATCAGGAGGCGGGCCGCATCCGCTATTTCGGCGCATCCAACTGGTCGGCGGCGCGAATCGCTGAAGCCAATGCCTATGCCCAGTCGCTCGGCAAACAGGGCTTCGTCGCGTCGGAAACCTTCTGGGGCCTGGCCAAGCCGGACGCGGAAGCCGCCGCGCAGCAAGGCTATGTCCACTACTACGAAGGCGAGTACGAAGACCTGCACGCCGCGGGCCTGCCGATCATCGCCTATTCCGCGCAAAGCGGCGGCTACTTCACCAAGCTGGCCAAAGGCGCCGATGCGGTCCCCGACAATCTGAAAGCCCGCTACAACAATCCCGCGAATGCGGAACGGGCGAAGGCTGTGCAGGCGCTGGCGGAGAAGCACGGTGTTTCGATCAACGAAGTGGTGCTGTCCTATCTGCTGTCGCAGCCGAACCAGACCATTCCGATTTTCGGCGCCAGCAGCCCCGAACAGATCAGCGACAGCGCGAAAGCCGCCACGCTCAAACTGACGGCGGAAGAACTGGCCCAGTTGCGCGTGGGCTGATCCGCACCGCAACAATCCGGGGGGCCATCCGCAAGGATTGGCCCCCTTTTTTTGAGTGGTTGTACAGGCATACCTTCCTCCTTCGGCACCCCCGTCCGCTCATCCTGAGCTTGTCGAAGGATGCGCGCGAACGGCAGCCCCTTCAGCCACACCCTAGCGCGCGTCCTTCGACAAGCTCAGGATGAGCGGGGGTGGGTTTTGGCCTTCTCATCTCCCCACCTCACAGGTTGACGCAGAACGGCCCGAAAGTGCGCGGGCCGCCCGCTCACCACCGCAGCGCCGTGTCATACCCGCGCAAAGCCCGGTCATAGTGCGAGAGCAACCGCAACAGCGCGGTATCGCTGGGCTGGCGGCTGACCGCGGCAAAGCGCCCGCGATACATTCTCACCCGTACCGGCCCGGCAAAAGCGAGCGCGGGCAGATCATCGGGTGTGACTTTCCGCGCCGGTATCCTGATACCGGCCCGCCCGGCCAGCGCGGCATCCCATGCGGCGGCGAACCCTGCGGCATCGGCCCGGCGGCGCAGGCGATAGGCGCTTTCGCGCGAACGCCCCACCCGCGCGGCGGCTTCGGAAACAGAACCGGTCTGCGCCAGCCAGCCGATAAACCGCCCCTGCCGCACAGCATCCCACCCATCGCGCCGGGGGCGCACCGGCACGGGCACGAACGCGGGCAGGCGGCGGTAAGCGGGCCAGAGCTTCGGGGAACGGGCGAATGGGTTTCTGCGCTGTGCCATCCGGCAGGTTAGGGCAGATTTCGGGCGTGTAGGAAAGTGTTTTGCCGGGGGGATACTGCCGTTCCCGTTATTCCCATGCTGCCGTGCGTGGGGCCAGCCACAACCTCGTCATTCCCGCGCAGGCGGGAATCCAGCCGCAACCGTAGAACTGGATTCCCGCCTGCGCGGGAATGACTAAAGGGGTTTTCAGGCCAGCCTGCATGGCAAGCCAACCAGAAATACGGGGGCGAAGCCAATGCCCCCAAGTCCCCCATCCGTTCGTCCTGAGCCTGTCGAAGGACGCGCGCCACGATAGCGGCTATGCCACCAGCGCATTTAGGCCAATGGCAGAGCGCGGCCTTCGACAGGCTCAGGCTGAACGGGGTGGAGTGTTCGCCGTCACCCCGCCGCCAGCGCCTGCCGCACGCCATCAACCGCGCGATGGACCCGTTCAGCCACCGGCACGCCCACTTCGAGATCGGCATTGCGCGGGATTTCCACGCTGATCGGGCACCCTTCGGGCAGGGCCCGGGCGAAACCGGCCAGATCGAACACCCCTTCCCCCGGCAGCAGCCGTGCGGAAGAAGCTTCGAAATCGATCCGGTCTTCGGGGCAATCGGCCGCGCCATCGGCAATCTGGCCGTAGAGAATATATTCGGCGGGCGCTGCTGCTAGTTCCGCCACCGAACCGCCCGACCGCATCAGATGCAGCAGATCGACATTGACGCCGACCCGGCCGGGGCGGTTGATCCGCGCAACGAGGTCCAGCGCATCGGCCAGCGAGGGGACCTGCGATGGGGGATAGAATTCCACACCTACCCGCAGTTCGTAACTCGCCGCGAGATCGCAGAACGCCCCGAACTTGTCGAGCCGCCGCGCCGGGTCCCGGTCATAGATCAGCGCATTGAGCAATTGCGCATCAAGCTCCGCCGCGCATTCCAGCGCGGTCCGGAAACCGTCGATCTCCGTCCGCCCCCCCAGCGTGAAGGGATAGGCGAGATCGAGCGTGATCCCCAGTTCCTTCAGCCGTGCGCCCAGCGCCCTGCGCGCTACCCGATCGGTGTAGATGTCGAACTGCGGCAAATGCGGCAGCACCTCCATCGGCTGCATGAACAGGCAGATGCCGCGGCACCCGGCGGCGTGCGCGGCCTCGGCCAGCTGGATCGGCGTGGTATCGACGGCGGTGATATGATCGAGCGAAAGGGGCTGCATGGCCCTGCCCTAACCCAATCGGGGCAGGCTGGCCATAAGCACCGGCGCGAATCTCGCTCCGCCGCTCTGCGCTCCATCGCCAGAACGCTTGCCATCGCCAGACGATGGAGGCATCGCCGTTCGCAACCGGCAGCGGGGATGCGCTGCCCCGGCGCGGATTCGTCCGCCCGTTCCGGCATCACTTTCGGGAGCTTTCGCCCATGCCCTGCTACGCTTTCCACGGCATCACCCCGGTCGTCGATCCGACCAGCTACGTCCATCCGCTCGCCTCGCTGATCGGCGATGTGATCGTCGGGCCGGGCTGCTTCATCGCCCCCGGCGCATCGCTGCGCGGCGATTTCGGTCGCATCATCGTGGAGGGTGACAGCAGCGTGCAGGATTCGACCACGATCCACGCCTCCTCCATCCGCGACACCATCGTCCATCGCGGCGCGACACTGGCCCACGGCTGCATCATCCATGGGGCGGAGATCGGGGAAAACGCGCTGATCGGCATGAATGCCGTGGTGCTGGACAACGCCGTTGTCGGCGCGGAATGCTTGGTCGCGGCGCTGTCGCTGGTCAAATCGGATGTCGTCATTCCGCCGCGCAGCCTGGTGGTGGGCAACCCGGCCAAGATCGTCCGCACGTTCGAACCGCATCAGGTCACCTGGAAGAACGACGGCAAAGGCGAATACCAGCGGCTCGCCCGCGAAGCGCTTGCCGAAATGGTCGCGGTCGAACCGCTCGCGGCGATGGAGCCCGACCGCGCGCGCGTGCGCGGCCATGCGATTGCCGTGCGCCTGAGCGGCGATATGGCGCGTGAGCGCGAACGCCGCGCGGCCGAGGGAGACGGGGCGGAATAGCGCCGCGCCAATAAGGAACCCAAAGCGCCAAACGGAGCAATAGCGGAACAAAGCGCCCTGCTGCTGCCGCCCCGGCTTTGCGGGCGCGTGGCGGGGCTGTTATCTCCCGGAAACGTT
The DNA here is from genome assembly GCF_019803445.1 of Caenibius sp. WL. Lineage (NCBI taxonomy): Bacteria > Pseudomonadati > Pseudomonadota > Alphaproteobacteria > Sphingomonadales > Erythrobacteraceae > Caenibius > Caenibius sp. WL. The sequence continues at coordinate 3,071,051 of NZ_CP081844.1, forward strand.
TCCCCGCATGGCGGGCAAGACGAACGACAGCGCGCGAACAAGGATCGCGAGAGAGGGAGATCGATCGATATGGCAACCGCCGCCAAGGGCGCCCACGCCTGCACCATGGGGCATCTGGCCCTGCACTACGGCACCGCCGAAGAAGGGCCGAAAGCCGCCAAACTGCTGAAACTTCTCGGCATGGTGGAAACGCAGGTCCTGCCCCTGCCCGGCGGCAATTTCTATCGCTTCGTGGTCGACAATGCGCATTTCGCGCGGGGTGACGGGATCATCTACCTTTCCGCCCTGCCCGAACCGCAACGCAAGCTGATCGAAACGATCCACGAAGCGCTCGGCGTCGGCACCGAGAGCGAGCATGAAGCCGTCAAAGGCATGCGCGCGATGATGGACAACGATTTCGAAGCGAGCTTCCATTTCGGCTTCCTGCTGGAAAGCCTGGAAGACCTCGAACGCATCGTGCTCGATCTGCAGGACAAGGCGGAAAACGACCCCGATCTCAAGGGCCGTCTCAAATTCGGCTTCAACCGGGCCATGGCGGGCAATCCGGAAATCGATGCCCGGCTCGATGCCTCCCCCGTCTATGGCGATGTCACCCGCTATGCCTATGGCAGCCACGGCGTGCAGGCGTTCATCGAAACCGATCTGCTCAAGGCCGGCCAGTTGGGCGACAGCATGGTGATCGAACTGGACTATGTCTTTCCCGGCCACGACCAGCATATCCTGTCGGTCGTCGAACTGGGGTAAGCTTTCCCTTCACCGCATGCAAAAGGCCCGGCTGCCATTCCGCAGCCGGGCCTTTTTTGTGGGTTGAACGATGGCGGAATGTTTCCATTCCGCCATCGTCCGTATCTTAGAACTTGATCCCGGCGGTGATCCCGTACGTACGCGGATCGGGGAAGTAGCCGACGGTCAGGCCGTTGAAACCGGCGCCGAAGTCGATGAAGTTCGTGGCATTGTTTTCCTTGGTCAGGTTGCGCACCCAGAGCGAAACCTCACCCTTCACGTCGCCCGCCAGCGGGATTTCGCCAACGGCAGCGCGCAGGTTGACAATCGTGCGGCCCTTCGAACGCGTGTTGTGCGCGTCCTGCTGCCCGTCAAATTCCGGCACCAGCGCATAGGGGAAGGTGTAGTACTTGGAGACGTAGTTCAGATCGCCATTAAGCGTGAACTTGCCCCAATCGCCTTCGGCCACCCGCAGATCGGCACCGATCGAAGCGGTGTACTTCGGCGTGTGCGGGAACGCGCGGTTGTCCGAAACGTCCGGGCCGCCTGCGGTTTCGATGTAGTTCTTGTACTTCGCATCGAGGTACGCGAACGAGGCGTTGATCGTCAGCGCATCGACCGGACGCAGAACCGTTTCGACTTCGATCCCGCGGATACGCGCCTTGGCCGCGTTGCGAACGATCGACGAGGCCGCATCCTTGGCGGTGAACACGGACAGCTGAATGTCCTTGTGCTCATCCCAGAACGCCGCGAGGTTGAGGATCACCTTGCCACCAGCCAGACGGGTCTTCAGGCCGATTTCATAGCTATCGACCTTTTCAGGACGATAGGGATTGCACAGTTCGAAAGCACCAGTAGGGCAATCGGCAGTCGGTGCACGGAAATCGCTGGTTTCACCATTGAAGCCGCCCGACTTGAAGCCGCGTGCGAAGCGCGCATAGGCGTTCACGTTGCGGTCGAACTCGTACGACAGCGTGGCTGCGGGGCTGAAGTTGCTGTACTTGGCATCCGGCACATCGCCGTAGCCGATATCAACCACCGTGGTCAGCGGCTTGCCATCGGTCGTGCCGGCAGCGAAGAAGCGGCGGATGTCCTTCTTTTCTTCGGTGTAGCGCGCGCCGAGCGTCAGCTTGAGCGGATCGGTGATCCGGATGTCAGCCTGCGCGTAAAGCGCCCATGCCTTGGTGTGCGAACCGTAGTCCGACTGATAAACAGCCGCACCGCCCACCTTGGGGTCCACCACCGGGCCATAGGCGCCGAAGAAGCGCTGCGTGCCGAGCGTTTCCGCCTTTTCCTTGTAGTAGAACGCGCCGACCACGAAGTTCACGCGGTCATCCCACACGGTGCCGGTGGCCTGCAGTTCCTGGCTGAACGAGTGGAAATCCGTATCGCGGCCGGTGTAGGCAACATCATACTGCGTGCCATCGAGATCGATGCGGTCGTTCCACTTGAGATCGCGATAGGCAGTGATCGACTTCAGCGTGATATCGCCCAGTTCGAGCGCAGCCGTCAGCGAGTGGCCGTAGGAACGCGAACGTTCGTACAGACGGTCCTTGTTGAGGTGCGTGCTCGACTTGCGGTCGCGCTGTGCATAATCCGACAGCGGGATACCCGGGAAATCGCCACCGGCAACCAGCTGGCCGTAGTCCGGGCGCTGATCGAATTTCGAATAGTCGAACGAATAATCGAACGTCAGGGTGTCGGTGGGTTCGAAGCGGACCTGAACCATCCCGGTCTTGCTGTCGAGGTCGGCCATGCGGCCTTCCAGCGGCGAGGACATGAGCGGCGCGCCCGGGGTGCCATAAAGCGGATCGTTCGACAGCTTGATGAAGCCATCACGCTTGGAAATCTGGCCCGAAAGCTTGACCGACAGCGGGCCCATGGCCGGCAGGTCGAGCACGGCCTTGCCGCGCCATGCATCGAAATTGCCGTAGCTGATTTCGGCCGAACCGCCCAGTTCGCCCGAGGGCTTCTTGGTGACGAGGTTCACCGCACCGGCCAGAGCGTTACGGCCGTAGAGCGTGCCCTGCGGGCCGCGCAGCACTTCGACGCGTTCCAGATCGGCGACGTCGAAGATCGAGCCCTGCGCCTTGGCGATGTACACGCCGTCGAGATACAGGCCGACAGCCGGTTCCCAGGTGATCGCGGGATTGATGGTGACCGAGCCACGGATCGAAATCTGCGAGATCGTCTTGTTCGACGGGGCGCGTTCGATCTTCACGTTTGGCGCGATCGCGCCGAGGCTGTCGATCGAGGTGATGCCGCGCGATTCGAGGAACTGGCCCGACACGGCCGAAATGGCGATCGGCACGTTCTGGATGTTTTCCGCACGCTTCTGCGCGGTCACGATAATTTCGCCGATTCCGGCATCCGCGGGTGCGGCGGCTTCGTCCTGCGCGAATGCCACACCGGGCATTGCAGCAAAGAGACACGACCCGCAAAGCGCGGTCGAGACGAGAAGCTTTTTCATTTAGACCCTCCTATGCACGGCGTTTGGGGAGAAAGTGCCCGCGCATGAGGCTGGGCCGATGCATACTCAGGCCCCTTTTTGCAAGGGTGCGGGCCCTGTCGGAGAGGGGCGCAGCACCAATTGGTTATATAGCGTTGCTAATTGGCAACATGCCGATCGCATCAATGGGCGGCGTGCAGCGCCCCCGGCAGCCCATCCTCCACAGGTGCGAGGCCATCACCCCCGCGTGGCCACGCCGCACAGGGCCGCGACCGCGGAACTGTGCGTTGCCTGATCTAAAGGACATGACTACAGCCACTTGGCAGAGACCGATGCACTCCCCCGAGCGGAAGCGGGTGCCTGAAATCGACAAGATCAACCAGAGCAAGAGGACAAATGGGATGAGAACAGCATGGATTGCGGGCGCGCTGGCGCTGGCCGGGGCGGGCGCGGCTATCGGCGCGGGGACGGCGGTCGTTGCCGAACAACCTCTGCCGGCGCTGGACAAGCTGCGTATCACCCCGGGCTATCTGGAAACCGCGCAACTGCCTGACAGTCTGATTTTCATCCCGCCGCCGCCGACAGAAGGCAGCCCCAGCCTGGCCCGCGATCACGAGGCATCGCAGCGCGGCCTCGCCCTGCGCGGCACCGCCCGCTGGGATCTGGCCACCACCGATGCGGACCTGTTCACGCCCAAGGACACCGATGCGCTGTCCTGCGCGGCGGGCTTCGCCATCGGGCCGGACACCGCCCCCGCCATCAACCGCGTGCTGCGCCGGGCGACGATGGATTTCGCCATGTCGACCGGGGCCGTGAAAAAGAAGCACCAGCGTGCCCGCCCGTTCATGGAAAACGGCCAGCCCACCTGCACGCCGGCGCATGAATCCTTCCTGCGCAAGGATGGCTCCTATCCCTCGGGACATAGCGCGGTCGGCTATGGCTGGAGCCTTGTCCTCGCCGAACTGCTCCCCGATCGGGTGGCGCAGGTGATCGCGCGCGGGCGGGCCTTCGGCGACAGCCGCCGCGTCTGCAACGTCCACTGGCAGAGCGATATCGAAGAAGGCCGCATTGCCGCCAGCGCGGCCTTTGCCCGGCTGCAATCCGTCCCCGCGTTCCAGGAAGACCTGAAAGCCGCCCGCGCGGAAATCGCCGCCGGCAATCTGCCCGCGCCCAAACGCGACTGCGCCAAGGAAGCCGAAGCGCTGGCCATGCAATAAGGCCACCAGCGGCCTGCAACCGGCAGGGCATCGCGCCCTGCCGGATCGTTATGCGAAATCGGCCAGAAATTCGCGCATCAGCCGGGTCACGTCGTCCGATTTTTCAAGCTGGATCAGATGCCCCGCCTGGGGCAGCATTTCGACCCGCCGCACATCGGCATGGTGGTGGTGAATTTCCGCCAGCGGATTTTCACCGTGCCAGGCTTCGAGATCGACGTCCTGTTCGCTGCCGATGAAATAGAAGGGCGCCTGTGTCTTGCTCCCCCGCCACGGCGCGCGCTGATGCCAGCGGATATCCATCGCGCGATACCAGTTGAGCCCACCGGTGAAGCCCGACTTTTCATAATCGGCAACGATCTCGTCCATTTCCGCCTCGGTCAGCCAGGCCCAGGGGAACCGTGGCGCTTCGGGCAGGGCGTCGAGATAGGTCGTGCCCGGCGGATGCCGCCACACGTCGAGATAATGGTAATCGCCCGACAGGGCATGGAACACACGCGTGAGGAACGCGCGCGGCGCGGCGGCCAGATCGGCATCGGCCACGCCCGGTTCGCGGAAGTAATCGATATGGACGAAATGCTCTTTCGCCCATTCCGCCGCTTCCTCCAGCGGAGTCACATCGGGACGATCCGGATAATGCGGGTTTTCGAGCGCGATGATGCCCCGCACCTTTTCCGGATGGAGATGCGCCAGATCGAAAATCGCGAAGACACCGAAATCGAGCCCCGCGAAAACCGCCTGTTCCTCCCCCAGATGCTCCACCAGCGCGGCGAGATCGCCCGCCGTCTGCACGCAATCGTAAGCTTCCTTTTCGGGCGGGGCCTCGGTCTGGCCCATGCCGCGCATGTCCGGCACGACCACGCGCCAGCCCGCTTCGGCCAGCGGGCCGATCTGCCGGTGCCAGCTATACCAGGTGTGGGGGAAGCCGTGGCACAGGATGAGCAACGGGCCCTGCCCCTGCTCCACATAGTGCATGGCGATACCGTTGATAGTGGCGGTGTGGTGTTGTGGTCCTCTCATGGGCACGGACGCTACCAGACACGCAAGGCAAGCTCAAACGCCGGCGCACACTTCCGGCCGGATGGCAAAATCGGCCCTGCCGGCAAAGACCTGCCCGCCGAGATCATGCCGGATCGAGAGCGGGCGGATGCCACGCATCGGCAGGAATGGCCGCGCAATCGCCCCCGGCGGCATCGGGCCGCGCCAGCAATAGCGCCATGGCCGACAGCCGTTCGTCCGCCGAACGGCATTCCAGATCGAGCCAGATCCACAGCGCACCGGGCGGGCCGGTCTCCTGCCGCAGAACGCTGCCCGAATAGGCGATTGCCGCGCCCGGGCAGACCGGGCGGCGCATTTTCAGCCGCCACCGCGCGATCCGCGCGCCCGGCCCCGCCCACGCCATCGCATAGGCATGGAACCAGCCGGTCTGCGTCGGCGCGTTCATAATGATGTCGGGCAGCTTCATGCCTTGCGCATGGGCGATATCGTGATGCTGGGGCTGCCAGTCGCGGCTGGCGGCCGCGCCCATCGTGATATCCCGCGCGGACACGATGCGGCGGAGTGGAGGCAGGGCACCGCCGCTCATGCCGCGCTCTCCGCGCCATATCCGAAAAAGCGCAAAGTCTCCGCGCCGAACAGGGTGTCATCCCCGGCGCAGCGGTATTCCACCCGGATGGTCCAATAGCGCCCGTCCCCCAGGCGCGTGGTGCACGGCTCGCCAAGGTCCACCAGAATCTGTTCGCTGCGCACTCTCACGCCGGGCCGGATCGGGGCAGCCGCTTCGCTTTCCATCTCCGCCACGATGGCGCGCGGCAGGCCGAGCCTGTCCTTGACGAGGAAATGCAGCGCCAGCCCGCTCGTGCCCACATCGCCACCGGGATGCCACATCACCGGGCGGTTCCACGCCGAAAGCAGCGCGGGCGGCGCGAACACCACAGCCGGATCGTCCGCCCAATAGGCGGGCGTGCCATCCTGCACCGCGGCGGCGAACAGGCGGATCGCGCCTGCCTCCACCGCGCCGTCGCTCACTTGCGCAAACTGCGGCCGGCCGATCAGTGCGGCCAGATCGTCCGGTATGCCGGTCATCCCCGGCGGCCTCCGCCCGCCCGGATCATTTCAGCGGCAGGCCCAGCCCGCGCCGGGCGATGATGTTCTTCTGCACTTCGGACGTGCCGCCGCCGATCGTGTCGAGCGGGGTGGTCTGGTAGAAATGTTCCCACACCCCGTTGTCCACCGCGTAATCGGCCCCTTTGCGCAAGAGCCCGGCGGGGCCGAGATGATCGAGCACGAAATCGGTGATCACCTGCCCCAGCCGCGTGGCGAAAACCTTGTACATCGCCGCTTCCACCGCCGGCACTTGCCCCCGCGACGCAGCATCGACCACGCGCCGTTGCAGCATCTTGGCGGTTTCCACGTCCGCGCCCAGCCGCCCGACCTGCCGCCGCACGCCGATATCGTCGGCCAGCGGCGCACCGCCCCGATCCGTCGTGCGCAGCGCTTCCAGCGCGCGCTCGAACTTCTGGAGCAGCGGGTTGATCGTGTAGAAGGTGAAGCGTTCGAAATCGAGCGCTTCGCAGACATAAGTCCAGCCCTTGTTCAATTCACCGACCAAGGTTTCCGGGCCGATGCGAACATTGTCGAAGAACACTTCGTTGGTGTGGTGGTGGCCCATCGTCACGATCGGGCGCACTGTCAGCCCCGGATGATCCATGCGGATCAGGAACACGCTGATGCCCTTGTGCTTGGGCGCATCGGGATCGGTGCGCGCGGCGACCCAGTACCATTCCGCGAAGTTGGCCGAGGTGGTCCAGACTTTCTGTCCGTTGAGCACCCAGCCATCCCCGTCCCGTTCCGCCTTCAGCTTCAGGCTGGCCAGATCGGAGCCGGAACCGGGTTCCGAATAGCCGAGCGCGAATTCCACTTCTGCATCGAGGATCAACGGCAGGAAGCGCTGCTTCATCTCTTCCGAACCGTGGCGGATGATCGTCTTGCCGATGCACCCCACGCCCTTGCCGATCAGCGGCGCACCGCGCAGGGCCAGTTCCTCGTTCAACAGGTATTCGAAAATGCCGGGAACGTCCTGCCCGCCATATTCCTTCGGCCATGACATGCCGAGATAGCCCTGGGCCGCCATGCGTTTGCAGAACGCCCGCCGTTCCGGGCTGTTGGCCAGTTGCGAATGGGCATCGCGATCCGGCGCCATGAATTCCGCCGCATCGGGATGCCGCGCCTGTTCATCCAGGAAAGCCCGCACGCCAGCGGCGAATTGCTGTTCTTCGGCGGTAAGCTTGAAATCCATGATGCGTCCTATGCCGTCTCGAGTTCGGCCACAGCGTCGGCCACGTCCTTGCGGACCTGCTCCAGCTTGGTTTCCTTGACCACGCCGTAGCCTTTCACCCCTTCGTAGGCGGCGGCGATAGCGGCCAGTTGCGGGAGATTGTCCGGTGTGGCCCGGGCCAGCAACCGCTCCACCAGCGCTTCGTATTCGCCGCCCAGCGCGCGTTCCATCCGGCGGTGGGCGCTGCGCCCGAACAGGTCGAACGCGGTTCCGCGCAGCCCCTTCATCCGCGCCAGCGCGCGATAGAGATGCAGCACCCACGGGCCGAATTCGCGCTTCCTCTCCCGCCCATCGGGCCCACGCCGCGAAATCAGCGGCGGGGCGAGGTTGAAGCGCAGCTTCACATCGCCTTCGAACGTTTCCGCCAGCCGCCGTTGCAGGGAACCGTCGCTGAACAGGCGGGCGACTTCGTATTCGTCCTTGTAATAGAGCGCTTTGGCATATCCTCGCGCCACCGCCGGGGTCAGCCGATCCGCCGTGCCGGTCAGCCCGCGCTCCGCCTCGGCAACGCGGGCTACAAGCGCGCGATAGCGCTCTGCCAGCGGCGCGCCATCGAAGGCGGCCAGCAGCCCGGCCCAATCGTCCACCACTCGCGCGGGCGTGCGCCGTTCGGCCGGCTGATCGCCATCTGCAATCCACCGCGCGGGTGTATCGGCATCGGTGGCGGCAATCCGGCCAAGCTGGAACGCGGTGAGGTTCAACGTCACCGCCGCACCGTTCAGTCGGATCGCGGTTTGCAATGCGTCCAGTGACAGCGGGATCAGCGCCTTCTGCCAGGCATAGCCGACCATCAGCATGTTCGCGCCGATGGCATCGCCCAGTTGCGACACGGCAATCGCCGTCGCATCGATCCCGGACAATGCGTTTTCGCCCGCCTTGGCGGCGATCACATCGGCCAGTTTGTCCGCGCTGAAATCGAGATCGGGATTGGTGGCGAAGGCCGATGTCGGCGCGACGAAGCGGTTGAACACCACCTGCGTGCGGCCCCGCGCCATCTTGGAGAGGCTTTCCGCCGAGGCGGCCACCACCAGATCGCATCCCAGCACCACATCGGCGCGCCCTTCCGGGATGCGCGGCACATGGCCGGTGGATTCCCCGCGCGTCAGCCGCACATGGCTGGTCACCGGACCGTTGCGCTGGGCGAGGCCGGAGAGGTCGAGCACTGTCACCCCCAGCCCGTCGATATGCGCCGCCATGCCGAGGATCGCCCCGACCGTGACCACGCCGTTGCCACCGATCCCGGCCACCACCGTGCTGTGCGTGCCGGTGATTTCAGGCAGGTGCGGCAGAGGCAGGTCCACCCCATCGATGATCGCGTCCAGCTTGCCCGGCTGCGCCTTGCGCGGCGTGCCGCCTTCGACAGTGACGAAGCTGGGGCACAGCCCTTTGACGCAGCTGAAATCCTTGTTGCAGACCGACTGGTTGATCCGCCGCTTGCGCCCGAAGGGGGTTTCTTCCGGTTCGATCGCCACGCAGTTCGACTGGATGCCGCAATCGCCGCAGCCTTCGCAGACATCGGCATGGATGAACATGCGCTTGTCGACATCGGGCACTTTGCCGCGCTTGCGCAGACGGCGGCGCTCGGTGGCGCAGGCCTGATCGTAGATGATCGCGGTGACGCCCTGCACCTCGCGCAGCGCCTGCTGCACCTGATCCAGCGCATCGCGATGGTGGAAGGTCACGCCCGGCGGGAAATCCCTGGGATCGTGGCGCGTGGGATCGTCCGCCACCACCGCGATCTTCTTCACCCCTTCGGCATGGAGCTGCCCCGCGACATGCGGCGCGGAGACGCTGCCATCGAAGGATTCGCCTTCGATGGGCTGGCCGCCGGTCATCGCAATCGCGCCGTTGAGCAGGATCTTGTAGGTGATGTTGACGCCCGCCGTGACGCAGGCGCGGATCGCCAGAAGGCCGGAATGGAAATAGGTGCCATCGCCCAGATTCTGGAAGATGTGATCCATTTCCATGAACGGCGCCTGCCCGATCCACGCCGCCCCTTCCCCGCCCATGTGATAGAGCGTGATCGTGTGCCGGTCGGGCAGCCAGGTGGCGAGACCATGGCAACCGATCCCGCCCATCGCCACCGAACCATCGGGCACGCGGGTGGAGGTGTTGTGCGGACACCCGGCGCAGAAGCTCGGCATCCGCACCAGACCGGCGGCGGCGGCGGTCACTTCGGGGGCCGCCGCGTCCGGTTCGTTGGTGGCGAGCAGGCGCTGGAGGTCTTCGCCCGGATTGTGCGCCAGCAGGCGGTTGCGCAGCGCCTGCATCACGCTGGCCGGGGCCAGTTCGCCCACTTGCGACAGCAGCGGCGCGCCGGACAGATCGCGCTTGCCGGTCAGCGCCGGGCGGCGGTCTGCGGGCAGATTGTACAGGATATGGGCAAGCTGTTCCTCTATGACCGGGCGTTTCTCCTCGATCACCAGCAATTCGTCGCAACTCTCAGCGAAAGCCCTGATCCCTTCGGGCTCCAGCGGCCAGCTCATCCCGACCTTGTAGAGCGCGATCCCCGCCGCTTCGGCCCGCGCAGAGTCGAGCCCCAGCCCATCGAGCGCTTCCAGCGTGTCGAGCGTCGCCTTGCCGGTGGTGACGATGCCCAGCCGCCGCGGGCCACGCCCGCCCAGCACCTGCCGGTCGATCCCGTTGGCGCGAGCGAAAGCTTTCACCGCTTCCAGCCGGTGGTCCATCTGTTTGGCTTCGGCCACGATCGGCATCACGCCAAGCTGGATATTCAGCCCGCCGGGGGGCAGCGCATAGTCTTCCGGCATACGGAACCGCAGCCGTTCCGGCGCAACATCGACGCGGGAGGAAGATTCGATCGTGTCGGTGATGCATTTGAACCCGACCCACGCCCCCGAATAGCGCGACATGGCGAACCCGGCGAGGCCGAGGTCGAGATAATCCTGCACATGTGCGGGATTGAACACCGGCATGCCGAAATGGATCAGCGCATGATCGCTCTGATGCGCGACGGTGGAAGAACGCGCGGCGTGATCGTCGCCGCACAGCACCAGCACCCCGCCGTTCTTTGCCGCACCGGCAAAGCTGCCATGCTTGAGCGGATCGCCCGAACGGTCCACCCCCGGCCCCTTGCCGTACCACATGGCGAAAACGCCATCGTATTTCGCCTTGCCGATCAGCCCGGTCTGCTGCGTGCCCCAGACGGCGGTGGCGGCCAGATCCTCGTTCACGCCCGGCTGGAAATGAATGGCGTGCTGATCGAGGAATTCGCGCGCCTGCCACAGGGCGAGATCGTAAATCCCCAGCGGCGAACCGCGATAGCCCGAAATGAAACCCGCCGTGTTCAGCCCCGCTTCCCGATCCCGCATGGCCTGCATGATCGGCAGGCGCACCAGCGCCTGATTGCCGGTGAGATACACATGGCCGCTGGCGGCGCGGTATTTGTCGTCGAGGCTGACGGTCATGCCGCAACCGTTTCCATCAGTTCGACAGTGACACCCTGCCCATCCTGGATTTGCGCGGCGCGCACGCCCGGGCGCACATCGCGCGGCGGCACCGGAATGGGAAAGCCCGCAGCGCGCGCCGCATCGACCACGGCATCGAGATTGGTGACTGCCAGCGTCAGATAGCGCAGGCCGGTTTCAGCATCGAACGCGCCGCTATCCGCCTTGCGCGCCACCTGCGCATCAGGAATGCACAGCCGCAGGATCGCATCGCCGACTGTCAGCCGCACAATCGTCATCCCCGGAAAGCTGACTTCGCCCTCGACCGGGAAGCCGAGCAGCCCGTTCCAGAACGCCAGGGCCCCATCGCGATCGTTGGTGACGATCCCGACATCGATATGCGGCTGTGCCAGTTGCGCGGCCATTATGCTCTCCGTCCTGTTTCTTCGATGCTTTCGGCGGTGAGGCCCCGGTGCCCCCAGATGTCGCCCGGCCCGCGATATTTCGGCGTCCAGTCCGGCCCGACCTGAATCGCGCCCCAGCCGATTTCGACTTCCACGCCCGAAGGCGATTCGACGTAGAACGACACGATCCGGTCGTTCGAATGGCGGCCGAGAGAAGCAGTGATCCTGCACCCCGCCGTGATCACCCGGTCATAGGCCTGCCCTACCATGTCGAGATCGCTCGCCTCGAACATGATATGATGCACGCCGTTGATTGGTGCGACTTTCATCAGCCCCACCGTGTGATGGCGCGAATTGATGTGGAAGAAATTGACCGTCTGCTCCGGCCCGACATGGTAATAATCGGTCAGCCGGAAGCCGAGCACGCGGGTGTAGAAATCGCAATTCGCCTCGTAATCCGCCGCGAACAGATTGATGTGCCCCATGCCCAGCGCGCCCGTGAGGAATTCGATCCCGCGCGTATTGCGGTAATCGTTCGTCACCAGCGGGCCATAAAACAGTTCGATCGCGTTGCCTGCCGGGTCCTGCGTGAAGCCGATGCCGGTTACCGCGCGGGCGGTGCATTCCTCGCCGCGCCCACGCCGCGCGGGGAAACCAGCCGCTTCCAGTTCCGCCAAGGCTGCATCCAGTTCGAACGGCCCGCGTAGTTCCAGCCCCATGTAGCGCAGCCCCGGCGCCCCCGCGGCGGGATGGATACCCAGCCGCCACGACCAGTCATCGATTCGAAAGAAAGCCGAGCCATCGGCCGAGCGGCCATCATCCCCCGCACCGGAAACATAGGCTTCCGCACCCGGTGCGCGGCCAAGGTCCAGCCCCAGAATATCGCGCCCGAAGGCGATCCACGCCTCCACATCGGGCACATTGAGGCCGACATACCCCAGACCGAGAATTTGCATCACCCTCTCCATTCGTTATTTTTAGATACTATTAGTACCGTTATTTTCTGTCAATATGCGCTCACCAGCGGGGCCGATGCAATGGTAAGGCTGGACAAGGCAGAAAATTATCAGTACCGGTAGTTTCGTATAAGGAAGCCGGATGGGCATCCGGGGGCGGGAGACGCGAGAGAATGGATCTGAGTCTGTCCGGGGAACAGGAGGCGCTGCAACGCTCCATCCGTTCCCTGTGTGAAGATCGGTTCAGCACTGCGGCCATGCGGGCCTGCGAGGACGATCCCACCGCCGCATCGGCTATTTATGAAAACCTCTATACGCTCGGCCTCGGCGGCATCCTGATCCGTGAGGAGGATGGCGGGCTGGGCCTGGGCATGACCGAAATGGTCGTGGCACAGGCCGAACTCGGCCGGGCGCTGGTGCCGCTGCTGTTCACCGAAAGCACCGTGCTCGCCGCCACTCTGCTGGCTGATAGCACGGACGAAACGGCGCGCGGCGTTCTGGCCGCGCTCGCCACCGGGGAAAAGCGCGCGACCTGCGCCTGGCAGGAAAGCAGGCGTGCGCCTTTGGAAGGGCCGCAGGCCACACGGCTGACCACGGCCGGCGGCGCGGCGCGCCTCTCCGGCGAAAAAAGCTTCGTGCCCGAAGTGCGGCTTTCCGACTGCCTTCTCGTTCATGCCAGCGATGACGCGAGCAGCCCTGCCCTGTGCCTTGTCGAACGCGGGGCGGCGGGCATCGCCATTTCCGATCAGCCCAACATGGCCGACCTCGCCATGGCCGACCTGCGCTTCACCGACACGCCGGTGCTGGCCGTCACCGCGCAGGGCGATGCGGCGATGGCCGCGTGGGACCGGGCCCAGACCGCAATGAAAATCGCTATCGCCGCGCAGGCTGTCGGCGGGGCGGAAAAGGCGCTCACCATGGCGCGCGACTATGCCGCCACGCGCCAGCAATTCGGCCAGCCCATCGGCGCGTTCCAATCCATCGCGCACTATCTCGCCGATGCGGCGGTCAATGTCGAAGGGGCGCGGATGCTGGTCTATCGCGCGGCTTCCGCCGCCGACGATGGCGATCCCGCCGGCACCTGGGCGGACATGGCCAAAATGAAAGCCTGCCAAGTCTATCGCGACGTTTCCGCGCTTTCCATCCAGATTCACGGCGGCATCGGCTTCACGCTGGAAGCCGATCCCCAACTCTACTTCCGAAGGGCAAAGCATTTGCAACTGATGTACGGCGATCCGCTCAATCTCCAGGAACGGGCCGGCCATGCGCTGATCGCGGGCACGCACAAGGTGCTGGAGGCATGAGCGCCGCCCAGCCCCTGCTCGACGGGCGCCCGGCCATCGTCACCGGCGCGGCGGGCGGGATCGGCCGGGGGCATGTCCTCCACCTCGCCGCCGCCGGCGCACCGGTCGTCATCAACGATATCAACGGCGCAGCGGCCGAAGCGCTGGCCAGGGACGTTATCGCGGCCGGGGGGCAGGCGCTGGTTTCCACCCACGATATCGGCACGCGCGAAGGAGCCGAAACGCTGGTGCAAGCCTGCTGCGAAGCGTTCGGTAGCGTGCGCATTCTCGTCAACAACGCGGGCAACCTGCGCGACAAGACTCTGCTCAAGATGACGGACGACGATCTCGACGCGGTGCTGACCGTCCATGTCAAAGGCACCTTCTGGTGCACGCAGGCCGCCGCGCGGGCGATGGCCGATCAGGGCGCGGGCGGCGCGGTGATCAACACCACATCAGGCGGCCATTTCGGCAGCTTCGGCCAGACCGCCTATTCCGCCGCCAAAGGCGCCATCGCTTCGATGACATACACCTGGGCACTGGAACTGGCGCGCTATGGCATCCGCGTGAACGCCATCGGCCCGCTGGGCACCACGGCCATGTCGAAGACGTATCGCGATGCCGACGGCAAGCCGGGGCAGGATTTCGATCCCACGCTGAATGGCCCCGCGGTGGTCTATCTGTGCAGCGACGAGGCGGCCAACGTTTCGGGCCAGATTTTCGGCACCGGGGGCGAACGTCTTTCCCACATGGTGCAGCCGCATTACGGCAAAACGCTGATCCAGCCGGGCGGGTGGGATGTGGAGAGCATCCGCCGCCATTTCCAAGCGCAGATGCCCGGCCAGTTCGGTGCGTTCGGCATTCTCGGCAAGCCTTATCCCTTCCACGGCGGGGTCTATCCCCCCACCCCCACGGAGGATTGACGATGGCCGGGATCGTCGACTGGGGCGTGCATATCCCCGCGCATCGCCTGCCCCGCGCCCTGCTGGCCGGACGCAAGGCGGACAGCGGGCCGGAACGGGCGCTGGCCTGGGCGGACGAAGACAGCGTGACCATGGCAGTGGATGCCGCTCGGCTCTGCCTGAAAGACCGCGCGCGGGACACGATCGATCTGCTGCTTTTCGCCACCACCACCTATGCCTTCGCGGAGAAGCAGGGGGCGGCGCTGATCGCTGCCGTGCTCGGCCTGCCGCAGACCGTGCGCACCGCCGATATCGGCCATTCGCTGCGCGGCGGGGCGCAGGCGCTGCTGCTGGCCCACGATGCGGTCAAGGCAGGGCGCGCCCGGCAGGCACTGGTGCTGATCGCCGATTGCCGCATGGGCGCGCCGGGATCGGAACTGGAACGCAGCGGCGGCGACGCAGCGGTGGCGTTCCTGATCGGGCACGATGGGGTCGTGGCCGAACTTGCGGGCAGCGCGGCACATTCGGAAGAACTGCTCGATGTCTGGCGGCGCGGTGCCGACCGCTTCATCCATCAGTGGGAAGACCGCTTCACCACGCAATACGGCTTTCTCGATCCCAGCGCCGCCGCCGCTGCCAAGCTGCCCACGGCGGCGGACGGCGCGCACCGCATCTGGGCGACCAGCGCCCCCAACAAGCGCGCCTTGGGCAGTCTCGCCAAAGCGATCGGCGCAGCGCCCACCGCCATGGTGCCCGCCCTGTTTGACACGGTCGGCTATTGCGGCACGGCGCAGGCCCCGCTCCTGCTCGCCGCCGCGCTCGACACGGCGAAAGCGGGGCAGGAACTCGCCCTGCTTGCCCATGGCGATGGGGCGGAAGCATTGCTTTACACCGTGGTCGCTGCGCGCCCCGGCCATGCGGTGGCCGATGCCGTGGCGCAGCGTATCCCCGTCCCCTCACCCGCCGCCTATCGCCGGGCGCGCGGGCTCGACGCGGCCGAATATCCGCCGGTCGACGATCAGGGCATTTCCGCCACGATCCATTTCCGCGAACGGGCGGAGGATTTGCGCCTGCAAGGCCAGCGGTGCGCCTGCGGCGAACCGCAGTTTCCCAAACAACGCGTCTGCATCCGTTGCGGGGCGAAAGACCGGTTCACGCCGGAAGATTTCGCCGAACGGGGCGGAACGCTCGTCACCTATACGCTCGATTCCTTCTTCCCCTCCCCCACTCCGCCCACGGCGGTGGGCGTAGTGGAGGTGGCGGATGGCCCGCGCATCTACATGCAGGTGGCCGATCTGCCCAAGGAAGGCCCCACGCTGGGCATGCCGCTGCGCTTCGCCTTCCGCCGCATTCACGATGCGGGCCAGCGCCCGAACTATTTCTGGAAAGCCCTGCCCGAAAGGAATGTGCCATGAGCCTGAGGGATAGGGCCGCGATTGTCGGCGTGGGCTGCACCCATTTTATGGAGAACTGGACCAGCAGCGCCGAAGACATGATCGTCGATGCGGTGTTCGAAGCCTATGCCGATGCCGGGATCGAAGACCCCAACCGCCAGATCGATGCGGTGTTCTGCGGCTCGCTCTATTCCGCGATGGGGCCGGTCGATGTGTCGGAAGCGCTGAAGCTCTACAAACCGCTGACGTCGGTTTACAATTACTGCGCCACCGGCACCGAAGTGGTCCGCGCCGCGGTGATGGCGATTGCCGCCGGGGCTTACGATACGGTGCTGGCCGTGGGCTACGACAAGCCCAAGGATCGCGGCGTCTCCGGCCCGCCGGTTGCATTTCGCGGCGTGCGCGATCTGCCCGCCACACCCGCCGGATGGTTCGCGCTGGCCGCCGCACCCTATTTCGCGAAATTCGGTGCCGGGCGTGAAGAATTGGCACAAATCGCAGTGAAAAATCACCATAACGGCACTCTCGCCCCCAAATCCTTCCTCAAGAAGGAAATCACGGTGGAAGATGTGCTGAATGCGCGGATGATTGCCTGGCCTTTCGGGCTCTACGATTGCGCCGCGCAGACCGATGGCGCGGCAGCGGTGATCGTCACCCGCGCCGATCTGGCGCGCAACCACCCGAAGCAGCCGGTGCTGGTCAAGGCGATCACTTCGCACTGTGCCCCCCACCCGCACACCGACCCGGACCATGATTTCCTGCGTTGGAAAGCCACCGAAAACGCCGCGCAGGACGCCTATCGCATGGCCGGGATCGACGATCCCTTCCGTCAGATCGATGTGGCGCAACTGCATGACTGCTTCACGCTGACGGAACTGCTGTCTTACGAGGATCTCGGCTTCATTCCCAAAGGGGCGGCGAAGGAGCACATCGCCAGCGGCACGTTCACGCTGGCGGGCGAACTGCCGGTCAACACCGATGGCGGCCTGAAAAGCTTCGGCCACCCCACCGGGGCCAGCGGCGCGCGCATGATCGTGGAGAACACGCTGCAACTGCGCGGCGAAGCCGGGGCACGGCAGGTGCAAGGGGCGAAACTGGCCTTGAGCCACAACATCGGCGGCTATCCCACGGGCTGCGCCGTCAGCATTCTGGGGGTGGAATGAGCGGGCCATACGAAACGCTGGATATCCGCATTGCCGATCATATCGCAGTGCTGACCCTGTCGCGCGAGGCGCGCCACAACGCGATTTCCAGCCGAATGAATAGGGAACTGCCGCGGGCCTGGCGGCAGCTCGAAGCCGATCCCGCCGTGCGCGTGATCGTGGTGACGGGCGCGGGCGGCAAGGCATTCTGCACCGGGGCCGATCTCGCCGATCTGCCCAAAACGGAAGACCCCGCATTCGCGCGGCAGCTTGCCTCCATCGGCTGGACCGGGCGGCAGAACGGCGTGACCAAGCCGGTGATCGCCGCGATCAACGGCCTGGCCGTGGGCGCGGGCCTGCATTTCGCGGCGGATTCCGATATCGTCCTCGCCGCCGATCATGCGCAGTTCGTGGATAGCCATGTGGCGGTCGGCCTGATCGCCGCGCTGGAACCCATCGGCCTTGCCCGGCGCATGCCGCTGGGCGCGGTGATGAAACTGGCGCTGACCGGCGGGGACGAGCGCCTTTCCGCGCAGGAAGCATGGCGGCTGGGCATGGTGGACGAGATCATGCCGCTGGACGCGCTGATGCCGCGCGCGATGGAACTGGCCGCCAGCATCGCCCGCCATTCCCCCACCGCCGTCGCCCGCACCCGCGCGGCGATCTGGGCGTCCAAGGAATTGCCGCTGAGCGCAGCGCTGGAGGAAGGCTGGCGCCATATCCTGGCGCAGAACGATCATCCCGATCTGGCCGAAGGCGTGGCCGCGTTCGTCGAAAAGCGCGCGCCCCAATGGCGCGACCGCGATCCGGGGGACGTGGCGTGAGCTACGGCACGCTGGCCATCGCCCGGCGTGGCGCGGTCGCGGTGATCGCGCTGACCAGTGCCGACGGGATGAACTGCTACACCCCGGAAATGGGCGAAGACCTCGTGGCGGCCCTGCGCGCGGCGGCGGCGGACGAGGATGTGGCCGCCATCGTCCTCACCGGCAGCGGGCGGGCGTTCTGCGCGGGGGCGCATCGCGATGTGTTGACCGGCGCGCTCGGCCCATCCGGCCTGCGCATTGGGCAGGAGGCATTCATCGCCAGCTTCGCCCCCGAATTCGCCGCCATTCCCAAGCTGACCATCGCCGCGTTCAATGGTTCCGCCGCCGGGATCGGCGTGACGATGAGCCTGTTGTGCGATCTGCGGCTGGCCGTGCCAGGCGCGCGGTTGCGGCTCAATTTCGCGGAACTGGGGATCATGCCCGGGCTGGGTTCGACCCGCACGCTGGCCCGCCTTGTCGGGCCGGCGCGGGCCAAGACACTGCTGCTGTGCAGCCAGACGCTGACCAGCGAAGAAGCCGCCGCCATCGGGCTGGTCGACGAAGTGCTTCCGGCCGATGCCTTGCAGGATCGTGCGCTGGCGCTGGGGAAAGCCGCCGCCAGCGCCAGCCGCGCGCTGGCCGCTGAAATCAAGGCCGCCGTCGATGCCTCCGGCGAAGGCGATCTCGCCACTGCCCTGCGCCGCGAAGCCGATGCGGCGCAACGGCTGCGAGGGGCGTGATGGCGCGGCAGGCAATCCGTTTCGACGATTACGACGGCTTCGCCCGGATCGAAGCCCGGGGCTTCACCGCGTGGGGGCCGGAGGTGCCTCTGGAGCGGGAAACCGTTGCCGCTTTCCTTGCCGTGACCGGCGCACCCGGCGATGGCGCGCAGATTCCCGGCGTCATGCTACAGGCCATGCTGCCCCGGCTCGTGCCCGGGCACGATTGGGAAGTGACCGGGCATAGCGGGGCGATCAATCTTGGCAGCCCGACGATCCGCTTCCCCATGCCCGCGCAGGCCGGGGCACGATTGCGCGGGCGCAGCCGCCTGTCCGCCGCCACGCGCCATGCCCGGGGCACTGTCGTCGCCATGGAATTCGAAGTGATCGAACACGGGGCGGCAGAGCCCTGCCTGCGGTCGATCATCGAACTGCTCTATCTCGGACAACCGGCATGACCATCGCGGGCAAAGTCGCCATCGCGGGTATCGGCCAGACGCCGTTCGGCCGGGGGCTGGAGCCATCGGAGCGCGAACTCGCCTGCATCGCCATCGACGCGGCGCTGAAGGATGCCGGGGTCGATGCGGGCGAAATCGACGCCCTGTGCAGCTACACCATGGAAGCGACGCCCGATTTCGAAATCGTGCGCAATTGCGGGTTCGGCCCGCTGCACTATTTTTCGCAAGTGCCCCATGGCGGCGGCGCGGGCCCGGCGGCCATCGGCCATGCGGCCATGGCGCTCGCCACCGGGCAGGCGAAAGCCGCTGTCGTCTGGCGCGCGCGCAAACGCTCCGCCGCCGCCAGCCGGGTCTGGGCGCAATCGGCCGCCGTGCTGGAAGACCACTGGAAATGGTCGCGCCCCTCGGGCCTGCTGCGCCCGGTGGATGAAGTGGCGGTGATGGCGCGCCGCTATGCCCACGAATATGGCGATATCGCCCCGGCGCTGGCCGAAATCGCCATGGCGCTACGCGCTTATGCCTGCGCCAATCCGGCGGCGATGATGCATGGCAAACCGATGGATGAAGCGGCCTATTACGCTGCGCGCATGGTGGCCGATCCGTTGCGCCTGTTCGACAATTGCCTCGAAACCGATGGCGCGGTGGCGCTGGTCCTGCTGCCGGTGGAACGGGCACGAGATGCCCGGCAGAAACCCGTGGTGATCGAAGCATTCGCGCAGGGGATGATTCCCGGCCATCAGTCGATGGCCGATTTCCACCGCGCCGATGCGCTGACCGGTTGCGGCCATGTCGCGGCACAGCAGCTCTGGCGCATGACCGGTTTCACCCCCGCCGATGTCGATGTGGCGCAGATTTACGATGCGTTTTCGCCGCTGATCCTGTTTTCGCTGGAAGCCTATGGCTTCGTGCCGAAAGGCGAAGCGGCGCGCTTCATCTGCGATGGGGCCCTGCGCCCCGATGGCGCGCTGCCGACCAACACGGCGGGCGGCGGCCTGTCGGAAGCCTATCTCCACGGGCTCAATCTCGTAACTGAGGCGGTGCGGCAAATTCGCGGCACCGCCACCACCCAGATTGCCAGTGCCCGGCTCGCGCTTGTCACCGGGTGCGACGCCACGCCCAACGGCGCCCTGCTGCTGCGGAGCGACGGATGATCCCCGGCATTCCCCTCCCCTCGCGCGATGGCCCGTTCGAAGCGGGTTTCTGGGCCGCGCTCGACCGGGGCGAAATGGCGCATCAGCAGTGCGCAGCGTGCTCCGCCTGGCATTTTCCCCCGCGCTGGCGCTGCGCCTGTGGAGGCACGCTGGCTTACCGGCCCGTTTCCGGCCGGGCGCGGCTGTGGTCATGGACGGTGGTTCATCCCCCCGTCCTGCCCGCTTTCGCCCCGTTCGCCCCTTATCCGGTGGCAATTGCCGAACTGGCGGAAGCCCCCGGCCTGCGCATGGTGGGGCCACTGGTGGAGCAACCGGGCGACCCGCTCAACCATGTCGATCCGGCGCGGTTGCGCATCGGCATGCCGCTCACGGCCTGCGTGATCGCCCTGGCCGATGGCGTGCGCTGGCCCGCCTGGAAAATCTGAATTCTACCGGAGACGATGCTGTGGCAGTGGATTACGATCCCTTTTCGACCGAAGCGATGCGCGACCCGCACCCGATCTACAAGGATCTGCGTGCCGAAGGGTGCCCGCATTTCGTCGAAGCGCGGCGTGCCTGGGCCCTGACCCTGTACGATGATCTCAAGAAAGCGAGCCTGCGCAACGCCTGGCTCGATTTCTCCGCCGGGCAGACCCCGGCGCAACTGATGCTGGGCGAGCCGGTGCCGCACACGTTCATGACGATGAACCTGCCCTACAACCGCAAATGGCGCGGGCTGCTGGAACCGTTCTACGGCGCGGGTGCGATCCAGAAGGAAATCCCCCGCCTCAAGGCCGCCATCGCCAGAGAACTGGAGCCTCTGCGCGGGCAGGACAGCTTCGATGTCTATCACGATTTCGCCAATCAGGTGATGTGCATTAACGCCGGATACAATCTCGGCCTGCCGCGCGATCAGGCCATCGCAGCGCGCAATCTGATCGACCGGATGATCCTCAACCGTGTCCCGGGTCAGGTCGGTTCCTCCACGCCCGACAGCCAGCAGGCGGCGGGCGAGCTGATGCACCTGCTGATGGGCCACGTCGCCCATATGCGCGCCGATCCCTCGGCGGGCGGCCCCCAGGGCAGAGTGCTGCGCGACGCCGAAGTGGATGGCCAGCGCCTGTCGGATCAGGACCTGTTGTTCTATCTTTTCAGCCTGCTGGTCGTCGGGTCGGAAACCACGCCGATGGCGGTGGCGGGCACGATGTACTATCTCGCCCGCCATCCCGAACAGAAGGCGATGGTGCTGGCCGATCATGACCGGCTGGCCGATGCCTTTCGCGAAACGCTGCGTTACGATCAGCCGACCAACATGCTCGCCCGCCGCGCGGCGACCGATTTCGAACTGAACGGCGCGGAAATCAGGGCGGGCGACAATCTGCTGTTCATTTACGCTTCCGCCAATCGCGATGCGAACCGCTTTGCCGATCCCGATAGCTTCGACATCACCCGCGCGAACGAGGGCGATCTCAGCTTCGGCATCGGTGCGCATTTCTGCCTTGGCGCGGCGCTGGCCGTGGTTGCGGGCGACCTGATGCTGCGTGCGATCTTCGAACTGATCGAGGATTACGACGTGATCGAGCAGAAATGCGAGCGCGCCTTCGGCGAGCATCTCAACGGCTTTGTCCGAATGATGATCAGACCGCGCTGGAAGTAGCGCCGCAGACCTGTTTCAGCCCCGCCACGATAATCTTGGCCATCAGGCGGAAATCGTCGATTTCGAGATTGTCCGGATCGAAGAACGAGCGTTGTACCATCGGCCCGACGATCAACTCATGAGCGATGGAAGGGGGCGTGCCGGCGGGCAGTTCGCCCCGGTCGATCGCGCGCTGGATCATGGCGATGCCCGATGCGCGGCGGCGATCCACCGTTTCGTGCAGGCGCGCGGCCAATGCCTCGTTGTGCATGGCCTCGCTCACCAGCGCGGGCAGCACGCTGGGCAACGAAGTGGTGCGAAGAAACTCGTAATACTGGGTGATATAGGCGAGAATCTCGCTCTCCAGATCGCCGGTTTCCGGAACTTTGACGAGAGGCAGCAGATCGAAGGCCGCAATCGCCAGTTCCTCCTTCGTGGCCCAGCGGCGGTAGATCGTGGCCTTGCTCACTTTCGCGCGGGCGACCACCGCATCCACTGTCAGCCCCGAAAACCCCACATCGCCGAGCAGAGCCAGCGTCTCGACCAGAATGGTCTGTTCGCGGCTGGCGTCGCGCGGTCTTCCGGGTGAACGGCGCACGGCAATTTTCTTTTCCGTTGCCACTCTTATCCTCCCCAATGGACCCACACGAAACCGACAGTACTGTTGCAGCGATAGGCGGCTCCGGGCGGCTGTTCAACCCGCCGCAGGCCGTTTTCGCATACAGCCCGCCCAGTCTTCGCCACCCCGGGGCATTTCGAAAGCCAGCAGACCCTTTTCAGCCATACAGAACATATCACGCCAGTAAGCGGTTTATTGCAGGCAGAGGGGTTGCGCATGGCGGCAACTTGCGGAAGCACCGGGGAGAGTGAGAAGCGGGGATGCGAAAAGCGGATCATGACGACAACCGAATTTGACTATGTGATCGTCGGCGCGGGGGTGGCCGGATGCGTTCTTGCCAACCGGCTGTCGGCCGATCCGGGCCATCGCGTGCTCCTGCTCGAAGCGGGCGGCAAGGACAACAGCCCCCTGATCGCGGCCCCGGGCGGCCTCTTGCCGATCATGATGTCGGGCAGCCATGCATGGCGCTATATGTCCGCACCGCAGAAGCATCTTAACGACCGGGTGCTCTATCTGCCGCGCGGCAAAGTGCTCGGCGGCGGTTCCTCGATCAACGGCATGACGTATGACCGGGGCATGCACAGCGATTATGACCGCTGGGCGCAGGCGGGCAATCCGGGCTGGTCCTTCGCCGAAGTGCTGCCCTATTTCCGCAAGCTGGAAACCTATCGCCCGCACGACGATGTCTGGCATGGGCAGGACGGCCCCATCCAGGTAACGCGGGCGGATCAAAGCCACCCCTTTGCCGAAGCGTTCATCGCGGCCGGGCAGCAAGCCGGTTATTCCTACAACCCCGATCTCAACGGCGTGTCGCGCGAAGGGTTTGGGGCGGTCGATCTGACGGTGGGCAACGGCAAGCGCTCCAGCGCGTCGTCCGCTTATCTTCGCCCGGTCATGAACCGCCCCAATCTGACGGTGGTGACAGGCGCGCAGACCCGCAAGATCCTGTTCGAAGGCCGACACGCCACCGGCATCGCCTATCGCCATCAGGGGGAAGATCGCGTGGCCCATGCCGCGCGCGAAGTGATCCTCAGCGCTGGCGCGATCAATTCGCCGCAACTGCTGATGCTTTCCGGTGTCGGTCCGGCGGCGCATCTGGCCGAACACGGCATCGCGCTGATCCACGATCTGCCCGGCGTGGGGCAGAATCTGCAGGATCATCTCGCCGTGCATGTGAAATACAGGGCGACCAAGCCGCTTTCGATGCTGCGCTATATCAATCCGTTGCGCGGTGCGGTGGCGATGGCGCAATATCTGCTGCTGAAACGCGGGCCGCTGACGCAAACAGGGATGTCGGTGGCCTGCTTCGTCAAGTCCGATCCCGCACTCGACGAGCCCGATATCAAGATGCTGCTGGTCATGGCGCTGATGAGCCACAACGGCCAGAAAATGGTGCCGATCCACGGGTTTTACGCACACACCAATGTCGCCCGGCCCGAAGCGCGCGGCAGCGTCACGCTTGCCAGCGCCGATCCGGACATGCAGCCGGTCATCGATCAGAACTATCTCGCCACCGAAAACGACCGGCGGGTGGCCCGTGCCGCCGTGCGCGCCGCGCGGGCCATTTTCGAACAGCCCGCGTTCGACGCCTTCCGGGGCGAAGAACTGGCCCCCGGCCCCCATGTGCAGAGCGATGAGGACATCGACGCCTATATCCGCGCCAAGGCGGAAGCCGATTATCACTCCATCGGCACCGCCCGGATGGGCAACGACCCGATGGCCGTGGTCGATCCGCAGTTGCGCGTCCACGGCATCGCCGGGCTGCGGGTGGTCGATGCCTCGATCATGCCGCATTTGCCCGGCGCCAACACCGGCATTCCCGTGGCGATGATCGCGGAAAAGGCCGCCGATATGATCTTGGGCAATCCCCCCCTGCCCGCCGCGGAAATTCCCGCACAAGGCTGATCGCGCGGAAGATACCAAAAAGCCCCACCTTCTTTCGAAGGCGGGGCTTTTCAATGGGCCGGACCGGGACCCTTGCCCCGGCGCCTGCCTTTATTCGTTGCCGCCCGTCATATCGCGCGCGGCGATATAGCCGAACGTCATCGCCGGGCCGATAGTCACGCCGGCGCCGGGATAGCTTTCGCCCATCGACGATGCGGCGTTGTTGCCCACGGCATAGAGGCCCTTGATCGGCTTCCCCGCATCGTCGATCACCTGCGCCTTGGCATTGGTCATCAGGCCCCCGTTGGTCCCGATATCGCCGGGGTAGATCGGCATCGCATAGAACGGCGCTTCGGTCAGCGGGCGCAGGCACGGGTTGGGAGTGTTGCGCGGATCGCCGTACATCTTGTCGTACGCGGCCTGGCCGCGATGGAAGGCCGGGTCTTCCCCCTTCGCCGCATGTTCGTTGAATTCGGCGATCGTCCGGGAAAGCGCGGCCGGATCGACCCCCATCTGCGCGGCCAGTTCCTCGATCGTCCCGGCCTTCTTGAGAATCTGCTTCACCGCGCCGTTCTGCGCCCAGTCGGGAATCAGCGGATAGAGCGGCCCCATCGGGAACTGATGGCGATAACGATAATCGAACACCATCCAGCTCGGGCTGGCATCGCCATGTTCAAGCTGGCGCTGGGCCATCAGTTGCCCGGTCACATGATAGGATGCGGCTTCGTTCAGATACCGCTCCCCCTTCTGGTTGACCATGATGCAGCCGGGCAGGGCCCGCTCGATCGTGCACAGACGGCCGCGATCCTCACCCGGAACGTAGAACACCGGGGCGGCCCAGGCCGACTGCATGTTCATCGTTCCCGCGCCCACCGCTTCGCCCGCGCGAATGGAATCGCCGGTGTTGCTGGTGACGCCGCCGGAAATCTGCGCCGTGGGATAGAGCGGAGAATTGGCGTCGCGCATCTGCTGGTTCTTGTCGAACCCGCCAGCGGCCAGCACTACCCCCTTGCGCACGCCGATCCGCATCGGCTTGCCCTTATGGGTGATGACCGCGCCCACCACCCGGTCGCCTTCACGCACCAGTTCGGTAAGCGGGCTTTCCAGCCACAGCGGCACATTGCGTTCGTTGAGCGCAAGCCGCAGGCCACCTGTGAGCGCATTGCCCAGCGTGAGACGGCGATCCTTGCGCGAAGTGAAGCGGAACGGCCAATCCAGCCAGTACTTGGCCATGTTGATCGTCAGATGGGTGAACCAGCCCTTGGTACGGTAAAGCAGCTCGGTGGTTTCCGCGAAGGTCCAGTTGAGCCATCCGAACAGGCTCGCCGCGGGGGACGGGAAACGCTGCGTGCGCAGATCGGCGCCAAGCTGCTTGCCATCGAATTCGAGCGGCAGGTGCGTGCGGAAACCGGTGACCGAGCCACCGGGATTTTCCGCATGATAATCGGGATAAGGCGCCGCGATATAGCGGATCTGGGTATTGTCCGTCACCCAGCGCAGCATCGGCGCGGCGTTGTTCACATAGGCGCGGATGTTTTCGTCCGGAACGTTGTCTTTCGACAGGCCCCGCACGTAAGTGAAAGCGTCGTCGAGATTGTCCTCGAACCCCGATGCTCTGGCCTGATCGCTGCCCGGAATCCAGATTCCGCCGCCGGAGGTGGCGGACGTGCCGCCCCACAGTTTGTCCTTCTCGACGATCAGCACATCGGCCTTGTTCTTTGCCGCGACCAGCGCGCTGAGCAGACCGCCCGCACCCGAGCCGACGACGAGGACATCGACCTCTTTATCCCAATTCTGGCTCATATCGTTTATTCCGCGGTGAAAAATTGAGGAGCCTTGCGCTCGACGATGGCCTGATTCCGATTGGAGAATGTCGGTTCCAGCGCTTCGGGCTGCGGGAAGATCCAGTATTCGCCGCGTTCCACCGCATCGAGCACCAGCGGCGCGAATTCATCGCCGGTCATGCCGTGCTGTTCGAGCATGCTCGTCATCGTGGTGTGGAAACCTTCCGCCTGTTCGGGCGGCGCTTCGCGGAAAATGCCTGACTTGACCGGCCCCGGCGCCAGCAGCGAGACACCGATCTTCGATCCCAGGATCTGCAATTCGCCCGCAAGGCTTTCGGTCAGCGCCACAGTGGCGAACTTGGTGGCCGAATAGGGGGCCATCAACGGTGAAGGAAGGAACCCGCCGACAGACGCCGTGTTGATGATCCGCGCCGGACGGTCGGCGGCCAGCAGCCGGGGCACGAAAGCGCGCAGCCCATTGAGGATGCCTTCGACGTTGACCGCCCAGGCCTGTTGCCACTTTTCCGCCGGGATTTCCCAGCTGTTGCCCGTCGCCAGAACCCCGGCGTTGTTGAACAGTAGGTCCACCTGCCCATGGGCCTTGTATGCCTTTTCCGCCAGCGCTTCGCAGGCGGCCAGATCGGTCACATCGGTCTGCACCGCATAGGCGGCATTGCCGATTCCGCGCGCCACCTCCTGCAGGGCCGCTTCATCGCGATCCGCCAGCACCACCTGCATCCCACGGCGTGCGGCTTCGCGCGCCAGCCCGGCGCCAATCCCGCCGGCTGCGCCGGTAATTACGGCAACGGTCATCGTAAATCTCTCCTTCAAGGGGATGTAAACGGCAAGGTTTCGCCGCCGTCAATGACGCGTGAACGATCACCCCCCGCAGCCCGTGGTAACACAGGCATCTTCCCACCGAATTGGTAACGCAACTGTGGACACGCTTGCCAATAAGTCAA
The DNA here is from genome assembly GCF_019803445.1 of Caenibius sp. WL. Lineage (NCBI taxonomy): Bacteria > Pseudomonadati > Pseudomonadota > Alphaproteobacteria > Sphingomonadales > Erythrobacteraceae > Caenibius > Caenibius sp. WL. The sequence continues at coordinate 3,098,254 of NZ_CP081844.1, forward strand.
CACCATGCGTAGAATGCCGGGCAATAATCTACGAATTAACCCAAGGTGAGGATGCATGACCGATCTTAGCGGCAAAGTAGCACTTATCACCGGCGCGGGTCAGGGCGTGGGGCAGGGAATCGCCTTCGCGCTCGCCGGTGCCGGCGCCAGCGTCGTCCTGGCCGGGCGGACACTGGAAAAGGTCCAGAAATCGGCCGATGACATCATCAAGCGCGGCGGCAAGGCAATGGCCCTGGCCTGCAACGTCAAAGCGGCTGACGATCTCGCCCAGGCGGTCGATGCCACGGTGAAGGAATTCGGCGGGCTCGATATCCTCGTCAACAACGCGCAGGAAGTGCCGCTCGGCACGCTCGACAAAGTCACCGACGCGGCGTTTACCGCAGGCTTCGAATCGGGCCCGCTCGCCACGATGCGCCTGATGAAGCTGGCCCATCCGCACATGAAGGCACGCGGCGGCGGCACGATCTTCAATTTCGCTTCTTCCGCCGGCATCCGCTGGGATATGAGCGGTTACGGCGCGTATGGCGCGGTCAAGCAGGCGATCCGCAGCCTGACGCGCGCGGCCGCGGCCGAATGGGGCCCGGACAACATCCGCGTGCTGACGATTGCCCCGCATGCGGAATCGCCCGGCCTCAAAGGCTGGTTCGAAGCCAATCCCGAAGAAGCCGCCGCGTTCTTCCGCACCATTCCGCTGGGTCGCATCGGCAGGCTGGAAGAAGACATCGGCCGGGCCATCGTCGCCCTGTGCGGCACCGATCTGAGTTATCTCACCGGCGCCACCATCCCGCTCGACGGCGGTCAGGCAAACTTCGACTGAGGCGCAACCACATGGAAAAAGTCATTTACGCCCTTTGGAAAGCCGAAGGCGAAAACCGCGAAAGCTTCAACGCACGCTTGCTGGAAAGCCTGCCCGAAGCGCTTAAGAAAACGGGCGCGACCAAAGTCCGCATCAACGTGCGCGATGCCACGGTCGATCCGGCCGCGCCGCTGATCCAGCAATGGCAGCAGCCGATGCAGGATGCGGTGGTGCAGTTGTGGCTGCCTTCGGCCAATGCGATGTTCCGCGGCGATACCGATGCCGTGGTGGCAGCGCATTGCGACCGCTTCGCCGCGTGGCTGGTCGCCGAATCCGCCATCATCCCCAACACCGAACACCCGCCTGTCAAGCGGGGGGAACGGACCTGGGGCTGGTCGCAGGCAAGCTTCATTTCCTTCCGCAAGGACATGCGCTGGGAGGATTGCATCCGGCACTGGCATAGCCACCATGCCCGCGTGGCCATCGATACCCAGTCGAATTTCGAATATATCCAGAACCTGATCGTCCGCCCTCTGACGGAAAACGCGCCGACCTATGGCGCTTTCGTCGAGGAATGCTTCCCGCTGGAAGCGATGACGGACACTTACGTGTTCTTCGACGCGGTGGGCGACGAAGCCAAGTATCAGGCGAATCTCAAGGCGATGATGGATAGCTGCGGCGGCTTTATCGACGCCACGCAGATCGACATCGTACCCACCAGCCAATTCGACTTCGCGGAATGAGGTGGAACGGTCCCCGCCCCACCCGCTGACGTTTACCCCCACGGTCCTCAACCAGTTCGACGTCGGCCCCGGCCGTCTCGAACTGGTTGAGTGGCTGTGGCCGGATATGTTCGAATTTACGCGAACGGAATCCGAGCTGATGCTGGAAATGTCGATCCCGCCGCTGGCGGCCGACGCTTCCGCCTGTTTCCCGGACATTGCGCCGGAAAAATACTGCTTCATGGGCACGCTGTTCGTCCGCTATCCCGGCATTGCCGTAAGCGGCCGGTCCGAAGGCGGGCGGATCCGGGTGATCCGCTGCGTTTTCGAAGAAGGCACGGCGCACAAGATTCTGCGCCACAAGCCGCATCCCCCGCTCGATTTCCTGCAATCGCTGCTCAATGTCCGTAGCGATGCCCTGCGCACGCTGATGCGCCTCGCCCATCGTGAACTGATAAACCCGGTCGACCGTTCGCCCGAAGCGATCGAGGCGCTGATGCGGGTGATCGTGGTGGAGATGGAACGCCTGTTCGAACGCCAGCGCGACAGCCAGTCGAGCGGCCGTCTGGCCGCCTGGCAATACCGCCGTATCCGGGAACGGCTGATGGAAGGCGGCGGACAGCCTGCGGTGGCCGATCTGGCCCGCCTTTGCGGGATCAGCAGCCGCCACCTGCACCGCCAGTTCCTTGCTCTCACCGGCAAGACGATCTCCAAATATATCGAGAATTTCTGGGTCGAACAGGCGAAGGAACTGTTGCTGGCGCGGCATATTTCCATCAAGGAAATCGCCCAGCGCTGCGGCTTTTCGCATGCCAACAGCTTTTCGCGGGCTTTCCGCAGAGTGAGCGGGCTGTCGCCGCAGAAATTCAGGCAACGCGCCGGCGATGGCGCGGACATATTCCAGCAGCCGCACGAGGGCGCCACGCCCGATTCCGGCGGCTTCAAGCGAGAGGACGCGGAGACAGTATATGACTGACAGAAAAGTGGCGCTGGTTACCGGGGCGAGCCGCGGCGCGGGCGCGGGCATTGCCCGCGGCTTCGGCGAACTGGGCTACACCGTCTATGTCACCGGCCGCACCGTGGCCCCGGGGGACGCCAAGGGGTGGGATGGATCAGTCCTGCCCGGCACCGTCGCGGAAACCGCCGCCAGGATCACCGAACTGGGCGGCCAGGGCATTCCCGTGCTGTGCGACCATGCCGACGATGCCCAGGTCGCCCGGCTGTTCGAACAGATCGAGGCAGAACAGGGCCGTCTCGATATCCTCGTCAACAACGCGACCTATATCCATCACCAGCTCATCACCAAGATGCCGTTCTGGGAGAAGGAACTGGATGCGCAGAAGATTCTCGATGTCGGCCTGCGCTCGGCCTATGTCGCCAGCTGGCATGCGGCGAAGATCATGGTTCCGCAGGGCAGCGGGCTGATCGGCATGGTCTCCTCCTTCGGCGCGACCTGTTACATGCACGGCCCCGCCTATGGGGCGCAGAAAGCCGGGCTGGACAAGCTGGCGCACGATATGTGGCACGATCTGCGCGACACCGGCGTTGCTGCCGTCTCGATCTGGCTCGGCCCGCAAATGACCGAGCGGGCGAAGATTTCGGCCGAAGTCGAACCCGAACAGTACAAGGAACTGATCGCCACGGCGGAAAATCCCGAATTCACGGCCCATATCCTCGACGCTATCGACAAGGCCCCCAATCGCGACGAACTTTCGGGCCAGACGCTTGTCGGCGCGGAAATCGCCAAGGCGCTGGGTGTCACCGATCGCGGGGTGGAGCGTCCGTCCTATCGCGAAATGCTGGGCACCCCGCGCGAGCGCAATTTCGCCGCGATCTACTGACCCCTGCCTGCCCCGTTACCGAGGAGAGAATGATGGCCATCAAAGTTGTCTATGACATGACCGCCACCGCCGGAAAGGGCGATGAATTCGCACAGGCGCTGGCCGATCTCGCCGCTGTCGTCAGCCCGCTGGCAGGCTGCGACGGCATCGACATCCTGCGCAAGCAGGACAATGCGGACCAGTTCCTGTTCGTGGAAAGCTGGCAGTCCGGCGAAGCCTATGCCGAAGCCAGCAAGCTGGTGCCGCAAACGGCGTTTGCTCCGCTCAAGCCCCTGTTCGCCGCGCCGCCCGCGCGGTCGGTTTACGACGCGCAATGACCGGCGGCGGGCCGGCTTCGCCCCCGGCCCGTTTCCTATAGCGCTAGTTTTCCTGCCCGGTCGCCCGCGCCATCACCGCGCGCATCGCCTCCACGGCAATGCGCCCGCGCGCCAGTGCGGTGGTGCCCGCCGGGGCCGCGAAAGGCGCTTCCACGGCGATCCGGGCATGGCCGGGTAGAAGGGGAATCAGTTCCTCCAGCCGGAATTCCCCCTGCCCCGGGGGCAGGCGTTCCCGCGTCGCTTCCACCGCCAGATCGGCAGGGGCGGCAAGCGGCCCGTCGCTGACCTGCACATGGGCGATCCGTTCAGGCGGCAGCGCGGCAATATCCGCCCAGGTCCCACCGGTACGGATGACGTGCAGCGTATCGATCGTAAGCCCGACATCATCCCCGCATGCCTCCGCCAGAGCCAGCGCATCGGCCGCAGTCCGCACGGGAGAGAGCGAAAACGCCTCGATGACCATGCGCGTGCCGGCATTGCGGGCCATTTCGGCCAGACGCGCCATGGAATCCACCCGGCGGCCGGCATCCGCATCCATCGACAGAGCGTTGATTTCTCCGTCCAGTTCGACCGCCAGGGCAATCGTGCGTTCCAGCATCGGCCAGTCCGGGCTGGCATCGAGCAGGAACGGCTCCACAATCCCGATGGAAAGGCCATGCGCCCGCAATGCGGCCATAACATCGCGCCGGGCGGCCTGATCGGTGACCAGATCGAGATAGGGCCCGATCGGCAGCGGCCGCGCGAACAGGCTCACACTGGAACAGGCGAGCTGGCCCGCGACCTCGATCATTTCGAGAGCGGGCAGATCGCAGAGCGAAAGGTGATCGAAGCACAATCCTGTCATCCCGCAAGGTTCCAACGATCCGGCGGCGGCGTCAACCGTTCTCGTGCCGCTTGCAGCGCCTGAGAGAAGCAAGCGATTCGTGGGGACATGCAGCCTGTGCCGCCGCCATGCAGCCCGGTGCTGCAAGACCGCTCCCGCACCCCGGGCCCGCCATCCGAAAGGACCATGAAATGATCTCAGTGGGATCATAATACGATACGAATCCCATTTCGCGATTTTGCCGTTTGCACCATGCGGGGTTACTCTGGGAGTGCACAGGCATGAAGCGCGCAAGGCGCTCTGCCCGTCTTCAATCGGGAGAGATTCGAATGAACGGCATGTTGATCAAGAACGGTACCGTCGTGGACGGCACCGGCGCCCCGGCATTCCGGGCGGATGTCCGCATCCGCGACGGTGTCATCACCGAAGTCGGCGAAAGTCTGGAAGCAGGCGGCGAACGCGTTTTCGATGCGAATGGCTGCTATGTCACCCCCGGCTTCATCGAAAGCCATACCCATTACGACGCCAGCATGTGGTGGCAGCCCGATCTCGATCCGCTGCCCAGCTACGGCGCGACGACGATGATCCTCGGCAACTGCGGCTTCACCATGGCCCCCCTGCACCCGAGCCAGGAAGCCCGTGAAGAAGTCATGGGCATTTTCTCCTTCTTCGAAGACATTCCGCTGGAACCGTTCAAGCAGCATGTGAGCTGGGACTGGAACACCTGGTCGGAATATCGCGCCTCGTTCGAGAAGCGCCTGCAGGTGCCGCTGAACTATGCCAGCTTCGTCGGCCATATTCCGCTGCGCCTTGCCGCGATGGGCATGGATGCGTGGAACCGCGCCGCGACGCCCGAAGAAATCGCCAAGATGGCCGAACTGCTTGACGATGCGCTGGCCGCGGGCGCTCTCGGCCTGTCGGACAACCTGCACGATCATGACGGCGACAACCGCCCGGTCCCGACCCTGCTGGCCGACGATGCGGAATTCACCGCCCTGTTCGACGTGATGGATCGCTATCCGCACACTTGCTATCAGGTGATCGTCGACACGTTCATGCGCAAGACCGGCCCGGACAGCCTCAAGCGGCTCGAAAAGCTGCTCAAGGGCCGCAAGATCCGCGTGCAGATCGCAGGCGCGATCCCTTCGCTCGAATTCCAGAAGGATATCCTTCCCGCGATGCAGGCCAGCACGCAGTCCATGCGCGATGCGGGCATCGACGTGTGGCCGGGCTATGCCCACGTTTCGCCCACCAACGTGCTGGGCATCGTCAAGTCGCTGATCTACGCGCAGTCGAACGATTACGTCTGGCACGAAGTCGTGCTGGCCGAAGATCATGACGAAAAGCGCCGCCTGCTGGCCGATCCCGAATGGCGCGCCCGCGCCCGCGACAGCTGGGACAATCAGGCATGGCCGCATTCGCCGCTGCAAAATCCGCAGGATCTCTATCTGATCGACAGCGAAAACGGCACCGGCCCGATCAACATCACGCTGAAGGACTACGCCGAAAGCCGTGGCCTGCACCGCAGCGATGCGATGGCCGAATGGATTCTCGCCAACGGCACGCTTTCCACAGTCCACATGGCGCCGTTCCCCAAGGATGAGGAACTGACCATCGACCTGATGAACGACCCCAGGACCGTGGGCAACATTTCCGATGCCGGCGCGCACTTGCAGATGCTGTGCGGCGGGGGCGAAAACGCTCTCCTGCTCACCCAGTACGTCCGCGAGGAAAAGAAGCTCTCGCTCGAACAGGCCGTCCATGTGATGACCGGCAAGCTCGCCACGCACTTCTTCCTCAACGATCGCGGGGTGATCGCACCGGGCAAGCGCGCGGATATCTGCGTGTTCAATCTGGACGAGATCGAACGCCGCCAGATGATCAAGGCCTGGGACATGCCCGATGGCAAGGGCGGCACGAGCTGGCGCTTCACCCGCGAAGCCATGCCCGCCCGCCTCACGCTGGTGAACGGCGTGCCCACTTTTGAAAATGGCGCTTACACCGGCAACAAGCCGGGCAAGTTCCTTTCCCCTGCCAACGACAGCGCCGCTCTTGCGGTTGCAGCGGAGTAATTGACCATGGCTACTGAAGCACAAGTGGGCGAAGGCGAACGCGCCTATTTCAACGGCGCGATCCGCAAGATCGAAACCGACAGCTCGGTTCTCATCAGTTCGTCGAAGTATCTCAACAATCCTGAACTGCGCGCGCTGATCGCGCAGGAAATGCTCCGCCGCAACGGGGCCGACCTGCCGAACACCGCCTATATCCCCGAAGTGGTCCAGATTCTCCAGAATCTGGAGGACATGCCGCGGATCATGCAGCTTTTCGAAGAAGAAAAGGCTCGCCTGCCGGAATTCCGCGCATGGCTGGAAAATCGCAATCTGGCCAATTTCACTATCGAACAGGTGAAGGATTGCAAGCCCGGCACGCTGGGTGAAATGCTGCACAAGTTCATGGTCGAAAGCGGCTACGAACTCGATATCTTCTATCGCGAAGTGCAGGTGGTGAACGATTTCACTTTCTACCTGCGCCAGACCGCGCTGACCCACGATATCGAACACATGATCACCGGCTTCGGCCCGAACCATGGCGGCGAAGTCGCTCTGCTCAACGCCAATCTGCATGCGCGCGTGCGCTATTTCCACCCGGAACTGGCCGCGTTCTTCAACCGCGTGCAGATCTATCTCAAAGCCAAGACGATCATGAAGGACGGGCTTCACTACCCCGAAGCCATGGCGCTCAATCTCGAAGCGGAATATCACGGCGCCGTGCAGGGCCGTAACTGGAAATACCCGCTGATGGTCGTCGACTGGCGCAAGTACGTCGATTGGCAGGTCGCAGACATCCGCAAGGAACTGAACATCACCCCGGTCATCGAAGAAGGCATCTGGGACGATACCAACAAGCTGGTTGACGAAGGCCATCCGCAATATCTGGAAGCGGCCGAATAACGGAATAGAACCGCACGAACGCGGCTTCAACTGGGGCGGGCCTTGGGCTCGCCCCTTCTTCTGTCCTCCTGCCACACAAAAACAGCCCGCCAGGGCATGGCGCCCGGCAACAACTTTTGTTGACGAATTGGGGGATATCGCGCTTTTTTCGCTGTTCGCGAATGCGGGCTGCCCGTAGTCTGCCAGCCAGCACGGCGCGCTTTTGCCGTATCGGCCCTGGGCCTATCGATTTTCTGCCATGCGGAGGGGCATGACACAGACATTCAACTTCGACGCGACCGACCGGGCCATCGTGGAACTGCTGCGCCAGAACGGGCGCACCACCAACCAGCAGATCGCCGAAAATCTGGGATTGACCGCCACCACCGTGTCATCGCGGATCAAGCGCATGGAAGACGCCAACCAGTTGCGCGTGGTGGCCGTGTCCGATTTCGCGGCGCACGGGTTCAATTTCCTGATGGAAGTGGCCATCGAAGTCGACGGCCGCCCCGCTTCGGAAGTGGGGGAAGAACTGGCCCGCTTTCCCGAGGTGTTCGCCGTGCATCTCGTCACCGGCCGCTACGATCTCGACATGCTGGTGGCGCTGAAGGATTTTGACGACCTGTCGCACCTGCTGCTGGACAAGTTCTCGAAAATCCGGGGCATCCGTTCCATGACGCCGGCCATCGTTGTCGATATCATCAAATATCAGTTCGATATCGCCCCGATCGAGGAATGACGCGGGCCATGGCCGGAACCCAACAGCTCGACGATCTGGACCGCCAACTGGTCGCCATGCTCAGCCGCGATGCGCGCGTTTCCAACCGCAGGATCGCGGCCGAACTGGGCGTGACCGAAGGCACCGTGCGCGGCCGGATCAAACGCCTTCAGCAGGATGGGCTGATCACCTTCACCGCGATCACCGGGCTGGAAATGGCGGCGAAATCGCGGCTTGCCTTCATCAGCATCGATGCCAACGTCAACCATGTCCGCGCCATCGCCCGGCAGATCGCGGATATGCCGCTGATCAACGGGGTGATGATCACCATGGGCCAGTTCAATATCCTGGCCATCTGCCTGTTCGAAGATCTCGACAAGCTGGTGGATATCGCATCGGACACGATACTCGCCCTGCCCGGCGTGCATCACGTCGAAACCTCGATCGCGGTCAAGACTTACAAGTACAACACGCGGGTCGCCCGCATCGCGGCCGACCCGCAGGGTGTGGCTCAATAAACGGTGGTGCCACCGTCCACCGCGATCGGCTGACCGGTCACGAAACCGGCCGCATCGGAACACAACCACAGCACCGCGGCAGCGATTTCTTCCGGCCGTCCCATCCGGCCCATCGGCGTCATCTGTTCGATCTTCGCGCGGATTTCCGGGTTGGCGGCGGCCTGCGCCGTCATCGCGGTGTCGATCACGCCGGGGCACACCGCATTGACGCGAATACCCTGGTTGGCCCAGCGCAGCGCCCCATGCCGCGTCAGCCCGACAACGCCATGCTTCGACGCGGTGTAGGCAGGCTGCGCGCCGTTGCCAACCAGCCCGTTGATCGAAGCGGTGTTGACGATCGCCCCGCCGCCGCTCTGCAGCATCACTTCGGCTTCTTCGCGCATGCACAGCATCACGCCGGTGAGATTGATATCGATGCTGCGCGCCCAGGTGGCATCGTCATATTCGTTGGCGCCCACACTGTTGATGCCCGCGTTGTTGAAAGCGTAATCCAGCCGCCCGAACTTGGCCACGGCCGCGGCGACCATTGCCTTGACCTGCGCCGGATCGCTGACATCGCAATGCTGGAACACGGCCTTGCCGCCTTGCGCCGCGATCTGGGCCACGGTTTCCTCGCCCGCCGCGTCCTGCACATCGCAGACCAGCACCGCCGCGCCGGAATGGGCAAACGCCAACGCGGCCGCCCGGCCGATCCCACCACCCGCGCCGGTTACCAGGGCAACCTTGCCGTCCATTCCGTAATTGATCATGCGCGCTCCTTGCATTGCACCGGCCAGCTCTTAATCTGACCGGCAAATGGCGGTCAACGCCGCAATGGATCTTGGAAACACGCATGGACGATCTGATCTTTACGCCGACCCGGTTCGGCGCTCTGACTCTTGCCAACCGTATCGTGATGTCGCCGATGACCCGCAGCCGCGCGGGGGCGGGCGATGCACCGACGACGATGAACGCCGCCTATTACCGCCAGCGGGCCAGCGCCGGGCTGCTGGTGACCGAAGGCGTGTTCCCCTGCCCCGAAGGGAAAGGCTACTGGCGCACGCCCGGCATCCATTCGCAGCAGCAGATCGACGGATGGGCCCAAGTGGCGGAAGCCGTCCATGCCGAAGGCGGGCTGATCTCCATGCAACTGATGCATTGCGGCCGCGCCGTCGCCACCGCCAATCGCGGGTATGAGGCCGATGTGGTGGCGCCTTCGGCCCTGCCCTGCCCCGATCCGATTCCGGGGCCCGACGGCGTGCCCGTTCCCGCCGCCATGCCGCGTGCGCTGGCCGCCGACGAACTGCCGCTGGTGGCCGAACAGCACGCGCAGGCGGCCCGCAATGCCCGAGCCGCCGGGATCGACGCGGTGGAACTGCACTGTTCCAGCGGTTATCTCATCAACAGCTTCCTCAATCCCGCCAGCAACAAGCGGGAGGATGCGTTCGGCGGCAGCCCGGAAAACCGCGCCCGTTTCCCGATCATGGTGGTCAAGGCGATGGCCGAAGCGGTGGGCGCGGACCGGGTCGGCGTGCGCATTTCCCCCGGCAACCCCTACAACGGCATGGACCCCACCGATCCGGGCCCGGTGTTCGCGGCTCTGCTGGATGGGATCGACGATCTCGGCCTGGCCTATCTCCATGTGCTCGACACCTATCGCCCCGGTTTCGACACCATCGCATTCGTGCGCCGGCACTGGTCCGGCCCGGTGGCGATCAACAACATGCTGACGCTGGACAAGGCGCGGGCGCTGCTCGCCGGCGGACAGGTCGAAGGCGTATCCTTCGGGCGCGCGTTCATCGGCAATCCCGATCTTGTCGCCCGCTTCCGGGCCGGGGCCCCGCTTGCCGAGGCGCGGCAGGAACATTTCTACACCGGGGAGGAAGTGGGGTACACCGACTATCCCCCTTTCACCGCCGCCTGAACGCCGCCGCCCACGAAACGGCGGAGCCGGCGTAAAGCCAGCCCCGCCCCCTTTCCGGCCCCGCGTGACGAGACGGGCCGAGGCGGGCCAGCACTCCCGCCTCAAGGCCCAGGGGCCGGCCATTGCGCGCCTTGTCAGGCCACCGCCCGCACCGGCGGCGTATCGCCCGCTTTCGCGGTGATGTGCGTACCATTCACCCGTTTGTGGAATTCCGCTGCCCGTTCGCGCGGGTTGTAGAACTGCTTGTACCAGATGCGTTCCTTATGGAACGGGCCATCATCGGGAATCTGCAGGATATTGATCGCCGGCTCCTTGTACTTCCACAGTTCGAAATCCTGCGCGAAAGCGGCCAGCCCCGCTTCGTGATAGGCCCGTGCGATGGCCGCTTCTTCACGCGTCGGCTCGTGATTTTCAGCCGTTTTCGCCATCACCGCGAACCATACGCGCACTTCGCCATCTTCGACCGGCGTGTTGCAGATCATCATCAGCGAAGGATGCTTACCTTCCATGCGCGACAGCAGAATGCCCGGCCCGGTGTACCAGGTGTCGGTTTCCAGCAGCGCATCGCCATCCACCAACGTGCGGTGGCCCGAACCGAAGCGCTGGCGCATGATGTGTCCGGCGAATTCGTTCTCGAAATAGGCATGGCCCATGCTGCCGTGCACCGGCGTGAAATGGCCGAAATCGGTCATGTTATCGACGATTTCCTGCGGGTGGATGGGCAGTGTCCCCAGATGATCCACCTGCCAGCGGACCCAGCCCTGTTCGGTCTGGTCGTATTCGGCGAACGTGGGCAGATCGAAATCGGGAGCGCCGCCTTCCATGTCGTGCCACATCCAGATGCAGCCTGCCCGTTCGACCACCTTGTGCGATTTGATGCAGGCCGCCTTGGGAATGCCGCGAGTGGAATAAGGGATATCGTCGCACTGCCCCTCGGGCGTGAAGCGCCAGCCATGCGCCGGGCACCGGATCGAATCCCCTTCGATCCGCGTCCCGTCCTTCACCACGTAGGAGGTGGTGTTGCGGGCGATGTTGACTTTCATGTGCGGGCAATAGGCATCGAGCAGCACCACCCGCCCGCTCTTGCCGCGATAGAGCGCCATTTCCTTGCCGAAGAAGCGCACCGGTTGCGGTTCCTGCGTCACTTCATCGGCAATCGCGATCATGAACCACCCACGGGGAAATGCCAGTTCGCCCAAGCCATATTCAGCAGTCGTTGCCATAATACCTCTCCTTGAATGGCGGATCAGATGAAACTGTCGGTGTTGGGGCCGCCCAGCATCACGCCGCCGACATTGCGGCCCACGGTGTTGGGGTTGTTGGCCACATGCGTGCGCCCGGCATGGATATCGCAGAACGCCCGCGCGATCGGATTGCCGCGATAGATCGCTTCCGCGCCGCTCAGGAAGAACAGGCGGCTGATCAGCGCGCAGCAGCGGCTGGAAATCTGCGCCGACTGGAAGCGGAAGCGCAGCCGGGTTTCGAGATCGGCGGATTCGCCTGCCCGCGCATGGTCGTTCAGCACGCCGAAATTGCGGAACAGGATGGTCTTCATCTCATCGATCGCAGACTGGGTTTCGGCGATCAGTACCTGCACGTCGGGATCGCCGGCGGCGCTGGCGAAGCTGTTGTTGCTCCTGCGCCGCGCGCCCGTTTCGAGAAACACGTCGAGCGCGCCCTGCAACGCCCCAATGGATGAAGACGACACCGCGCGGACGAACACCTGCCCGAACGGCAGCTTGTAGAGCCGCGCGGGATTGGCCTTGGCGCCCGGGCTCGTCAGCGCGAACCCATCCTTGGAACGGTGTGTGCGATAGGCGGGGACGAACGCATCGGATACTGTCACGTCCTGGCTGCCCGTGCCGCCGAGACCGATCGTGTTCCAGATCGGCAGGACTTGGAAATCCGCCCGTGGGACGAGGAAAGTCAGGAAATCGGGTTGGCCGGTTTCCGGATCGGGCACCAGCCCGCCCAGAAACGCCCATTCGCAATGATCGATGCCGCTGGAAAAGCCCCAGCGCCCGCTGATCCGGTATCCGCCTTCGACCGGAGTCACCTCCGCGCGCGGCATATAGGAGGAGGAGATCAGCGTCGTCGGGTCTTCGCCCCAGACATCTTCCTGCGCCTGCGGGTCGAACAGCGCCAGTTGCCAGTTATGGACGGCCACCACACCGAGCACCCAGGCCGAGGACATGCAGCCTTCGGCAAGCTTCATCTGGACTTCGTAGAAAACCTCCGGGTCCATTTCGTAGCCGCCGTAGCGCCTGGGCTGGAGTATCTTGAAGAAATCGGCCGTCTGGAAATCGGCGATGGTCGCATCCGGCACCTTGTTTTCCGCTTCGCACTGATCGGCGCGGGCGCGCAAGGTGGGCACCAGCGCGGCGGCGCGGGCGACCAGATCGGCCGGACTGGGCGTATCAATCTTCGGGGCAAGGCTCATGAGCCGTCTCCTTTTTTCGTTCAGGCCGCGCTGGCCATGGGATGTTGCTGGTGTTCATCGGCGCCGAAGCCGATGCTGAAATCGTGGCCCCACAGGCTGACCGACGTGCTTTCGAACACGGTGTGGCGATCCCAATCGATCATCCGCCCGCCGAACCCGTATTCCAACGCAAAGCCGCCCGGCGTCGCCATATAGAAACTGGTCATGTGATCGTTGGTGTGCTTGCCCAGTGTCGCCATCATCCGGGTGCCGGCGGCGCGGGCGCGGTCCATCGCATGGCCGACTTCATCCATCGTCGGCACTTCGACCATCAGATGCACGCATCCCGCAGGCACTTCCCCTTCGAACAGGGCAAGCGAATGATGCCGGGCGTTGCCGCAATGCATGAATTCGATGCGCTGCTCCGGCCCTTCCACGCCTTGCGGGCGATGGATCATGAAATCGGCCATGCCGAAACCCAGCACATCGATCATGAAGGCCCGCGTTTCCGCGAAGTTCGGCGCGGGCAACACGACATGGCCGTAGCCCATGTCCCCGGTCACGAAACCGGGCACGCCCGCAGGCGACACGAAGCGATCGAAATGCGAAGTATAGCCCAGCACCAGTTCGTGCCGGTTGCCCGATGGATCGAGGAACCACACCATATCGACCGCATGGCGCAGAGCGCGCTCCTCAGCCGTCGCCGGGTGGCAAGCCACACCTTTCCGCTTCAGTTCGGCCAGCCCGGCGGCAAATTGCGCCTCGGTCCGGATTTCCCAGCCGCTGGCGAAGTACCGGTCCTGCCTATCGTGCCGGATAAACAGTCGCCCCGCCCGTTCGTCCATACGGAGCGCGAGACCGCCCGGCACGGGGTGTGCGGAAAAGCCGGCCACATCCTCACCGAAGCGTTCCCACGCGGCGAGATCGGTGGCGCTGATGACGCTATAAGCCAGTGCCGCAATTTCCATGACGCAACCTTCCTTGCGAAACCATGGAAGGCATCATGACCTGCGGGCGGCAACGTGAAATTGACTTACATCAAACCGATCCAGAGATCGCGAAAATCTGCGCCATCAATCAACGAATACGCGATACCATATCAACAAAAGTCATGATATTGCGTACAATACTATCTCATTTTCTACGCAAACATTCTCTCACCGGCTCTACAGCGCAGCTGTAAATCCGCGTAGGAAGATCGCGGCCGCGCGCCGGGCTGCGCCAGCCATTTCGGAGGGGCCAAGCGCTTTGCCTGCCGCGACCACCCGCGTGCCCTTGAAAGCCAGCACCAGCGCCTGGCGCGCGTACCATGGCCGGTCGTGCACCCGCACTTTGCCCGCTGTTTCGAGACTGTCGAGCCATGCCGTCAACGGTGCGAGCCATGGATTGCGCAGGATCGCATAGACATCGCGCGCCAGTTCGGGATCGCGCCGCATTTCGGCGATGACAGTGCGATGCAACAGGATCGAATCGGCACCGCCGAGCACCTGCAGGCTGGCCTGAAGGAAGCGGGCCAGGGCTTCCTCCGCCACTTCCCCCGCTGGCAGCGGCGGCGGCACGGCATCGGTCAACCGACGTGCCATTGCCCGCATGGCCGCGCCGAACAGCCCCGCCTTGTTGCCGAAATGGCGATAGAGCGTGCCGCGCCCGACGGCAGCCTCCGCCCCGATCAAGTCGAGACTGGCCCCCTGATAGCCGTTTTCGAGAAAATGGGTGGCTGCCACGTCGAGCAGCTTCGCGATATGCGCAGGTGGCGCATCCCCGGCAGGCGGGGCGGCGGGCACGGGGAACCGCTGAGCCCCCATATCGTCCATGGCAAGGATGCCATGTCCGAACAACTTGGCCACCCGCCGCGCGGCAACATCGCGCTGCGCCGGGGGCGGGCTGGGAAAGCCCATCAGCAAAGCCGGGCTTTCGGACGACAGCGATCCGAACAGAACCGCAAAATCAAGCGGCACATGAGCGCTCTCGCCATGCGCCTCGGCGATTGCCTGCAACAAGGCACGGATCGGCTCCAGCCTGTTCGACTGCACATCGTGCATGCTTTCCGCGAAATCGGGCATCAGCCGCGCGATGCTGATCGTGATCCATGCCGCGCTGAGGAAACCGCCATCGACCGCTGCATCGAGAATGGCGCGGGAAAAGAACGCCAGCCCATCGTCCGCCGCGCGGGCATCCACCGGCTGTGCGTTCACCCGCGCGGTGAATTCGGTGCCCAGTTCCTCGGCAGCGGCACGGAACAGCGCCTCCTTGTCCGGGAAATAGCGATAGATCGTTTCCTTGCTGACGCCCGAGGCACGCGCGATCGCATCGATGCTCACCGCGTCGAAACCGCCCGCGACGAATTCGGCCCGGGCCACGGCAAGCAAATGGCGCACGCGGGCCGATTGCGGCCCCGATTGCGATGGGGCCTGCGCAGCGCGGGATTCAGGATCTTCCAAAGCGATGGTCGCCTCCATCACACGGGCTATAGCAGACCCGCACCCGGTTGCAGCCTGCCCACACCGCTCCATCAACAGGCTATCCATAGCCAAGCATGGCGCGAATGTCTTGACAAAAATCGAACGGTGGGATACCGTTCGATTACAGAACCGATAAAGTCAGGCGCCAAATGGGCGCGATAGCCAGGCCGAACCCCGATATCGCAAGTGGGAAACGGCGGCGTTATCGCATATCCTTGCCACACGGCTGACCGCATCGTTCAACCGGCGCCCCGCACACAGGCTTTCGGGCCAAACCGGGCAGCACCGCGATGGCGCAAGTTTCGGGAGAGTATTCGATGGCCGATGACGTACCTTACCTGTTTCGCGGCGTGATGCCGGTGGAGACACCCAGCAGCGTGCTGGTGTCATCCTCCAAATATCTCAACAATCCGCGCCTGCGCGAATGGCTGGCGATGATCCTCCTGCGCCGCAACGGGCCGGACATGCCCCCGCCAGCGGAAATGTACGAGTTCATGGGCATTCTCGACGAACTGCGCGATTACGACCGGATCGAACAGATGATCACGGACGAACGCAAAGTGAACCCGGAATTCGACGCGTGGTTTGCCGAAGGATTCCATTCCACCTACACCATCGAGGATTTCCGGCAGTACGATCCCGGCTCGCTCGGCGGCATTTTCTATACCTGGATCACCGAAGGCGATTACGAGATCCAGATCACCCCGTGGCAGGAGCCCAAGACGCAACTGGAATTCTACAATTTGCGTGCCGGGCAGACGCACGATTTCGAACACATCCTGACCGGCGGCGGCTTCAATTTCATGGGCGAACTCGTGCCCTACTGGTATCGCCTGACCAACATCTTCAAGCACATCAAGGACCCGGAACTAGCGGCCGAACTGTGCACGATCTACATTTTCGGATCGCTGCGCTACACCGTGCGCACCATCCTCCACTATCCTCAGGTCTGGATGACCGCGGTCAAATGCATCGAACAGGGGATGAAAGTCGGCCAAGCCAGCGATGCGCTGTTCATGAAGAAGCTCGAACCGGCTTTCCATCTGCCGCTGGAAGAAGCGCGCGCAGCGCTGGGCGTGCGGGAAGCAGTCTTCCTCGACACGCATAACGAAGGCATGTTCTGGGCAACGGACGGCAAGGAACAACTTCTGCGGGAGGCAGCCGAATAATGGCACGGTGCGATATTCTGATCCGCGGCGGCACGATAGTCGATGGCAGCGGCAACGAACCCTTCACCGGCGATCTCGCCATCACGGGAGACACTATCACCTGGATGGGCGACGCTTATCAGGGCGAAGCGGGTGAAGTGATCGATGCGGCGGGGCTGACGGTCACCCCCGGCTTCGTCGACATCCATACCCATTACGACGGGCAGGCGGCATGGTCCGACGAATTGTCCCCCTCCTCCTCTCATGGCGTGACGACAGTCGTCACCGGCAATTGCGGCGTCGGCTTCGCCCCCTGCCGCGCGGAAGATCATGAACGGCTGATCCGCGTGATGGAAGGCGTGGAAGACATTCCCGGCGTCGTCATGGCCGAAGGGCTGGACTGGGCGTGGGAAACCTTCCCCGAATATCTCGATGCGCTGGCCGCCCGCCCGCGCGATATCGATGTGGCCGCGCTGCTGCCGCACAGCCCCTTGCGCGTCTATGCCATGGGCGAACGCGGCGCCAACCGCGAACCGGCAACACCGGACGATATGGACCGGATGTACGATCTGACACGCGAAGCGCTGGATGCGGGCGCCATCGGCTTCGCCACCTCGCGCCTCCTGATCCATCGCACCAAGGCGGGGGAGAACATTCCCAGCTTCGCAGCGGACGATGCCGAACTCAAGGCCATCGCAGCGGCGATGCGGGACACCGGCAAAGGCGTGTTGCAGATGGTGCTCGATTCCCCGTTCCAGAGCTGGAACGATGAACTGGCCCACCTGATCGCGATCACCGAAAGCTGCGGCCGCCCGGCGACATTCACTCTCGGCACCTCGAACCATGGGGAGCCGGTGTTCCGCGATGCCCTGCGCATTGTTGAGGAAGCCAATGCGCGCGGCCTGTCCATCGCGCCGCAGATTCTGCCGCGCCCGGTGGGGATGATTGGCGGCTTCGACCTGTCGACGCATCCGTTCTGCCTCTGCCCCAGCTATATCGCGATTGCAGGGTTGCCGCTGGACGAACAACTGCCCCATCTGCGCGATCCGGAATTCCGCGCCACGCTGATTGCCGAGCAACCGCAGGAAAACCATTCGCTGGCGATGATGACGCGCAACTGGGACTGGATCTTCCCGTTTGCGGGCGAACCCAATTACGAACCCCCGGTGGAAACCAGCATGGGCGCGCAGGCCCGCGCGCAAGGCCGCACGCCGGAAGAAGTGGCCTACGATCTGCTCATGAATGGCGGCGATGGGCGCGGCATGCTCTACAACGCGCTGGGCAATTACTATCAAGGCAAGTTCGACGCGCTGTACGAACTGATGACGCATCCCGATACGGTGATGGGCCTCGGCGATGGCGGCGCGCATTATGCCGCGATCTGCGATGCCAGCTATCCCACTTTCCTGCTGACCTACTGGGTCCGCGATCGGGACGGCCCGCGCCTCACGCTGCCACACGCGGTCCGTGCCTTGACCTCGCGCCCGGCCGCGACGGTGGGCCTTGAAGATCGCGGGCTGCTGGCGCCGGGTTACAAGGCGGATGTCAACGTGATCGATCCGGCAGGCATGAAACTGCACCTGCCGGTGATCCGCCGCGACCTGCCCACCGGTGGGCGCAGGCTCGATCAGGCGGCGACCGGTTATGTCGCGACGATCTGTTCCGGCACGGTCATTCGCCGCGACGACCAGCCGACCGGCGCCCGGCCGGGCCGCGTGGTCCGTGGCAATCAGGCCGCGCCGCAGCCCAGCGCCGCGCTGGAACCCGCCTGAGCCCTACTCCCTTGCGGGGCGGTTTCGCGCCGTTCCGCAAGGGTGTGCGTGCAGCAATCAGGCCGGTTCGGGAACGCCGGCCGGGACTTCGCCGAAAGCCACGTATTTCGGGCTGCCATCCTCGCCCACCACTTCGGTGAACATCGATGTCACGGTGCTGCGCGTTTCGGCGATGTACCAGCGCCCATCCTGCTTGCGATAGACATCCTCGTACTCCACCGCCAGCCGGGTGACCGAACGCGTGGCGAGCAGGATCGTCCGGAAATTGAGCGACCACTTGCCGGTGGCCGTATCCGGGCCGGTCAGCGCGATTTCGCCGTTGCTGGCATGGTGGATGTCGTACACGCCTTCCTGGCAGGCCATTTCCTGATAGACCTTGAGAAATGCATCGCGATCCGTGAAAACAGGGAAATTCTGATATTCGATACGGATCGGGCCGGGGAGGAACGTGTCGCGCAGTTCATCCACTTTCTTGAGATCGCAGCATCGCAGATAGCGGGCCTTGAGCTGGCGGATCGCGTCGATATCCTCAAGCGCGGTCAGACGGGCGGCAAGGTCTTCAAGACTGGTGGACATCATATTCTCCCATTCGCCGGAATCCATCCGGAACAACCGATTTGCACATGAATATCGCGCAATCGGCTACGCATATCCAAGTTCACACTGCATGGCAGTTACCAAATACGCCACAACCGGGAAACAGGAAACGCGATGAGCCAGTATAACACGATCCGCTACGAAACCGATGACGGCCTGCTCCGGCTGACGCTCAACCGCCCGGACAATCTCAACGCCTTCACGGTGGAAATGGCCGATGAACTGGAAGACGCCTATCGCCGGGCCAATGGCGACGATGCCGTGCGGGCGATTGTCGTCACCGGGGAAGGCAAGGCGTTTTGCGCGGGCATGGACCTGTCGACCGGCGGCAATGTCTTCGGGCTCGACGAAAGCCAGGCCCCCACGCTGGCCGACTTGCGGGAAAGGCCGGTGCGCGAAGCGATCGAATGCGGCGTGCGCGATACCGGCGGGCGTGTGGCGCTGGCGATGTACGACTGCCTCAAGCCGATCGTCGGCGCGATCAACGGCGCGGCGGTGGGCATCGGCGCGACGATGACTCTGCCGATGGACTTCCGCCTTGCCTCCGACCGGGCACGGATCGGCTTCGTCTTCGGGCGGTTGGGGATCACCCCGGAAGCCTGCTCCACCTGGTTTCTGCCGCGCATCGTCGGCATGCAGCAGGCGCTCGAATGGCTTTACAAGGCCGATATCTTCGACGCGGCCGAAGCGTTGGACAAGGGGCTGGTCCGTTCGGTCCACGCACCGGAAGATCTGGTCGGTGCGGCCTGCGCTTTCGCCCGTTCGCTGGTGGCGGACCGTTCGCCCGTCAGCATCGGCTTGATCCGCCAGATGATGCTGCACAACCCCGCCCAGCCCCATCCGCGCGCCGCGCATGACGTGGAATCGCTGGCGATGTTCTATTCCAGCATCGGCGATGGGAAAGAAGGAGTGCAGGCCTTTCTGGAAAAGCGCGCATCCGCATTTTCAGGCAAGGCATCCGCCATGCCGCCGTTCTATCCGTGGCGCGAAGACTGAGCCTGATTGGCCGGACACACGGCGGCTAACCATCTCAAAGATAGTTGGAATGCCGCCGATGTTCGGCAACCATGCTCCACACCGCCATGAACAGCGCGGCGATCATCGGGCCGACAATGAAGCCGTTGAGGCCGAAAATGCTGAGCCCCGCCAAAGTGGCGATCAGCACCACGAAATCGGGCATCCGGGTGTCCTTGCCGACAAGGATCGGGCGCAGGAGATTGTCGATCATGCCGATCACGAATATCCCGCAGCCGACCAGTATCAATCCTTCGGCAATCGATCCGGTCACCAGCAGGTAGATCGCCACCGGCACCCAGACGGCCCCCGTACCGACCGCCGGAACCAGCGAGAAGAACCCCATCATGACGCCCCAGAGCAGCGCCCCTTCGATACCCAGCGCCCAGAAGATCGTGCCGCCCAGCGCACCCTGCACCACCGCGACCACCACCGTGCCTTTCATCGTCGCCCGTACGACGACGACGAAATGGCGCAGCAGAGTATCCCGTTCGCCGCTGCGCAGCGGGATCGCGGGGAGGATTTTGCGCCCCAGCGCATCGCCATCGCGCAGCAGGAAAAACGTGAGGTAGAGCATCACACCCAGCGAGGCGATGAACTTGAGCGCCCCCTGCCCGAGGTTGAGCGCCCGCGTGGCCAGCGCCTGCACGCCGCTGGCGATACCCCCACCGAACATGTCTCTGAGCGAATCGAGATCGCTGACATCGGCGGAAGCGATCGCCTGCCGCGCCCAGCCGGGAAGAGAGGCGACGAAACGCTCACCAATCTGGGCCAGATCGATCTGCCCGGATTCGAACATCGCGTAGATCGACAGCATTTCCTGCACCAGCGCCACGCCCAGCAGAATCGCCGGCACGATCACCAGTGCGATAATCAGCAGCAGCGTCAGCGCGGCGGCGAGATTCTTGCGCCCGCCCAGCAGGAATTCCATCCGCCGGTTGAGCGGTTCGAACAGGATGGCCGCGACCAGCGCCCAGAGAATCGCCCCGAAATAGGGGGCGATCAACAGGGCAAAACCGATGGTTACCAGCACGACGAGGACGAGAAAGCCCCCGTCTTCCACCTCAAACTTACGCGGATCGCCTTCGCTCATGCCGGATGCTTCGCATTAAAGCAGCAAAGAATCCATACATCTAATCAGATGCCTGCGGCAAACAGGTGCGAAAATGGTTCGGTCAGCCGCGTCCACGGTAATTGGCCACGCCCTGATCGGGCACCCACAGCCCTTCCGGCGCGGCGCCCGATTGCCAGAACACGTCGATCGGAATCCCCCCGCGCGGATACCAGTAACCGCCGATCCGCAGCCAGCGCGGCTGCATTTCCTCGAACAATCGCTGCCCGATGCCGACTGTCACATCTTCGTGGAATCCGTTGTGATTACGGAAACTTCCCAGGAACAGCTTGAGCGATTTCGATTCCACGATAGTCGCGCCCGGCGCATAATCGATCACCAGATGGGCGAAATCGGGCTGGCCCGTCACCGGGCAGAGCGAAGTGAATTCCGGCGCGGAAAAGCGGATGGTATAGAGCGCACCGGGCCGCGGATTGGGCACATAATCAAGCACCGCTTCCTCCGGCGAGGAAGGCAGGCTACTCTGTTGCCCCAGATGAAGGGGCATGTCGCGCGGTTCGTCGGTGTTCATGGGCCGCAAATGCCCTGATCGGAAGCAATGCACAAGGTGACGAATTGACGCACCGCATTCATCCGCTATTCAGCGCGCCCTGCGCTTGAGCGCACAAAGGTGGCAGGTCATGGTTTCTAAGGCGACACGCATTGTACTGGCGACAGCGGCTCTCGCAGCCGCATTGCCCGCGCACGCCCAAACCACGGGCGATAGCCTGGAAGGGTTTCGCCTGCCCCCCGCCGCACCGGACATCCAAGGCCCGACCACGCCCGACAACCCGATCATCCAACGTCAGGCGCCACAGCCGCAACCGCGGCCGCAGCCGCGGCCCACACCCAAAGTCGATATTCCCAAGCCTGCCGACACGGCGAAGCGCGAGCCCGCGCCCACCCCGCCCCCGGCGCGCACCGCCAAGCCTGCCCCCGCAACGTCCCCGTCAGGCCCGGCCAAGCCCGCCAGCCGCCCGGAACCGGGCACGCAAGCGGCACGCCCCGGCCCCGCATCGCCCACGCCCACGCCGCCCGCCGAGGCACCCGCCCCGGCTCCGGTGGAGGCAGCGCCTGTCACGCCGCCCGTCAGCTCCGCCGCGCCTGCGCCCACCGCAAGCACGCCCGCCCCGACGCAGACAACCGCCCCGCCCCCTCTGCCCGCCTCGCCCGAGACAAGCACCGCCGATTCAGGCACGGCATGGTGGCGCTATCTGGTGGCCGCTCTGCTCGTAGCGATGATGGGCATCGCGGGCGTGCTGTTCTGGCGCCAGCGCCGCAGCAAAGCCCAGTTCGAAGAGATCATGGCGATCGAACGGCCGCGCCTGCGCCCTGCACCGGCCGCGGCACCGGTCGAAAGCGGCGGCACCGGCGAGGTGGAGAGCCCACTGCCGGAAGCGGGCGAGATTTCCGCCACCGCCGACACGCTGGCGGAACCGGACATAGCGGACGGGCCGCTGCGTACGGCGCTTGAAACCCTGAATCTCAGCGTTTCGCTGGTCAACGCAACGCTGTCCTATCAGATCACGGTGACCAACGCTTCGGACCGGCCGGTGCACAATGTCGCCGTTTTCGGCGATCTGGTGTCCGCCCATGCCTCGCTCTCGATCGAGGAACAACTCGCCGGGCCGGGAAGGACGGGCGCGCCGCTGCACAGGGCCGCCGGCCTGCTGCCGGGCCAGAGCGCGTCTTTCAGCGGGCAGTTGCGCCTGCCGATCAGCGCCATCCGCCCGGTGCGCCGCGAACAGGCGGTGATGTTCATCCCTCTTGCCCGGATGCGGATCGAAGCCGAGGGGTTGGAAGCGGCGGTGGTGCAAACCTGCGTGGTGGGCCAGAAGCCTGCCGGGCCGGGCGCCGGTCTGCGCCCATTCCGGCTCGACACCGGCCCACGCGTCTATCCTGATATCGGGCTGCGCGCGCTCGACCTGCCCACACCGCAAGCTGCCTGAACTCCTGGGCTTCTTGCGGCTTCGGTGGAGCCGCATCTCTCTCGATTGTTTCTGGTTGCCGTGATTTCATGGCCAGCAGGTGTTCCACCTGCTGCGAAATCGCTCTAAGCCTGCGCAAGTGAAAAACGACGATCGAACAACGGACTCGGGAACCGGAACCCGCCTTGCGACTGCGGGGCGGCGGCCCGAATGGACCGGGACAGCGGGGCATCCCTCCAGCGTGGTCAATCCGCCGGTCTGGCGGGCCAGCACGCACCTCTATCCCGATGTCGCGGCGCTGAAGAGCGGGGCACAGGCTTCCGATGAAACCCGGTTCTATTACGGCAGGCGCGGCGCGCCGACGCAATGGGCACTGGCCGAAGCGCTGACCGAACTGGAACCGGGGGCCGCGGGCACGCTGCTCTATCCCAGCGGTGTCGCCGCCATCGCCGGGGCCCTGCTGGCGCTGGTCAAGCCCGGCGATCACCTGCTGATGGCCGACAATGTCTATGAACCCAGCCGCACGCTCGGCCGGGGGCTGCTCACCGGTTTCGGCATCGAAACCGAGTTTTTCGATCCGTTGGATTGCGAAAGCTTCGCCCGCCTGATCCGCCCCAACACCCGTGCCGTGCTGCTGGAAGCGCCCGGCAGCCTGACGATGGAAGTGCCGGATATTCCGGCATTCGCCGCCATAGCCCGGGAACGCGGCGTGATCAGCCTGATCGACAACACCTGGGCCAGCCCGCTGGGCTTCCCGGCGTTGGAGCGCGGATGCGATATCGCGATCATGTCGCTGACCAAGCATGTCGGCGGGCATTCGGACGTGATGATGGGCAGCGTGGCAGCCGGGGCCGCACTCTATCCCAAGCTGCGGCGAACCTATCTTCAGCTTGGCCACGTGGTTTCGCCCGACGATGCGGCACTTGCGCTGCGGGGCCTGCGTACATTGCAGGTCCGGCTCGAACGCTCCACCGCCAGCGCTTTGCAGATCGCCCGGTGGCTTGCCGGCCGCCCGGAAGTGGCGCAGGTGCTGTGCCCCATGCTGCCCGGCGCACAGGGGCATGAAACCTGGGCCCGCACGTTCACCGGCGGCTGCGGCCTGTTCAGCTTCCTGTTCCGCGATGGCGACGAGGCGGCGCGGGCGCGCTTTATCGATGCGCTGAGCCTGTTCGGTATCGGCTATAGCTGGGGCGGCTTCGAAAGCCTCGTCGTGCCGGTCGATCCTGCCGGCGCGCGCAGCGCGACCGCCTGGCCGCCACCGGGCGTTGCGCCCGCGGATCGCCTGGGTGTGCGGCTGTCGATCGGGCTGGAGGAACCGGCCGATCTGATCGCCGATCTCGATCGGGCCTTTGCCCGGATGGCCGGGCAATGAGCCAGACGGCGGGGAACCAGGTTTCGGGCGCGGAAGGCTTCACGGCAGCCGTTTCGTCGGAAAACATCACGATCGGCAAGGTGATCCGCACGCTCGACAGCTACAGCATCGATATCGGCAAATCCGACGTTTCGCTGTGGGACGGGATCGTGGTGATCTTCGTCATCATCAGCATGGCTCTGCTGGCCTATTTCACCAGCAAGCTGTCGCACTATCTGCTCAAACGCATTTCCGGGCTGGACGAAGCGCAGAAATTGCTGACCGACAAGCTGGCCAGCATTGCGGTGTGGACCATCGCCATTCTCGTCGGCATCGATTTCCTCGGCATCGATCTGACGGCGCTGGCGGTGTTCTCGGGCGCTTTCGGCCTCGCCATCGGTTTCGGCCTGCAAAAGACGCTGGGCAATCTCATCGCCGGGATCATCCTGCTGATGGACCGTTCGATCAAGCCGGGCGACGTGATCGCGGTCAGCGACATGAGCGGGCGGGAAAGCTTCGGCCAGATCCGCAAAATCGGCATCCGCGCGATTTCGGTGACCACGCGCGACATGAAGGAATACCTGATTCCGAACGAGAACCTGATGGTTAATCAGGTGGAAAACTGGTCCTACAGCACACGCAATGTCCGGGTGAAAGTGCCCGTCCCGGTGGCGTTCGGCACCGATCTCGACCTGGCCGAGAAGCTGATGATGCAGGCCACGCAAAGCGCCGCGCGGGTGCTGGAAATCCCCGAACCCAAAGTCCTGTTGATGGGATTTGGCGAACACCGGATCAATTTCGAAATCCGCTTCTGGATCGTCGACCCCGAAGAGGGGATCGGCGCGGTCTGTTCGGACGTGTTGAAAGGCGTCTGGCGCCTGTTCGGCGAACACGGCATCAGCATCCCTTATCCCCAGCGCGACATCCACATCAAGGATTCCGCCCAGATGGACGAACTGATCGCCGCCATCGCCCGGCGGCAGGGCGAAAAACCGGACAGCTAAAACGGGCCCGCGACCGGGGTAAAGATCAGCTAATCACCGGCAAAACCATTCTCGCTGGAACTCTTGCGCGGGAAAGGTCATCTGGCCGTCATGACACATAGCCCTGCCATTGGAACAGTGCATCTGGTCGGCGCCGGTCCCGGCGATCCCGACCTGCTGACTCTGCGCGCCGCGCGGCTGATCATGCACGCCAAACTGATCGTCCATGACGGGCTGATCGAACCCGCCGTTCTCGAACTGGCCGGTCCGGGCGCACGGATGATCTCCGTCGCCAAGCGCCGCGCGCATCACACCATGCCGCAGGAAGATATCAACGCACTGCTGGTGCGCGAAGCGCTGGCGGGCAACGATGTCGTGCGGCTGAAAGGCGGCGACCCGTTCGTTTTCGGCCGGGGCGGCGAAGAAGCCGAAGCCTGCCATGCCGCCGGGGTGCCGGTGAAGATCGTTCCCGGCATCAGCGCGGCAATGGGCGCCGCCGCATCGGCCGGGATTCCGCTGACGCACCGTGAAGACGCCAGCATCGTCACTTTCGTGGCCGGGCAATGCAAGGGCCTGACCGAGCAGGATTGGGCGGGCCTCGCCGGCAAGGGCCGCACGCTGGTGATCTACATGGGCGTGAAGACCGCGCCGCAGATCGCGGAAAAGCTGATGGCGGACGGGCTCGCCCCCGATGTGCCCGTCGCCGTGGTTGAAAACGCGGCGCGTTCGGATATGCGCGTGCTGCGTACCGCTCTGGCGGGGCTGCCCGATCTTGTGATTCGCGCGAAGGTCAAAAGCCCGGCCCTCATTATCATCGGCGATGTGACCGCGCGCGAAAATGCCGCGCTCGCCCGCGTCGCTCTGGAGGCAATGTCATGAAGATCCTGACCGGAAACGACCTCAAGACCGGGGCCGTCACCTGGTGGACCGGCCAAGACTGGTCGCTCCATGTGGAGGATGCGGCCGATGTCGGCGACGAAGCCGATGCCATCGCCGCCCGCGAGGAAGGCGCCCGCCGTGTCAACGCACCTTATGCGATCGACGCCGTGCGCGAAGAAACGGGCGGCGTTCGCCCCGCCCATATCAAGGACCGCATCCGCGCGCTCGGCCCGACCGTGCGCCCCGACCTAACTCTCAAGCCGGCTGATCCCGAAGTCGGCAACTGGGTGATCTGATGTATCGTTACGACCAATACGACCAGGCTATGGTCGATGCCCGCGTCGCGGAATTCCGCGACCAGACGCGCCGCCGCATCGAAGGCAAGCTGAGCGAGGATCAGTTCAAGCCGCTGCGTTTGCAGAACGGCCTCTACCTCCAGCTCCATGCCTACATGCTGCGCGTGGCCGTGCCCTATGGCACGCTCAATTCCGCACAGATGCATGTGCTGGCCGATATCGCAGACAAGTACGACCGCGGTTATGGCCACTTCACCACCCGCCAGAACATCCAGTACAACTGGATCAAGCTGGAAGACGCGCCCGACATCCTGGCCGATCTGGCCAAAGTCGAAATGCACGCCATCCAGACCAGCGGCAACTGCATCCGCAACATCAGTTCCGATCAGTTCGCAGGCGCCACGGCCGATGAAATCATCGATCCGCGCCCCTATGCGGAACTGCTGCGCCAATGGTCGAGCTTTCATCCGGAATTCCTCGCTTTGCCGCGCAAGTTCAAGATCGCGGTGATCGCCAGCGATACCGACCGCGCAGCCATGAAGCTGCACGATATCGGCATCCGTCTGGTGAAGAGCGATGCCGGCGAACTGGGCGCCGCGTTCTATGTCGGTGGCGGCATGGGCCGCACGCCGATGGTCGCGCCGCTGATCCGCGACTTTGTGCCGCTGGACCAGCTCATCACTTATTCCGAGGCCTGCCTGCGGGTTTACAACCGCTATGGCCGCCGCGACAACAAGTACAAGGCACGGATCAAGATCCTCGTCCATGAACTGGGCAAGGACGAATACGCCCGCCAGGTGGAGGAGGAATTCGCCCACCTGCTGACGCAGAACATCGAACCGCCGCTCGCGGAATTGGAGCGGATTGCCGCGCATTTCACCGATCCGGCTTTCGAAACCGGGCTGAGCGACGATCTCGATCTTTCCGATCCCGATTTCGCCCTGTGGGTGGAACGCAACTGCGCGGCGCACAAGCAGCCGGGCTATATCATCGCCAACATCAGCCTGAAGCCGGTTGGCGGCATTCCGGGCGATGCCTCGGCCGCACAGATCCACCTGATGGCCGATCTCGCCAAGGCATACAGCTTCGACGAACTGCGCGTGACGCATGCGCAGAACATCGTGCTGCCCCACGTGAAGAAGGCCGATCTCTACACCCTGTGGCAGAAGCTGGAAGCGGCGGACCTCGGCACGGCGAATATCGATACCATCGAGGATATCATCGCCTGCCCCGGCCTCGATTATTGCAGCCTCGCCAACGCGCGTTCGATCCCGGTGGCGCAGAAGATTTCCACGCGCTTCGCCGAAACCGGCAAGAGCGACACGCTGGGCGAACTGAAGCTGAAAATCAGCGGCTGCATCAACGCCTGCGGCCACCACCATGCGGGCCACATCGGCATCCTCGGGGTCGACCGCAAGGGCGTGGAGAACTACCAGCTCCTGCTCGGCGGCTGCGAGGGTGACGATACCTCGCTCGGCACGATCACCGGCCCGGGCTTCGATGAAAACGGCATTGTCGGCGCCGTCGAAAAGGCGACCGACGTCTATCTCGCCAACCGGCAGGACGGGGAACGCTTCCTCGACACCTATCGCCGGATCGGCATGGCACCCTTCAAGGAGGCGCTCTATGGTTGATGTGCTGCGCTTTCGCGATGACGAACCGGTGGGCGATCCCGCCGTCACCGTGGACGCCTTTTCCGAGCAGACCAACGCTTCGGCCGTCCGCGTCGAACCGGGCGACGATGCCCGCGATCTGATCCCGTTCCTCGAACAGCTTCGCCTGATCGAAGTCGATTTCCCCTCCTTCATGGACGGGCGCGGCTATTCGGCTGCCCGTATCCTGCGCGAAGCAGGCTACAAGGGCGAACTGCGCGCGGTGGGCGATGTGCTGATCGATCAGCTTTCGCATCTGCGCCGCTGCGGTTTCGATGCCTTTGCGCCTGAAAAGGGGCTCGATCCGGCCGATGTCGAGGCAACCTTCAACCGCTGGCCCGAAGTCTATCAAGCCGCTGCCGACGACCGGCAGCCGATCTGGGCCAAGCGCCACGGGATCACCAATGGCTGAAACCGCACGCCGCATCGACCGCATCGATACCGGAGCACGCTTCACCGCTGAAGACGCGGCCGCGCTCAACGCGCGTTTCGCTGGCGCTTCGCCGGAGGACGTGTTGCGCGCGGTGCTGGTCGATGGGGTGGCGGGCCGCGTCGCGCTAGTCTCCAGCTTCGGCGCCGAAAGCTCCGTACTGCTGCACATGGCGTCGCGTATCGATCCTGCGGTGGCGGTGCTGTTCCTCGAAACGGGCAAGCATTTCGAGGAAACGCTCGCCTATCGCGATCTTCTGGTGGCACGCCTCGGGCTGACCAATCTGATCAATCTCTATCCGGACCCGGTGGCTCTGGCCAACAAGGACGAAAGCGGGCTGCGCTGGTCCTACGATCCGGATGGCTGCTGCGAAATTCGCAAGGTTCTGCCGCTGGCCAAGGCGCTGACCGATTTCGATGCCTCACTCACGGGGCGCAAGGCGTTCCAGTCGGCCACGCGCGCCGATCTGCCGGTCTTCGAACTCGATACCTCCGATTCGGCCGGGCGGCTCAAGGTCAATCCGCTGATCAGCATGACCAAGGCCGATCTCGATGCCTATATGGTGGCGCATGATCTGCCCGCGCATCCGCTGGTCGCCCAGGGTTATCCGTCCATCGGCTGCTCCCCCTGCACCAGCAAGGTCGCACCGGGCGAAGATCCGCGTTCGGGCCGCTGGAAAGGGTGGGACAAGACCGAATGCGGCATTCACGTGCCGACCAGCTCGCCCATCCCCGGCATCGACGAAGAATTGCCCCCGGGATACGAACCGGTCTTCTGATCCGCGATCCGGCGGGAATCGCCGCTGCATCGCGCATAGCTTTCCCCGATCAACGGGCACTGCTATGATGGGCACACCAAAGGAGTGTTCAAATGGGTTCGATGTCGCTTACGCACTGGATCATCGTTGCGATCGTGGTGCTGATCTTGTTCGGCCGCGGCCGGATTTCGGAAACCATGGGCGAATTCGGCAAGGGCCTGCGCAGCTTCAAGGATGGCATGTCCGAAAAGGACGATGCCGATGCGGCCAAGCGCACCGCGCCGCAGATCGGCCAAACCGCCCCGGATGCGGACAAGGCCACGCCGCTCGCCGCCGACAAGGCCAACACCGAACGCTGATCGCTGGTCTATCCCGCCGGTCGGCGGGCGACGCCGCCTATTTCCGAAAGAATGCCGCGGGTTCGGCATAGGTGGCCTGCGGGCTTGCCTGTTGTGCCCCCGGCACGGCGCCTTGCGCCACTTGCTGGCCATAGATCCACGCAAACGGACCGCTGTAGCCAAGCATCGGCATGTAATCGGTCACAACCGTATCGGCCAGCACCCGATCGGTACGGTTGTCGAGGATGTACATGGCCTTGTCCCGGCGAACGGCCAGAACAGCATGCTCCCCCCTGTTATAAGCTTCGCGTACCACCACCAGGAACATATCGTCCGCCGGAATGCCCAGGCGTTCGAGCAGGGCCATTTTCGCGATGGCGAAATCCTCGCAATCGCCCACGCGGTTGCGCAGCGTTTCCGCCGCCGGCGCCCACCGGTCCCCTCCGCGATCCTCCACATAGCGCACGCTGCCGTTCACCCAGCGGTTGACCAGGCCCAGAACCGCGCCGCGCGGCGCCTGGCCCGCCTGCACCAGGAACGCCTGCCATGCGCCTTCCGCCCCATCGAGCGATGGCCCGGCCAACTGCTCCCAATCGGCGGCAAGCGGCTTCGTACGCACCGGCAAGGCCACTTTACCGAACAGGTCGGGTGCGGGCGGGCGCACGATGCAGTCGGCGGCGGGGGCATCCTCGGTGGTTTGCGGGTCGAGCGAGGCGAACAGCGGCCCGAGCGGAGAGCCCGGCCTACCGGATGGCTCGGCCGCCGCTGGGGCAGAGCAGCTCGTCTCCACCGCAGGCTTGTCCGCATGGGCAGGCGTGAACGAGAAAGCAGTGGATGCAAGCACACCCCCGGCAATCCCAGCGCGCAATAGCCTCATTGGCGAATACCCCCACCCTGTCGGCGCAATTCTACAAGAATTATGCCCACAAGCCGAGCGTACCGAGTCAGACCGTGGGGGATTTGCGCCGGAATGCCGCCCGAGGCCGCCGGATAGGCGTCAGAGCCAGCCCTGCTTGCGATACCAGTCAGCCGTGGCCCTGAGCCCGTCACGGGTGCGGATTTCCGGCTTCCAGCGGCGCTCAGGCACCGCATGGCCGGATGTCACCACCCAGTCGGGATGGACCATATAATTGACCCGGTCCGTGCTCAGTTTGACTTTGCCGGGCCGGACCCAGCCTTCGATGCGGGAAATCCAGTCCAGCGTACCGCGCGACATGTGCGGCACCCAGGGCTTGCGCCCCATTGCCGCGCCGATCGCTTCGGCCAGGTCCTTGTGACCCCAACCTTGCGGCTGCCCATCGTCCGGTTCGAACAGGCGATGAGTCACATCTTCGCCGCCATCGACCAATGCCAGCAGCAGCCGGGCCAGATCATCCACATGGATCACCGACGTGCGCCCCGGTGGCGGCATCGGGACCACCCCCCATTTGGCGCCGCGAAACAGTTCGAACATTTCCGTATCGCGCGGGCCATAGACCGCGGGCGGGCGGATGATCGTCCAGTCCAGCCCGCTGGCGGCAACAATCTTTTCCCCGCGCCGCTTCGACGCGCCATAGGCCGACAAGTGCGGTTCCCGCGCCGCGAGCGACGAGACATGAACGAACCGCGGCACACCCGCCGCCAGCGCCGCTTCGACCACCGCCAGCGTGCCTTCGACATTGGCGGCTTCGAATTCGGCTTCATCGGGCGCGTTGACCGCCCCGGCCACGTGGATCACCGCCTCCACGCCATCGACCAGCCGCATCAGCGACCGGCGATCGCCAAGATCGCCGCGAATCCAGTGCACGCCCCTGCGGTCCGGCTGGACACGCCGGGCCAGAGCCTGAACTGCCATCTTCTGCGCGGCCGCCGCATCCAGCACCGCCTGGCCCACAAAACCGGTCGCGCCGGTCAAAGCTATCGTCACAACAACACCAACTGATTGCGATGCACCACGGCGGACCGTGGGGCATAGCCGAGAATATCCGCATGTTCGGTGGAACTGTGCCCCAGCAGCCTGACACATTCCACCGCATCATATTCGACCAGCCCCTGCGCCAGCACGGTGCCCGCACTGTCGCGAATGGCCACCGGATCGCCCCGGTGGAAAGCACCTTCGACCGCCGTGATCCCCGCCGCCAACAGGCTCTTGCCCGCGCCCAGAGCGGCCACCGCACCCGCATCGATCGTCAGCGCACCTTTCATCCGCAAACGCCCGCCCAGCCATGCCTTGCGCGCGGCATCCCTGCGCCGGGGCAGGAACAGCGTCCCGATCCCCTGCCCCAATGCCCGGGCGATGGGCCGTTCATAAGTGCCGTTGAGGATCGCCAGCACGATCCCCGCCCGCTCCGCGATTTCGGCAGCCAACAATTTCGCCGTCATCCC
This sequence comes from Caenibius sp. WL, assembly GCF_019803445.1. Classification (NCBI taxonomy): domain Bacteria; kingdom Pseudomonadati; phylum Pseudomonadota; class Alphaproteobacteria; order Sphingomonadales; family Erythrobacteraceae; genus Caenibius; species Caenibius sp. WL. The sequence continues at coordinate 3,130,323 of NZ_CP081844.1, forward strand.
GCCCGAACCGAGGCCGGAACCCGATCCGCCCGTGGCCATGGCGTGGATTTCCGCTGTCACCCCGCGCACTTCGGGCAGCATGCGCGCCCCTTCCGCACGCGGATCGCGATCGTAGAGCCCATCGATATCGGACAGCAGCAGCACCGCCTGCGCCTGCGCCGCCTGCGCCACGCGGGACGCCAGCCGATCGTTGTCGCCGAAGCGGATCTCCTGCGTGGCCACGCTGTCGTTCTCGTTGACCACCGGCACCGCGCCGGCCTTGATCAGGCGGCCCAGTGTCGCGCTGGCGTTGAGATAGCGGCGGCGATCCTCCAGATCTTCCAGCGTCAACAGCAATTGCGCCGCCACGATCCCCTTGGCCGCCAGGAGTTCGGACCAGAGTTCAGCCAGCAGGATCTGCCCCACCGCAGCCGCGGCCTGCGCATCGGCAAGATCGGCCCGGCCCCCTTTCGGCAGGCGCAGTTTCGCCGCCCCGAGCGCGATCGCCCCCGAACTGACCACGACCACTTCCTGCCCGCGCCCGCGCGCGGCGGCGATTTCATCCACCAGCCCTTCCAGCCACGCCCGGCGCGGTTCGCCTTTTTCGACGAGCAGTGCCGAGCCGACCTTGATCACAAGGCGGCGGCAAAGGGAGGCATCGGCCAGATCCGAAAGGCGCGAAATCGACATGATGCGGGGGCCCTAGTCAGTAGAGCGCGATTTGCAAAGCACGCGGCGGCAGAATGATGTCATAAAGGCGACCAGGGCGCGGCCGTTTCCTCATCCTCGATCTCGCCATCGGGGCGTTCGGTCGATGTCGCGGCGGGGAGATAAGACAGCACGGTATCCAGCAGCGGCTCGATCCCGGCGCCCGTGGCCCCCGAAATCGCGAAGACGGCATCAGCCCCGGCGTCCTTCAATTCTTCCGCGAACGCCGCAGCCAGTTCGGCATCGGCCAGATCGATCTTGTTGAGCACGATCAGGCGCGGCTTGTCATCCAGCCCCCCGCCATAGGCGGCCAGTTCGTCTTCCACGATCCGCATCGCTTCGGCCGGATCTTCCCCGGCGATGTCGATCAGATGGATCAACACCCGGCACCGTTCGATATGGCCGAGGAAACGGTCACCGATCCCCGCGCCATCGGCCGCGCCTTCGATCAGGCCCGGGATATCGGCCAGCACGAACTCGCGCCCCTTGTGCCGCACCACGCCAAGCTTGGGAACAAGCGTGGTGAAAGCATAATCGCCCACTTTGGCCTGAGCGTTGGAAACCTGATTGATGAACGTGGATTTGCCCGCGTTGGGCAGCCCGACCAGCCCGACATCGGCCAGCAGCTTGAGCCGCAGCCACACCCACATCTCCTGTCCCGGAATGCCGGGCTGATGCTGGCGCGGCGCGCGGTTGGTGCTGGTCTTGTAGCTGGCGTTGCCACGCCCGCCCATGCCGCCTTCGAGCAGGATGACCCGCTGCCCCACTTCGACCAGATCAGCCAGCACGGTTTCGCCGTCCTCATCGGAAATGACCTGAGTGCCGACCGGGACCTTGATCACCAGATCGGGCGCGCTGGCGCCTGTGCGGTCCTTGCCCATGCCATGGCCGCCACGCTGGGCCTTGAAATGCTGGGTATAGCGAAAATCGATCAGCGTGTTCAGCGCCGGCACCGCTTCGAACACGATATCGCCGCCCTTGCCGCCATTTCCGCCATCGGGACCGCCATATTCGATGTATTTCTCGCGCCGGAAACTGACCGCGCCCGGCCCGCCCGAGCCGGAACGGAGGTATATTTTGGCCTGGTCGAGAAAATGCATCGGATGTCCCGGATAATGGCATTGCATCGCGGCGACGAAACGGCAGCGCAACACGGACTGCGCCAACCACCCGCCGCGCGGCTGGATAACACGTCGCAAGAGGCTGGACAAAGAAAACGCCACTGGTGGAGCCGAGGGGGATCGAACCCCTGACCTCGTCATTGCGAACGACGCGCTCTCCCAGCTGAGCTACGGCCCCGTTCCAGTGTACTGACGCCAAGCCTGGTAACCCTAGGCTTGCGTGAGCGGGCCTCTTAGCGAAGCTCGCAAGGGCTTGGAAGAGCAAATTATCGGCTTCCGCGATAAATTCGCCCTTCCATACCCGAAGTCTTATTGCGGTGCCGGGGCCGCGGGAATGACCGGCGCGGTGTACGTGGCGTTGGTGTATTGCAACTGCGTGTAACCAAAGGCAGCGCCATATTGCGCGTCCCAGGCCGCGACATCCACGCGATACCGTTCGAACGCGCTATAGAATTCGTTGAACACCCCTTCGAGCTTGGCCATTCCGCTGTTGGCGAACGCATCGAGCGAGCCCGACGGCATCATGGTTTCCTGCTGGACGATCTGCGTCATCGCGTCGCAGAACTGCGGCAGCACCGGCGGCAGCGCCCAGTAGTTATAGACCTGCGTCGAATACGTATCACGCGCGCGGGCGAAGTCCTTGCCCTGCGACTGGCGCCATTCGTTTTCCACGGTGTTGTTGATCCGCGTCAGATCGCGCTTGTGCCCGGTCAGGAACGCCTTGTAGCCTTCCAGAATATTGGCGTGCTGCGGTTGCAGGCAATTCAGCGCAGCCACATTGTAGGCCGAACGGAAATTCCAGATGCGCTGTGCCTCGCTGACGTGGGAATTGACCGTCTGGCGCAGGCCATCGATCCCAACCGGCGGAATGAACATGTTGGCCGAAGCGCCCCCCGGCGGAACCGGCCGCGCAGGAGTTGCCACAGGCGGCGGGGGCGGCGGAGGCGGCGGCGGAGGTGTCGCGCAAGCCGCCAGAGCGGTCATGCCAACCGCAACGGCAAGGTTACGAGACTTGGTAAACGTAAAACTAATCATAACGGCGGAAGCCCCTCCATTTGCCGACACCACGCACAAATCCCTACCGCATGATGCCTTTCGCCAGAATGAAGCAGTCTACCGGCTGATAACCATAATGAAAATGCCCGGGACGCGAAATTCGCATCCCGGGCACGTTATTTCGACTCAAACTTGCGATCAGTCGCGCTGCCCAAGGAAAGAAAGCAGGAACTGGAACATGTTGATGAAGTCGAGATAGAGGCTCAGCGCGCCGAGCACGATGGCTTTGCCGATAAAATCGGTCCCGGCGACCTGATGATACATCATTTTCAGGCGCTGCGTGTCATACGCGGTCAGGCCAGCGAAAATCAGCACGCCGATGGCGCTGATGCCGAGCTGCAGCAACGTCGAACCGACGAAGATGTTGATGACCATCGCCACCAGCAGGCCGATCACGCCCATGATCAGGAACGTGCCCATGCCCGACAGGTCCTTCTTGGTGGTGTAGCCGACCAGGCTAAGCCCCGCGAAAGCCGCCGCCGTCGCGAAGAAAGTCATCGCGATCGAGGCCTTGGTGAAGACCAGGAAAATGGTCGAGAGCGAAAGGCCCATCACCGCCGCGAAAGCCCAGAACATCGCCTGCAGCGTAAACGTGCTGAAGCGGTTCGCCCCGAAGCTCATTGCGAAGACGAAGCCGAGGGGCGCCAGCATGATGACCCATGCCAGCGGATTGCCGCCGGTCATCAGTTGCGCGGCAAAGCCGCTCTGCGCGAACAGCAGCGCGACAATGCCCGACAGCAGAACGCCGGAAGACATGTAATTGTAGATCGAAAGCATGTAGCGGCGCAGGCCGAGATCGTACGTCGCGCTGCCGACAGCTTCCCCATTCAGGCTCGGAGACGCGCCGAAGCCCGGCTGCCTGGGCTGGGGATCGTTCCAATTTGCCATTGTGTCCAAAACTCCTTTGCCAGCCTCAGGGATGGGCCGGTCAACGGAGAATATCGCGTTTGCGCCCACGTTTTTCAAGGAAAACCGAGGGAACCCCCGCGAAAATTACAATTGTTACAATTGACCCTGAAGGCCTCAGTTGCCGGGGCTTCCGCCCTGCTCCGCCCGGGCCGCGGCGGCCATTTCCGCCCCGCGATCGCGCGCCGCCTTCAACGTGGCTTCGATCAGATCGGCAAAGAGGCCTTCGGCATCCATCACCTGCAAACCGGCCGCCGTCGTTCCGCCGGGGCTGGTCACCCGCCGGGCGAGTTCCCCTGGCGACACATCGGAGCTGGCAGCCAGAGCCGATGCCCCTTCCACCATCGCAATGGCGAGGCGCCCGGCTTCGGCGGATGGCATGCCCAACCGCTCGGCCCCGGCCGCCAGCGCATCGATGAAGCGATAGACGAATGCCGGGCCGGAGCCCGCCAGCGCCGTCACCAGATCGAACAGGCTCTCGTCGATCCACTCACTCGTGCCGAGCGGCGCCATGAAATCGGTGAGCGCGGCTTTTGCCGCATCGTCAGCCCCCACGGCGGCCAGCGCCACCGGAGATTTGCCCAAAGCAGCGGCGAGATTCGGCATCATCCGCACATGGGCGGCCGCGCGCGGAAACCGCGCGGCGAGACTGGCAAGTTCGACCCCGGCCATCATCGAAATGACCGTCACCCCTGCGCCGGCCAGCGGCTCCACCCCTTGCGCGACTTCGCCGAACACTTGCGGCTTCACCCCCAGCAGGATGGTGTCGAACCGGGCATCGGGCAGTTCGCGCAGCAAAGTCACGCCTTCCGGCGCTGCGGGCAGGACGGGATCGACAATAGTGAAACGGCCGGGCGGAACGCCGCCTGCCAGCCAACCGGCCAGCAGGGCCCCGCTCATGTTGCCGCAACCGACGAGGAGGATCGAATGGAAAGTAGTCATCACAGCATCGACTGATCCAGCGGCACCGCGCAGTCAAGCCCTGCCTGTGCAAGGCCGCCCGCTTGCGGTCAGGCTTCGCCTGCCGGATCGACCAGCGCGCTGTCGAGCGCGTCGGCGGGGCTCTTGTCTCCCCACAGGACGAACTGGAACGCGGGGTAGAACCGGTCGCATTCGCTGACCGCCGCTTCGACGATGGCCTGCGCCTGCCCCAGGCTGAGGAGTCCATCGTCCCCCAGCATCATGCCATGCCGGTAAAGGAGCACGCCGCCATTCGACCAGATATCGAAATGGCCGAGCCAGAGCTGTTCGTTCACCAGCGCCAGCAGTTCGAACATTTCCCGCCGCTTGGTCTGGGGCACGCGCACATCCGGCAGGCACAGCAATTGCAGCACCCGGTCTTCGGAACGCCAGATCCCACGCAGCTGATAATTGGCCCAGCTGCCCTGTATTTCGCCCGAAATCTCATCTTCGCCGACGAAATCGCACGGCCAGCCGCGCGCTTCGAACAGTTGCACGAGCATTTCAACGGGCGCCGCGTCCTCGTCCTCCCGGTCGAATGCTCGTCCGTCTGTCCTCATTGTCCGCACCTTGTTCTTCCGCCTTCCCTGCATCGATGCGCCGCGAGAGCCGCCAATCGCAATGGAATGGCATCATGGCGCTGGGCAAAACTCGATAAGCCTGTTCAAAAGCTGTGCACAAGCCACGCAGCATGGCGGCTCAGCGCGCCGGCAACGCTTTCACTTCCTCGCCTTCGCTGCTGGTGAAGACGAAAGAATCCAGCCCGTCCTTCTTGAGCTTGTTGACGAAAACGCGCGCTTCCGCGGCATTGGGGAAAGGCCCGGTCAGCAGGCGGTTGCTCTGGCCCCACACCGCCACGTGAGGTTTCTGACCCTTGAACAGGTCCGCATTGGCCCGGGTCATCCGCCGCCAGTCGAAGCCGAGCGCACCGACATCGCGCCCTGTCGCCACCTGGACCCATACACGGCTGGGCTGCGCGGGCGGCTTGGGCTTGGCGTCCTTCTTCGCATCCTTCTGGGCTTTGGCTGCGGTGGCGGATTTGGTGTCTTTCGCGCCTCTGGCTGGCGCTTCCCTCGCCGATGGTGTGGCGGTGGCAGGCGGCTTCGCTTCCACCGCCGTTTCCCGCGCGGCAGGCACTTCGTCACGGCGGGGGGTGATCCGGGTAATGTCCACCGCTCCCGGCGCGCGTTGCACGGCTGTCGGCAGCGCGAAATCGGCAAAGGCATCCGCCAGATTCACCGGCGCGGACGGAGCGACAGGCTGCGTGGGCGCGGGGGGCGATGCCGGAGCCGATGGCGCGGCATACCCTTGCGCCGGTTCCGCTCCACCGGCGGCGGGCGGATTTGCCGCGACAGCGGATGGCGGCGCGGCGGCAAGCGCCTGGGCCGTTCCCTCCTGCAAAGTGGGGCCGTAGGGTTGCGCCGCTGGCGCTGCGGTTGCCGCTGGGACCGGGGCCGACAGGGCCGTCGCGGCCGGCGCGGGTGTCGGAGCCGCCTGCTGTTGCAGCACCGCGCCATAGGCCGTGCGCGAGGCCGTGCTATCAGGCGCATTGCCGTAACTGGCGATGGCCGCGTCGCCCGCGCGCCCGCCCCCCGCAGCAGCGGCTTGGCTGGGCGCGGGATAGTCCGGGGCTACGCGGCTGACAGGCTGGGTTGCCTGTGAACTGGCCACGCCTGCCACTGGCGCCGCGCCGCTGGGGACAGGCTGCACAACCGGTTGCGACTGTGTCACGCTTTGCGCAGCAAACGCGGTGGCCTGCCCTTGCGACACGGCAGGCAATTCGCCTGTCGGCCTCGCGGCGGCCGTTGGCGGGGGCGCGTAAGCCGCTGCTGCCTGCTGGGGCGCAGCCGCCGCTTGCGCCGACACGGGCGGCAATTCCCGCGCGCGCCGTCCGTTTGCGGCTTGCGCCGGGGACACGGCGGCCACTTGCCGGGCGCGGCTGCTCGCACGGGTGGTCTTCGCCGGCTTTTCCGCATCCGCTTTCCGGCCGAAGGGTTCGCCCGCCGGAACCAGCGCGGATTGCGGCGCTGCTGCCGGAGCCACCACCGCCGCGACTTGCGCAGGGCGCCTGGTGGTGTTGCTGGCATACTTCGCAGCGCGCGGATCCTGCTTGCCGATCTGGGCCACGGCCGGGAATTGCCCGAAATTGGCGGCCGCTGCCTGCTGTGCCGGAGTCAGGCGCGGCATATATCGCAGATAGGGGGCGATCTTGGACGCCATCGCGCGCGGCATCACCTGATCGGCAATCTTTTGCGCTTCCTTGGCATCGCCGCTGATTGCCAGCACGAAAGCCCGGGCGCGATAGGCGGCAAGGTCCTGCTTCTGCAACAGCGGCAGCAGGGCCGCCTCTGCCCCGCCCCGGTCGCCGGAGATCGCCAGGCTGACGGCAAGGCGGCGGGTGACTTCCGGATTCGGGCCCAGCGCAAGCGCCTTGCGGTAAAATGTTTGGGCGGAGCCAGTGTCGCCCACCAGATCGTAGGCCAGGCCGCGATCGCCTGCGAGAACGGCTGGCGCCGCCCCCGCCCGCTCCGCCTCTTCGAACATGAGCAGGGCATCGTAAGGGTTTTCGCTGCGCACATAGGCCGCGCCCAACCCGGCCTGCGCCCGCGCATTGCCCGGATCGACGGCATCGGCCCGGCTGAAGAACCCGACCGCCGCATCGACATCGCCTATTTCCAGCGCGGCAAACCCCGCATCGACCAGCGCCGTGGCATCGCGGGAATTGGAGGCCAGCCGCTGCAAAGCCGAATTGAGCGCGCTTGTCCCCCGCGATGACGGCACGGGCTGGACAACTTCACGGGATACCATCGGGCCCGCTTGCGCCACGGCCTGTTGCCCAGAAGCAAAGCCTGCCGCTGCAATGAGCAGAGCGGACGCGCTGCGGCAGAGGCGCGCGCGGAGATATGTATCGAAATTGCGCAATCGAACCTTCGCTTCCGCCCGAACTCTCCCTTCAGGCTGCGGCCCTGCCTATCCGCGCCCGGATGAACCGGGCGCGAACAGACATGGGAAAGCTACTGGTTGTTCTGGCGGCCGAGGAAGCGCGGGATGTTGAGCGCCGAACCACCGGCATCGTCATCATCGTCCGCCCCGTTCCGTGCGTTGCGCGAAAGATTGGCCATCCGCTCGAACAGAGTGCTGCCACCGGCCTGTGCGGGCTTCGCAGCGGCAGGGGCCGCCGCCGGAGCCGGCGCTGCTGCTGGCGGGCTGGCCGGCCGATCGCCCTGCGCCAGACGATCGGCATTGTTCAGCAGCCCGTCATTCACCAGATTGCCAAGGCCATTGGCATGCGAATCGGCCGCCGGGGCCGAAGCGGGCGCTCCGGCAGGCTCATCCGCATCCAGTGCGAAAGTCAGTTCGAACGGCTCCGCATCGGATTCGGGAGCAGCCTGCGGCTGGGGCTGTTGCCCGTGATTGCCGAAGGCCGCCACACGCGGGGCTTCGTAAGGCTGGGCCACGGGATTTTCCGGGGCGGCGGCAACCGGAGCGGGCGCTTCGAACGAAGGCTGCGGCGCCGGAGCGGGCTGCGCTTCCGCCGCGGCCGGAGCAGCATCGGAGGCCAGTTCGGCATCGGCCGAAAGCGGCATGACCGGACGCTTGGGCGCACGGCCCGCGCCAAGGCTGAGCGGGCGCGACTCCACCCGTGCGGGCGAAGCTTCCTGATCGATACCGGTCGCGACCACCGACACGCGGACCTTGCCCGCCAGATCGGGATTGAACGCCGAACCCCAGATAATGTTAGCATCCGGATCGACGAGTTCGCGAATGTGATTGGCCGCTTCGTCGACTTCGAGCAGCTTCATGTCGTCGCCGCCGATGATCGAGATGATCACGCCCTTGGCGCCGGTCATCGACACACCGTCGAGCAGCGGGTTGGCGATGGCGCGTTCGGCGGCTTCCAGCGCACGATTTTCGCCTTCGCCTTCGCCGGTGCCCATCATCGCCTTGCCCATCTCGCTCATCACCGAACGCACGTCGGCGAAATCGAGATTGATGAGACCCGGCATCACCATCAGGTCGGTGATAGAGCGGACGCCCTGCTGGAGCACTTCGTCGGCCAGCTCGAACGCTTCCTTGAAAGTCGTTTCAGCCTTGGCGACGAGGAACAGGTTCTGGTTCGGAATGACGATCAGCGTATCGACATGCTTCTGCAATTCCTCGATCCCGGCGTCGGCCGAACGCATCCGGCGCGATCCTTCGAACAGGAACGGCTTCGTCACCACGCCCACCGTCAGCACGCCCTTGCGGCGCGCGACTTCCGCGATCACCGGCGCGGCGCCGGTGCCAGTGCCGCCGCCCATACCGGCGGCGATGAAACACATGTTCACGCCTTCGAGAGCGCGCTCAAGCTCCTCCACCGTTTCTTCGGCGGCCGCGCGGCCCACTTCGGGGCGCGAACCGGCACCGAGGCCCTGCGTGATATCCGGCCCCAACTGGATGCGCGTTTCCGCGATCGAATTGTTGAGCGCCTGCGCATCGGTGTTGGCAACAACGAAGTCCACGCCTTCGATCTGCGCCTGGATCATGTTGGCGATGGCGTTGCCGCCCGCGCCACCAACGCCGATCACGGTGATCCGGGGGCGGAGTTCATCGACAGACGGCGGGCCGATATTAATGCTCATAATGCTCCCTCCAAGGAGACGAAAACGTATGAATCCACTTGATCGTGCTTGTGCCACAAAGCGAATCGCACGTGCAAAGCGTAATTACCCTTTTCCACAAGCCACAGCGGTGCAGACGGCACAAACCACCGATCAGAAGTACTCCTTCAAGGCCCCGAACACCCGGTCGACGAGTCCGAAACCCGAATAGGACCGCGCCGGCTGGTGTTTTGGGCCCACCGAACGGATATCGACCGGCGCGGCGGCCGCGTAAAGGACGAGGCCCGCCAAAGTGGCGAATCCAGGGACGGAATGTGCTTCGGGCAAGCCGCGCAGTGCAGGTGGCCGGCCGATCCGCACCGGCTTGCCCAGCGCATTCTGCGCATAATCCGCAATCCCGGCCAGTTCCGCACCGCCGCCGGTCAGCACCACCTGGTGCCCGCGCGGCCCGGCGAAGCCCATATCCTTCAGCGCCTTGCCCACTTCCTTCATCAGAAGGTCCAACTGCCCGGTAATCACCGAAATCAGTTCGGCCCGGGGAATCCGGTTCTTGTCGTCGGCGTGGCGGGCCAGCGGGATATCCTCCGCCTCCCCCGGTCCGGCGA